>NZ_JAFMPQ010000015.1 GCF_020667845.1 Cognatishimia sp. F0-27
AAACCACTGTAGGGACCCGAGACCCGGCTATGATCACCTGCTGCGCTTTTTGATGGCTGCGCAGGCAATCATAGCCTCTAAATCAACGTCATTCCAAAGGTGTTATGGCCCAGAGTTCGTCTCCCGTGACCTTGATCTCTGGGCCTATACCAACGACGTCACGCTCGACCTCTCAAGGCCCGGCAAACCTGCGGACAACGGGTCATCGAAGCCTTCAGAAGCATGCTGAGGGCGGAGTGTTTGAACGCGCACTGGTTCATCAGCCTTGCGGATGCGCGGGACAAGCTGCGGGATCGACGTAGGAACTACAACGAGGGCAGACCCCGCAGCGCGATCGGATACAACGTGCTTATTCCCATACATTATCCCGATGACGTCACCAGCCCGTCGCCGTGAAGAAGCCGGAAAAATCCAGCTTCCGGCGGTCCAAGGTTGGGGAAAAGTGCAAAGACCCGCAGACACTCATCATGAGTGAGGGATGACCTTGGGGGCAGGTCAGTATTAATTTTATCTGAATTCGATCTTGTTGAGCCTTTGGGGGGTCCAGAGCCAAGGCTATTGCTGATTTTTCGAGATTTGCATTGGTGCTCGTTCGGGATAACTCAAATATTTGTTAAATCATATGATCTTCTCTGCTTTTGTTAGGCTTCCTTTAGCAACCATGGCTCATGGTGCACACACCACAGAAAGTTTGTGCAGGCATTTTTGTCTGTAGCCGTCAGAAGGCGTTGACATGACCGGAAACGGTTTGACCAGTTGATGTAAAATCATCAAGAAAAATCTAGGAAACTAAAATGTCCAGTATTCTGACCAACAACGGCGCGATGGTGGCGCTGCAAACACTTCGATCCATCAACTCCAATCTTGCCGAAACTCAATCTCAGATTTCTACCGGCAAGAACGTAGCGAATGCTAAAGACAACGCCGCGGTCTGGGCGATCTCGAAAACTATGGAAGCAGATGTCAAAGGCTTCAAAGGGATCTCCGACAGCCTTAATTTGGGACAATCAACTGTCACAGTTGCACGCCAAGCAGCAGAGACAGTGACTGAGTTGCTGACTGAGATCAAAGGAAAGGTTGTTGCAGCTCAAGAGGAAAACGTTGATCGCGCCAAGATCCAAACTGATATATCGGCGCTTCGCGATCAAATTGGTGCGGTTGTCGGTGCCGCGCAGTTCAACGGTCTTAACCTCTTGTCAAACACGGAAACCGCCGCTGGTTCCGGTTCGGTCAACGTACTTGCTTCCTTGGATCGCTCTGCTGACGGTGTTGCTGCAAGCGATATTACGGTCGGTAAGCAGGATCTGGGGACAGGGGCGTCTTCCATTGACTACACAGGTACAAGCCCTGCTACGAACGCAGACTTGTTTGCATTCGGTACAACTGCCGCACAGGCAGTAACGGCCGTCAACACCGGCGCCAACGCGTCCCTGACGATCAATATCGGATCGGAAGCGGCAGCGACCGCACCGTCTCTGGCGAATTTTAGTGCTGATGACGCCGTAGAAGCCGGTACCGGTTTTCAAATCGTGATCTCCGCCTCGGGTGGACAGGTTCCAGCAGGTTTCAACACAGCGGACGGGGATGTCACCTATGTTGCGCGTGACGGTGATACGGCGAATGATGTAGCCACTGGCCTCGCTAACGCATTCAACAAGTATGCAAAGGAGACGCTCGGCTCCGAACTTGTTGGCGAGGGTTCTGGAAAAATTCAGGCCAGAGTTGGCGATGATGGTTTTAGCCTTGTAATCGAAGGATTTGATGATCAAGCGGCCGATACGTTTTCTGTCAATGCGGAACAGTTTGACGCAGACGATACCACAATCGGTGGGCGGCTTGAGGCTTTGACCGATATCGATGTGACAACGGATGCAGGTGCTGACTCGGCGCTCGATGAAATTGAAGGGCTGATCCAGATTTCCATCGACTCGGCAGCGCAGTTCGGTTCAGCCCAAGGCCGGATCGAAACGCAATCCGAGTTTATCTCGGGGCTCACTGATGCCCTGAAGTCGGGTATCGGTACGCTTGTTGATGCCGATATGGAAGAGGCTTCTGCTCGATTGCAGGCTCTGCAGGTGCAGCAGCAGCTTGGGGTTCAGGCACTTTCGATCGCAAACCAGGCGCCTCAGTCCCTTCTTTCTCTCTTCCGGTAATAGATCTTTGACCGAGGGCCCTGCTGGGTCTTCGGTCATTATCTTCGGTCGATCATATTGGGTATCATTGTGAATAGTTCAAGTCTGGCAAGACAGGCCTACGGTCAAGCCGTCCAAACAACGAGGACAGATCGTAGCACAGAGTATCTGCTTATTGCGAAAGTTACTCATAGGATTAAGGCCTCCGCTGAGGCTGGTGCTTTGAAATATTCGGATTTGGTGGAGGCATTGTCCGATAATCAACGGGTATGGACGACTTTGGCTGTTGACGTAGCCAATGAGAATAATCGGCTTCCGCAAGAACTTCGGGCAAGAATTTTCTATCTGTCTGAATTTGTTCAAGTATATACCCGAAAGGTTTTGCTTGATGGAGCCTCTGTCCGTCCACTATTGGATATCAATTCTGCTATTTTGCGCGGACTATCGGGAAAAGGAACCACTAGATGACTGGCTTGGTATTAAAGTTGGGGCCGCGAGAAAGGGTATTGATAAATGGTGCGGTCATTGAAAATGGCGACCGCCGCAGTAGATTGTCTATTGTCACTCCAAATGCGAATATTCTTCGACTTCGTGATGCCATTCATCCTGATGAAGCAACGACCCCAGTTCGCCGCGTTTGCTACTCGGCCCAACTGATGTTGACAGGTGATACTTCAGGGGCCGGGCATCAGACGAGATTATTGCGAGAAATTGAGGAGTTGAGCCGCGTTTTCACCGATTATGACAGTCGAAGCTTGCTCAACCAGGCGACCGAAGCCTTGTTGGAAGATCATCCGTACCGATGTCTGAAGGCGCTTCGCGGCCTCCTTGCAAGAGAGGATCGATTGATTGCCGCTCGTCGCGATAATCCTGCATTTATGCAAACTCAGTGACCTGAAACCCCACTTGCCTTCTGCTTCGCAGAGAAACCATCGGGTGTTTTGTGCTCAAGCCGCGTTTATTGCAACGACCCGATGAAACCTTGCTCATGCTGCAAGGGGGAAAGCACAGCGAGGAGCGGACCAGTGGAAAACGGTATCAGGAGATTGGTGGCGAACGGGTAATCCGCGCCTCGTCATTGAGATCATTTACGGCAAGACGACAATGGCTGTGGCCAGCCCGTCTTGAAGTTCAGGCACCATCAGCGAAAAAAGAACTGAAACGATGATGCGCGCAAGGGTATGTAGGATGCCCTGAAGGCCAACCCGCTTGATGTGCGCCAGCAGTAGGAGAAGCAGTTCCGCGAATTGCAAGAAGCCCATGATGAGGCCGTGCTGGACGTCAGAGCACAAAAAAAGTTGCCGGCACTCATGGGGCGGGAGGATGACAATTGATCCGGACGCTTCATGAAGGCCTTCTCGCTGCCGGTGACAATGAACCTATCTCCAAGCTGTGCGCCCGGTTTAGTGTTCCGCGCCGCACGGTCTACTAAAAATCTACGAAGCCTCGGCCCAAACTGGACGACAAATTTGTTAGGCCCAAAAGCGTTGATCGAAGAAGAACCGCCTGTCGGCTATCGCACCGCTGCAAGGCTTCTGGGGTTCAACAAAAACACTGGGCAGCGGGTAGTCCCTCGGATCTGAAAGAGATGCGGAAGTAGAGTTTTCTCGGCGGAATGAACGGGGAGATTCCGATGAAGAGGACACATTTCACAAAAGCTCAGATCATGGGTGTGCTGCACCATATGGAGGGCGTTATGCCTGCTGCCGAGCTGTGTCGCGAGCACGGCATGCGCAGTCCGACTCTGTACAAATGGCGGGCGAAGCATGGCGGGATTGACGCCAGCGTCATCAGCGAGAAGACGGCGATGGCGGAGAAGAACTGCCGCCTGAAGCGCATCTATGCTTGCGTCAGAATGCAGAATGATCTGCTCAAAGCGGCACTGGGAAAAAAGTGACGCGGCCAGCTCAACGCCGGGAGTTGGCCGTGAAAACGATGGCGGTGATGGGCGTCAGGGTCGCGCTGGCCAGTCGGGTATTCGATGTCAGCGAGACCTGTTACAGATAAAGTCCAAAACTCAAAAATGGCAGAAATATCCGACATATTCTCCGCCAGATTGGGAGACCCCAAAAGGGCTCAAGCCATTGGGGTGGGACGAGCGCACTGCCACTAACGGTAAGGCTTGGCCGATACAAATCCAAAGCTTTACAGGAAAACGCCACTCCATTGACAAGTCCGGTCTATCCTGATCTTCGATAATGCAAACGAGGTGCGGGCTGAAAACGCTATGCAGGTGATCGTTACTGGCACGACGGGCGTCTTGGGCTTTGAAACCTTACAGGTTTTGGATCGCGTCACGGGCCTTGACGCGATTGGCGTTTCGCGGCGCGGGCCGCTTGGCAACGACCGTCTGACCAATCTCACACGCCCCAACCTTCTGGACGCCGATTGGGCGCGTGAGATTGACAGAGGTGCTGCGATTATTCACTTTGCTGGACTGTCCAGCCCACGAGAGCCGTTTCACGACCTGGACGATCTTTGGCAGCAGACCATACGCCCCCAGGTGTCTTTCGTCACACGACTGCTGGATGCGGGGTGGTTGGGGCATTTCGTGTATATCTCCAGTGGCGGAGCGATCTACGGCGATGCGCCCGAGTTACCCATCTCCGAAACACACCAGACAGCGCCGAAAACGCACTATGCCCTGCAAAAGCTCACGGTGGAGGCGCAGCTCTCTCACCTTGCCCTGCGCCACGGCTTTCCATTGACCATCCTGCGACTGTCCAACCCATTCGGTGCACAGTTACAGACTGGCGGGCGCGGTGTTGTGTCCATGCTGATCGAGGCGGCGCGCAGCGGGAAGCCTTTCACCATCCAGAACGGCGGCAAGGCGAAACGCGATTTCTTGCATGTCGACGACATGGTGGAGGGGATCCATGCCATTCTCAGGCGGAAGCGCTCTGAAGCGATTGATATCGTGCATTTGGGCAGTGGCGTTGGAACCAGCATCCTCGAACTGATTTCAGAGATTGAGCATCAAACCGGGCGTCAGATAAGAACCGTAGATGTGCATGCTCCGTCGGTCGTCGGGGATATCGTGCTGGATGTTTCCCGCGCAAAAGAGCTGTTCCGATGGGCTCCGAAAATCCCGTTGTCGGAAGGTCTGGCACGCACAATCGCCCGCTACCCGGCATGACGAACCGGATCATGTTACGAAAACGGTTTGCGAGGGAACGTCTGCCGGCCAGGGCTGCACGCTTGCCAGACGGCACGATGCGGTTACGCTTTTCGGTTCGAATGGGGCGGGCCTGCATTTTTCACGCCAAAGTCAGTGTCGCGTCCCACCAAACGGCGGATACGCCGAACAGTGCCGCAGCTTTCGATGGGGCCTGGCACATGCCGCGACCCCTGGCGCGCTGGCGACTATCGGAGCCGGCTCATCCCGCCGCTTGCAAGGTCTCGCAGCGGCACATGGCCAGGATGGCGTTTGTGCCATATCATTGCCAAAAGCGGGGGAGCGTCGCGCCGCGTTGAACGATAGAGACCGACAGCCCTGGTCGAGAAATGGATTGAGGTAAAGCAATGATTTTTCACTATTCCAAAGGGTCGGGCGCGTTGGCCGTTCATGTTCTGCTTGAAGAAGTCGGTTGCGCCTACACCCCGCATGAAGTGCCGATCCCCAAGGCGGCCCATCAAGCTCCCGATTTTCTTGCGGTGAACCCGAAGGGCCGTTTGCCTGCATTGGAAACCGACCGGGGCGTGCTCACCGAGAACCCTGCCATCTTGTCTTGGTTGGCGAGAACGCATGCCAAAGAGCTCGCTCCGGACGATCCTTTTGCATTCGCTCAGGCCATGGCCCTCTGTGTCTATATCGCAACCACGGTTCATATTGCATTTGCGCATCAGCAGCGTGGCACCCGGTGGAGCGACGATCCCGCGATCATCGAAGGTATGAAAGTCAAGGTTCCCCAAAACCTCGCTGATGGTGCGCGTTACCTTGAGGATCACGGCATTCTCGGTCCGTACGCGTTGGGGGACGCGTATTCCTTTTGTGACCCATACGTCTTTCAGGCCTGCCGCTGGATACAGGCTGGCGGGGTATCCCTCGACGCCTATCCCAAGCTTCACACCCTTTTCGAGACTGTGAAGGCGCGTCCCGCAACGCAGAGAGCGATGAGGTTACACGGTTTGTGACTTCGGCCAAACCGGTTGCTCCGGTCAGGGGGCTGGTCAGGGGTCCGGTGCCGCCAATCCGTCGATCTTCACATTGACGCAGGCCGGCAAGCCTGACGCTTCCGCTGCGCGGAGTGCGGGCTCGAGGTCATCAAGCCGCTCGACATAAGCCCCAAAGCCCCCCAAGGCGCACACAGCCTCATCGTAACGTGCGTCGCTCAGCTGGCATCCATGAGTCCGATCGGTGCCATAGTCTCGGGCTTGTATGAGATGTTCGGCATTCCACCGATTATCATTCCCGATGACCGCAACAAACGGCAGGGCCTCGCGCGCGGCTGTCTCGAATTCCGAAAGATGGAAGCCCGCGGTGCCATCGCCCATCAGCGCATAGATCGTCGCGTTTGGCCGCGCCGCGCGTGCGCCAATGGCATATCCGATGCTGCCCCCAATCGCGCCGGATACACCATTCACGATCCGAGTCGGTGCATGACAGACAGACTGCGCCCACTGACCGAATTCTCCGCCATCACAGATCAATACTGGCTCACGGACGAGGGCGATCCGCCCTTGCACGGCGTCGCAGAGGGACTGTGAAGTAAGCCCGTTGCCCCCTCGCTCGGGGCGTTTGGCCACAAGGGCGTCAACCTGAGCCAACCACTCGGATGCTGTGGAGCCTCGCGCCGGATGTGATGCAAACGCGCGGGCCGTGACGCCCGGGTCCGCAATGGTCAGCGTTTCGAGCCGGTCAGACAGGTTCACTTCGGCCCGGCTCGCGTCCTCGGTGTCTTCTGTGATGACATGCCAGGACGCCTGTGGCGCCACCGCGGCAGTGCCAAATCCCTGAGTGAAATCCACCGGCTTGCCAATGGACAAGATCAGATCCGCCTGCGCCATCGCCTGTTTCCACGCACCAAGCGCCGGATCACGCAGCCCGCGCGGGCTTTCGAGGCAAAGGACCGGGGCTCCTGTCGCCTCGCGAAGCGCTTTGCGCAAACCGGGTGCGCGGCTTTCAGACAAATGGGGACCGAGCAGGATCAGGGGACGCGTCGCATTGCGCACCGCAGCGGTTAAAACGCCGATATCCGGTGCGGGCGTTGTCGCACGGGCTACGGGGGGCAGCGGATCCTGCACAGTCTGGCGCAAAATATCATCGGGCAGAGCGAGATGAACCGGGCCGGGCGTGCCCGACTGTGCGACCCCCGCCAATTCCGCCAGCACACGCGGAATCTCATCCGCCGAACGCAGGCGATAGGACCGTTTCGTAAGGCTTTGCGTCAATCCGACCTGATCCATTTCCTGAAAAGTGCCGGTGCCATCTCCGGCGCGCGGGCTGTCGCCTGACAGAAGCAGAAGCGGTGTCTGCGATGCGCGTGCGGTCAACAAGGGGGCCAAAGCGTTCGCCAGACCCGCGCCGGCTGTCACCAGCGCGACCCCAAGCCCGCCGGTGATCTGTGCGTGGGCTTCCGCAGCATATGCCGCGGCGGCCTCGTGGCGCGTGTGGATCAACCGCAGCCCCGTGTCCAAAGCTGCATCGAACACCGGCATGATCTGGTTGCCAGAGAGCGCAAATATGGTTTCAACCCCTTCGCTCTCCAAAGCGGAGCAAAGCAAATCGGCGCCGCGCGCCGCGCCTTGGCCGTCTTTCATGTCATGTCCTTTCGGCTACATGCACCGTAACCCGGTGCACGACGTTATTGGCAAACCCCGCCATGTCGAACGGCGCTTCGAGCGGTTGGGTTGCCCCATTGGCATCGGTTGCGCGGCAGGCGATCATATGGCGGCCCGGACGCGCGGCCCACTCAATCGTCCAGCCGGTCCAGGCGTAACGGCCAACCGGGGGAGTCAGATGTGCCTCTTGCCATGTCTCATCGAGCAAGACCTCGACCCGCGTAATCGGCACCCCGTTTCCGGACCACGCGCGGCCTTGCAGCGTCACAGGACCCTCGCGCAGCCAGCGTTCGCGCGTGATCCAGTCCGGCACACCCGGCGGCACCAGAAGCGATTTCACGCGGATCGCGTTTACGGGTTCGCCCGGATCATTCTCGTGCTTGCGGAAGCGATAGGTCTGAACCTGCTGAAACCCGTCATACCGTTCGGTGAGGGCCCGGATCGTGGTGAGCCACTTCACGCTCGCCATGCCATACCATCCCGGAACGATGATGCGCAGCGGCGCGCCATGCTGGGGCAAAAGCGGCGCGCCGTTCATGCCCCAGACCAACAGGACGTCAAGCGCATCGATCTCCTCCGGTGTCAGGCTGCGGCCAAACGCATGCGGAACGCCTTTGTCAAAGCCTGCATCAGCGCCAAGGAAGGCGAAATCGACGACACCGTTCAGGGGTTTGGCGCGCGTGATCAGCGGCGCCAACGGTGTCCCGGTCCATTCCGATGTTCCGACAGCCTCGTAATGCCATGGCATGGAATGGCTGCGCGGCGACATGTTGGACCGACCGTTGCCCGCGCATTCAAGGGTGACGGGCATGCTCTGCACGGGCAAGCCGCGGATCTCGTCCATGTCGAGGGAAAACGGCGCTTCAAATGCCCCCTCGAAGCACAGCCTATGCGTGGTTTCGTCAATCATGGGGACGTCGAAATGTGTTAGCAGGTAGTGGGTGCCTGTTGGCGTGATATCGCGCGTCAGGGTTTCCAGCAGGGCGCCCGAATTGCGATTGGCCAAGCCGACCTCGTGGCGCGAAAAGAGACCATCCTCGGTTTTGGGTTTTGGCTGCCCGGGTTCGAACGGGTTGCGCATGTTTCGTGGTCCTTCTCTGGGCGTCGTTGCAAAGCCGGTGGGGGTCGGCTTTTTCATCCGGTGACGGCTTTGCGTGAGCCGATCTTGGTCCGGCGAGCGTGGCATTGGCAAACGCATTCTGACCAACACCGCAAAAGCGACAGTCACGCGCTGCGCAGTCGAAACCGCCTCCCACGTGGTGCGCCGCGTGATAATCCGTCGGTCGGTTGTGCCGTCCGATCTATACCTCGCCGTGCTTAGGCCCTAAGGCAGATCGCATGGATGTCATGTCATTGCTGAACTACGGAGCCGTCGCGCTGTTTGCGGCCGGAATTGTCAAAGGCTTCGTGGGCCTTGGGCTGCCGACCGTCGCCATGGGGCTTTTGACCTTTGGCATGGAGCCACGGCTTGCCTTGTCCCTGATCCTCGTGCCGATGCTGATGAGCAACCTTTGGCAGATGATACGCGGTGGCGATATGATGGGCGTCATGCGCCGCCATTGGCGGTTTGCCGTCGCGTTGATGGTGACGGTCGGATTGACGGTCTACCTGACTCGCGAAGCCTCAGACCGGCTCCTGCTTGCAATGCTGAGCATCGCGTTGCTGATTTTTGCCGGGGCAAGCTGGAAGCGGATGGTGCCAGAGATCCCTCCGCGCCTGCTGCGGATCACGGAGGTTGTCACGGCAATCATTGTCGGCGTCATCGGCGGACTGACCGGCGGATGGGGAGCCCCCTTGGCGATGTATCTGTCTGCCCGCAGGGTCGAAACCGAAGAGTTCATCCGGGCGTCCGGCTTCCTGATCGCTGCGGGAAGCGTGCCGCTCCTGGGCAGCTATGCCGCGCTCGGCTTGGCTTCGGGCCCGGTCTTTGCGCTCTCTGCGGCGCTTTTGGTGCCGACGTTGCTTGGGTTCACGGTTGGTGAAACGCTGCGGCGCAGGCTCAATCCAGAAGGCTTCCGCAAGGCGCTGATCTGGGTGTTCTTTCTACTTGGGCTGGACCTGATGCGCCGGGCCATCATGCTATGATCCTTGATGCCCCCAAGACACGGTTCTAGTTTGTGGATCGTGCGATGGAAGGGTGTCCGACATGGAACTAAACGCAGATTTCACAAAGCCGGTATTGTTGGCCACCGATACGTTGGCCTGGCACGGATCGCCCGCTGCCGGGGTTGAGCGCCGCATGCTCGATCGGATCGGAGGCGAGGTCGCCCGGGCGACATCCATCGTGCGTTTCAAACCGGGCCACGCGTTCGACGCGCATACCCACGGGGGTGGCGAGGAATTCATCGTGCTGGAGGGGGTCTTTCAGGACGAGCATGGCGACTACCCGGCAGGGACCTATGTGCGCAACCCGCCGACCTCGCGTCACACGCCCCATTCCCAAGAGGGCTGCACCATCTTCGTGAAGCTCTGGCAGTTCGATCCGGAAGATCGCCACCAGATGCGCACCGACATGACCGAAGACCTCGAAGAAACCGGTGCGGGTCTGTTTCAGAAGACCTTGTTCGAAGATGCACGCGAGACCGTAACCTATACCGAGGCGGATCCGGGCGCGACCCTGGCCGTTTCTGCGCCCGGTGGCATCGAGTGTCTCGTGATCGACGGGTCTCTTGAGATGGACGGCGACACGCTTGGCCCGCGTGGCTGGCTGCGCTTGCCCGAGGGTGCGCCACTCTTTGCCACAGCGGGGCCGGAAGGGGCCGAGATCTGGCTCAAGACGGGTCATCTTCGCTACGTGCAGGCGCCTTCGACAGAAGGCTGACCCCCTGCACGACGCGACGCTCCTGTGAACGCGACCGCAGCGGACTGCGCGCCAGCAACTTCGATTTCTGTTGACGAATTTGGAACGATCCAGTATCGCTGTGTGCATAATTTGGAACGGTCCAATTTCGGGCGAGAATCACGTCGCAGATGGACCTATGAGCGAAAGGTTGGTCACGCATGCGCTGGGCATTGATCGGAGCGAGCCGGATTGCATCAAGCTATATGATCGACGCAATCCGCGCACAGGACGGGGCAGAGATCACTGCGGTCCTTTCATCCAGCGCCGAGCGCGGCGCAGAATACGCACAGACCCACGGGGTTGCGCAAAGCTATACGGATCTCGATGCGCTGTTGTCCGGGGCGCCTTGCGATGCCGTTTACATCTCCACGACGAATGAAAAACACCATGCGCAGGCGCTTGCATGCATCGCGGCAGGCAAGCACGTGCTTTGTGAAAAGCCCCTCGCCATGTCGGTGTCCGATGCCAATGAGATGGTCACAGCCGCAGAAGACGCAGGCGTCGTGTTCGCAACCAACCACCATCTCCGGAACGCCGGGACACATCTCGCGATTCGCGAACAGATCCAAAAAGGGGCGGTTGGTGACGTGCTGTCCATCCGGGTCTTCCACGCCGTTCAATTGCCACAGGATTTGCAGGGCTGGCGCATCGACAATCCCGAGGCCGGCGGTGGCGTGATTCCCGATATCGTCGTCCATGATGCCGACACCGTGCGCTTTCACCTTGACGAAGACCCGGTCTCCGTGGTGGCCAAGGCCACTGCGTCAGGCCTCGGCGAGGGGGTGGAAGACAGCGTGATGTCGGTATGGACGATGCCGTCCGGCGCCATGGTCATGACCCATGAAAGCTTTACCCATGCTTTTGCCAGGACCGGCTTCGAGGTGCACGGCACTCGCGGGTCGATCGTTGCGCGCGACGTGATGACCCAAAGACCCGTTGGAGAGATCACGCTGACGGATGCCGACGGCCCTCGACCGATCGCCTTTGATGCGCATAACCTCTACGTGCGTTCGCTTGGGTTGTACTATGCTGCCACGCGCGGGCAGGGGCGTCCGTCGGCCGACGGGGTTGACGGGATCAAATCCCTTGCGGTCGCTCTTGCGGTGAAGGAAGCCGCCGAGACCGGGCGCGAGGTCGTCGTCGATTACGGGGGGCGCTGATGTCAAAGGTCGTCACCCCTGCAGAGGCTGTCGCGCAAATCGCGGATGGTGCCGTTGTGACCGTATCGTCTTCCTCGGGGCTCGGGTGTCCTGACAAGGTGCTCGAAGCCATAGGCCAGCGGTTTGACTTGGAAGGGCATCCCCGCAACCTGACTACGCTACATCCGATTGCGGCGGGCGATATGTATGGCATCAAGGGGATCGACCATCTTGCAAAAGACGGTTTGCTTGCCACGATCATCGCGGGAAGCTACCCCTCCGGGCCGTCTTCTCTGCCCATGCCCGAAATCTGGAAGATGCTCACCGAAGACCGCGTTGCGGCCTATAACGTGCCGTCCGGGATCCTTTTTGACATGCACCGCGATGTGGCCGCGCGGCGGCCCGGCGTGCTGACCCAGGTTGGGCTGGACACATTCGTGGATCCGATCCGCGAGGGCTGCGCCATGAATGCGCGCGCAGAAGAGCGCCCCATCGTGCATCGCCACGAGATGCACGGCGAAACCTGGCTGCATTTTCCGAACATCGTTCCCGAGGTCGCGATCATCCGCGCCACCACCGCAGACGAACGCGGAAACCTGACCTATGAGCATGAGGGGGCCTATCTTGGCGGGTTGGAGCAGGCGATTGCCGTGCGCAACCATGGGGGGCTCGTGATTGCTCAGGTGAAGCGCGTAACCGCGTCTGGATCCTTGCGCCCCCATGATGTGCGTGTTCCGGGGCATCTTGTGGATCTGATCGTGGTGGATCCCGATCAACGGCAGACCACGGAGACCTCTTACGACCCGGCCATCTCTGGCGAGATCATGCGGCCCTGGGACAGTTTCAGCCTTGCGGAGCACGGGGTTGAAAAGGTCATGGCCAGACGTGCGGCGATGGAACTGCGTCGCGGCATGACGGCCAATCTCGGTTTTGGCATATCGGCGCAGGTGCCCCGGATTCTGCTGGAGGCCGGTGAACCGCAGGCCGTGACATGGGCGATCGAACAAGGGGCCGCGGGGGGCATGCCGCTCACCGGTTTTGCCTTTGGATGCGCCTCCAATGCCGACGCTTACGTGCCGTCGCCTCAACAATTCACCTATTTTCAGGGCGGCGGATTTGACCTGTCTTTCCTGTCTTTCCTGGAGGTTGACACGGACGGCAATGTCAATGTCTCCAAGCTTGGCAAAAAGCCCTATCTCACTGCCGGGTGCGGCGGTTTCGTGGATATCACCGCGCATGGCCGACGCATCGTGTTTTCGGGCTATTTCGAGGCCGGCGCCGATCTTGCGCTCACCGAAAACAGTTTGACGGTCAAGCGCCCGGGCAAATTCACCAAAATGGTGGATCGCGTCGAGCACGTCACCTTTTCTGGCCGCCGTGCGCGTGAAACCGGGCAGGACATCCTGTATGTCACGGAGCGCTGCGTGATCCGACTGACGGATCAGGGCCTCCTCGCGACGGAGATCATGCCGGGCATCAATGCCGAGCGTGATATCGTTGAGGCATCGCACGGCCGCGTGCGCGTGGCGGAGAATGCGGTGCAGATGCCCAAAGCCCTGCTCTCGGAAGCGCCCATGGAGTTGGCCCTGTGAGCCGCGTTCATCTGATTCAGCACGGGGCGGTGTTCGAGTTGCGACTGGACAATCCCGACAAACTCAACGCGTTCACCCGCGATATGCTCGATGCACTGGACGCGCATCTGGGCGCGGTCGAGCGGGATCCCTCCGTGCGCGCCGTTGTTGTGACGGCCGCACCGTGCAAGGCGTTTTGTGCCGGGGCCGACATTCTCGCATGGGGGGCGCTCAGCCCGCGTGACTTCGCGCGCCACTGGGTGCGTGACGGACATCGCGTCTTTGACAGGCTGGCGCGGCTCTCAAAGCCGACCGTGGCGGCGCTGGGTGCGCATGCCTTTGGCGGGGGACTGGAATTCGCGGCTTGTTGCGACGCCCGCGTGATGGCCCCACGCGCGACCATCGCGCTGCCAGAAGCGTCCATTGGCATCGTCCCGGGGTGGAGTGGCACACAAAGGCTGACCCGATTGATCGGCGAGCCCGCGGTCAAGGAAATGGCGCTCTTTGGCCGCAGGATCTCTGCGGAACGCTGCCTTGCACTGGGGTTCGTGGCGGAGATCGCCGAGGACGCAACCGCGAGCGCCTTTGCCATCGCCGAGAAAGCCACGCACGCCTCTCCGCGCGCAATCGAGGTGGCCAAGGCCATGATTCATGCAGGTGCGGGCGAAGACAGTGCCGCAATGATTGAAACGCTCGGCTCCGGCATGGTCGGGGCCACGGACGACCGGGAAGAGGGCGTCGCCGCCTTCCGGGACAAGCGTAAACCCGATTTTACAGGGGCTTAAATGAACGATCTGACTGTCATCGCGGGCCCGACCGAGGCCTTTTCCGACGCCCCGTTCGAGGCGCGCCATCTTGTCAACGGAGCGTGGTGCGACAGCGCAAGCGGGGAGGTGTCTGAACGTCTCTCGCCCGCTCATGGCCTCGTGGTCAGCCGCGCCGCTCGGGGGACCCGGGCGGAAACCGATGCGGCCATCTCCGCCGCACGCGCGGCGTTTGACGCCGATGACTGGTCTCGCCGCTCCGGCAAGGAGCGTGCCACCCTCTTGCTGAAGGTGGCCGACCTGATCGACCGGGATCGGGCGCGGATTGCCCGGATGGAAGTTCTGGAGTCAGGCAAACCCATTGCGCAGGCCGAGGCAGAGATCGAGGGCGCGGCCGATCTCTGGCGCTACGCCGCGTCGTTGGCCCGCACGATGCACGGGGAAAGCCACAACACGCTTGGTCCCGACATGCTCGGGGTTGTCCTCAAGGAGCCGATTGGCGTTGTGTCCATCATCACGCCGTGGAACTTTCCGTTCCTGATCGTGAGTCAAAAACTGCCGTTTGCGCTCGCGGCGGGTTGCACCTGCGTGATCAAACCCTCCGAATTGACGCCATCCACAACCGTGATCCTGGGGGGATTGCTGCTTGAGGCGGGCGTTCCGGCGGGCGTTGTCAACATCGTGCTGGGCTATGGTGACCCGGTGGGCATCGCCCTCTCGACCGATCCGCGCGTCGACATGGTGACGTTTACGGGCTCGACCGCTGTGGGCAAGCATATCTCGGAGGCCGCCGCCGCGACTCTCAAAAAGGTTTCGCTGGAACTCGGAGGCAAAAATCCGCAGGTCATATTCAGCGATGCAGATCTTGAGCAGGCGATCGATGCCATTGCCTTCGGCGTCTATTTCAATGCCGGTGAGTGCTGCAACTCCAGCTCACGGATCCTTGTGCAGCAGGACATCGCAGACGAGGTGATCGAGCGGATCACCGCCATGTCGCGGTCGGTCTCTTTCGGCGATCCCCTCAATCCGGCGACCAAGGTCGGCGCAATCATCTCCCCGGAGCATCAGGCCAAGATCGACGGCTACGTGCGCGCCGCCCGCGCGGCAGGTGCCGCCGTGCCGATCGGCGGTGAAATTCTGCGCGTCCCGGGGTTGGCGGGTCAGTTCTATCAACCCACCGTGGTCGGGCCGGTGTCGCCCGACATGCCGATTGCCACCGAAGAGGTGTTCGGCCCGGTTCTGGCTGTCCTGACATTCCGCGATATGGACGACGCATTGGAGATCGTGAATGGCTCCGCCTACGGACTGTCCGCTGGTGTGTGGAGCGAGAATGTCCATACCTGTCTCGAATTTGCACGCCGGGCAAAGGCTGGCACGATATGGACGAACACCTGGATGGACGGTTTCCCCGAAATGCCCTTCGGCGGGATGCGGGAAAGCGGACAGGGTCGTGAGCTTGGCCGCTACGGGCTTGAGGAATTCCTTGAGACCAAGACGCTCACCATGCGGATCGGCAAGACGCGGGGAGCTTGGGTGCGATGACAGGGCGTGCCGCGCAGGCCGGTCCAGGCTCAGGGCTCGAGCGCGAAGTCCGGCTCGGCGGAAAACAGGTGATGCAGCATCGCAGGATCTTCGCCTTGCATGCGACGAACCAGCATTTTTGCCATGGTCTTGCCCGTCAGGCGCACGTCTTCGAACACGGTTTCGATGCGTGGTCGTATGTTGTCGAAAATCGGCGAGGCACGCTTGGAGATCACATCCACGTCGCGCCCGGGCAAAACGCCACAATCCGAGAGCGCGCCGAGCGTAACGAGGGCGGTGGCTTCGCCGACGCAAACCCAGGCATCCGGTGGCTCCGGAGCAGTGGTGCGGGCGCGAACCCAGTCGGCGACCACGGCGCTGGGCGAGTCGATTGTGACCGTATCGGCGATTTCATATCCCACCCCGGCGGCGCGGACGGCGCTCAAGAAGCCATAGCGGAGATGCTGCGCAAAGGTGAACTTGTCGGATGGCGGTACAAAGGCGATGCGCTCACGGCCCCGCTGCACATGGCGCTCCACAGCGGCGCGGGCAAAGCTTTCATTGTCGAAATCGACCCACGGATGCGGTTCGGTGAATTCGGTTCTGCCATGGCTGACGAATGGAAAATCAGCTTCCATGAGCAGGCGGGCGCGCGGGTCGAAGCTTTCGGTTCGCGTGAAGATCAGCCCATCCGCAAGCCGGTTCCGCAAGATCGTTCTGACCGGATCGAGCCGATCCGCGCCAAGCGCATCCGGCACCACCGTCACGGAATACCCGGTGCCGGCAAGACCTGCGGTAATGCCGGACAGGAACTCATGGGTGAAGCCGAGAAACTCGTGCTCGGTATTGAGCATCAGAGTCACGACCTGCGTCCGTCCGGTGCGCAAGCGCCGTGCGGCTCTGTCAGGCACGTACCCCACCGCCCGCGCTGCTTCCGCGACCGTCGCGCGGGTCTTGGCCGCTATCCGGGGATCGTCGGCCAAGGCGCGCGAGACGGTGGCAACCGCGAATCCCGTCATCTGCGCAATCGTGCGCAAAGTGGGTTTGCGTTTTGGACGGTTGGTCAGGCCGCCCGCCGTCGAATCGCGTGTCATGCTGCTCGGTCCTCCAAGGCGGTGCTGTCACCGCGCCGAGTTCCACCATAGTCGAATTAATTGTAACGATTCAACTGGGATTCGTCGACGCAGGAATTTCTGCAGTGCAGAAAATTCGCCTGAAAACAGATGGTTCATACCAATGCTGTGGAGTTCTGGCGAAAAAATAAGGTTGACTTGATGACCAATTATAACGTTTCAATACGCTTAGTCCGAAACGGGCATCGTCAAACAGGGAGGACGACAATGACCATGATGAAAACGCTGAAGCTGACGGCCGCAGCCGTGGCTCTGACCGCAAGCACCGCTGTTGCAGAGGACGTGGAGGTTCTGCACTGGTGGACATCGGGCGGTGAAGCCGCCGCGCTGAATGTTCTCAAGGACGACCTTGCGGGCAACGACATCGGTTGGCAGGACATGCCGGTTGCCGGTGGCGGTGGAGGCAATGCCATGACCGTTCTGCGCGCCCGCGTCACGTCTGGCAACGCGCCGACAGCCGTGCAGATGCTTGGCTTCGACATTCAGGACTGGGCCGCCGAAGGCGCGCTTGCGAACCTGAATGCACTGGCCGAAGAGCAAAAGTGGAACGACGTCATTCCGGCGGCGATCCAGCGCTTCTCCACCAATGACGGCGCATGGGTTGCGGCTCCGGTCAACGTGCACTCGACCAACTGGGTCTGGGCGAACAAGGCGCTGATGGACGAACTGGGCCTCGAACAGCCGCAAAGCTGGGACGAGCTCGTTGCCGCCATGGAAGCAGCCGAAGCTGCAGGATACACGGCTTTGGCCCATGGCGGTCAGGCGTGGCAAGACGCGACCATTTTTGATGCGGTCGCAATGGCAACCGGCGGCCCGGAGTTCTACCAGGCGGCCTTTGTCGATCTCGACGAAGAAGCGCTGGGGTCGGACACGATGAAGGAAGCGTTTGATCGCATGGCCACGCTGCGTGGCTTTGTGGATGACAACTTCTCTGGTCGCGACTGGAACCTTGCCACCGCGATGGTGATCAATGGCGAAGCGCTGTTCCAGATGATGGGCGACTGGGCCAAGGGTGAATTCCTCAACGCGGGCAAGGTGCCGGGCCAGGATTTCGCGTGTTTCCGCTTCCCCGGAACGCAGGATCAGGTCACGTTCAACTCCGACCAGTTCGCGATGTTCAAGCAAGGCGACATGGTCTCGGGTGAGCAGTCCTACCTCGCGGAATCGATCCTGTCCCCGACCTTCCAGATCGCGTTCAACAAGGTGAAAGGGTCCGTGCCCGCGCGCACCGACCTTGACGCCTCCGAACTGGATGCCTGTGGTCAGCAGGGCTACGAGGATTTCAAGGCGGCTGCGGCCTCCGGGAACCTGTATGGCTCCATGGCGCATGGCCACGCCAACCCGGCAGCCGTGAAAAACGCGATGTATGACGTCATCACCGCGCATTTCAACGGCGAGTATGACAGCGCCGCCGCTGTCGAGGAACTGGTGACCGCGGTTCAGATCAACAAGTAAGCCGGATCGGGCGTCCCTTCCCGGGGCGCCCGCGACGCCTCTACTCTATCATTGGCCCGGAGCGGTTTGTCTCGTCCCGGTCGCCAGCGCCGTCTCCCGCACTTGTCCCCAGCGCTCCCGCCAAGGAGAATCCTCATGTCCATGACCGACATGGGCGGCCGCCCCGGTTTTGCCGACCGACTGCGCGATGCCTTGCCCAAACTCGTCCTGAGCCCCTCGGTCGCAATCGTCGCGATCTTCGTTTACGGTTTCATCTTTTTCACCCTCTATCTGTCGTTTACCGACAGCCGTATCTTGCCGTCTTTCGGTTGGGTCGGGTGGCAGAATTATGAAAACCTGTTCCGCATTCGCGCGTGGGACACGGCCGTCACCAACCTGATCATCTTCGGTTCGCTCTATATCATCATTTGCTGTGCGCTGGGCTTGTTGCTGGCGATCCTTCTGGATCAGAAGATCCGTGCCGAAGGCTTCATCCGCACGATCTACCTCTACCCGATGGCGCTGTCCTTCATCGTGACTGGCGTCGCGTGGAAATGGTTCCTCGATCCGGGCATCGGTCTTGAGGCCGTGGTGCAGGGATGGGGCTGGGAAAGCTTCGAATTTAACTGGATCAAGGACGGCGACATGGCGATCTACACCATCGTCATCGCGGCAGTCTGGCAAACCTCCGGCTTTGTCATGGCGATGTTTCTGGCGGGGCTGCGCGGCATCGACAGCGAAATGCTCAAGGCCGCCCAGATCGACGGCGCCTCCACCCTGGCGCTCTACCGTCGTATCGTGATCCCGCAACTGCGCCCCGCGTTCATGTCGGCCTTCGTGGTGCTCGCGCATATGGCGATCAAGAGCTACGACCTGGTGATCGCGCTGACCAATGGCGGCCCCGGCACGGCGACGGAAGTGCCCGCAACCTTCATGTATTCCTACACCTTCACCCGGAACCAGATGGGCATCGGTGCGGCCTCCGCCGTGATCATGCTGATGACAATCGCAGCGATCATCGTGCCGTATCTGTGGTCCGAATTGCGGGAGAAGAAGTGATGGCCAATACGTCCACGAACCCTTCCGCTGCGGTTGGTCGCACCAAGGCGTCGAGCCTGTCTGCTGCCGTGCCGCGGATCATTCTCTACACGGTGCTCGTGCTTTTCTGTATCTACTACCTGCTGCCGCTCTACGTTATGGTGGTCAATTCGCTCAAGCCGCTCGAAGAGATCACGGCGGGTGGCATGATGGCCTTGCCCAACGAATGGACCATCGCCCCCTGGGGGTCTGCGTGGTCCACGGCCCAGATCGGTGTCGATGCGACGGGGCTACGGCCGTATTTCGTGAACTCGCTGGTGATGGTCATTCCGGCCGTTGCGCTTTCGACGATCCTTGGGGCGCTCAATGGCTACGTGCTGACCAAATGGGCCTTCCGCGGGTCGACCCTGCTCTTTGGCCTCCTGCTTTTCGGGTGTTTCATTCCGTTCCAGATGGTCTTGATCCCGATGGCACGTATCCTCGGTCTGACGGGGTTGGCGGGGTCGGTGCCGGGGCTGGTCTTTGTGCATCTGGTTTATGGGATCGGCTTCTCGACGCTGTATTTCCGCAACTACTACGCCGCCTTCCCGACGGAGCTTGTGCGCGCGGCTCAAATCGATGGGGCAGGGTTCTTCACGATCTTCTGGCGAATTCTGTTGCCCTCGTCCGGTCCGATCGCCGTGGTCTGCATCATCTGGCAATTCACCAATATCTGGAACGACTTCCTCTTTGGTGCGAGTTTCTCGGATTTCGACAGCCAGCCGATGACCGTTGCGCTGAACAACTTGGTGCAAAGCTCGACGGGCGTAAAAGAATACAACGTGCATTTCGCTGGGGCGATCATGGCGGCGTTGCCGACGCTGCTCGTTTATATCGTGGCCGGTCGCTATTTCGTGCGCGGCCTGATGGCCGGGAGCGTAAAGGGATGAGCCGCGGTTTTGCGCAGCAAAATGAAAGCTGCCAGTGGCAGGTTTCAAGTGGCGAACGCGCCGGAGGCGTCCGCGGTTTTGCGCAGCAAAATGAAAGCTGCCAGTGGCAGGTTTCAAGTGGCGAACGCGCCGGAGGCGTCCGCGGTTTTGCGCAACTGGACGCTCAGACCAAGACACACACGCCTGCCAATAAATGTGCCCGCCCGGTGGGAACCGCCGGGCCGCGCCGACCCGCCCCCACCGGGGCGGCGCGATTGCGCCACCCCGACGGGCCGGTCGCGGCCCATTTCATCAAGACCACGTTCCGCGCCGAAGTGGCGCCGCAGAAACAGGGAGCCTGAGACATGGGTTTTCTCGATATCAAGCAAGCCACGAAATCCTACGGTCCCGTCAAGGTCCTGCACGAGACGGACATCTCGGTAGAAGAAGGCGAGTTTCTGGTCCTTGTTGGCCCCTCGGGTTGTGGCAAATCGACCTTGCTCAACATGATCGCGGGGCTGGAAGAGGTCACGACCGGTGACATCTCCATCAAGGGTCGGTCCATGAACAACGTCAAACCGGCCGAGCGGAACATCGCGATGGTGTTCCAGAGCTATGCGCTCTACCCGAACATGACCGTGAAGGGGAACATCTCCTTCGGGATGGAAATGCAGGGCGTTCCGAAGCCGGAACGGGAGAAGAAAATCGCGCAGGTGGCCGACCTTCTTCAGATCGGTCAGCTTCTGGACCGCAAGCCCGGACAGCTTTCCGGCGGGCAGCGGCAGAGGGTTGCCATGGGGCGGGCGCTGACCCGCGAGCCAGACGTGTTCCTTTTTGACGAACCGCTCTCCAATCTCGACGCCAAGCTGCGCGTCGACATGCGCACGGAGATCAAGAAGCTGCACCAGAAGCTGGGCACCACGATTGTCTATGTCACCCACGACCAGATCGAGGCCCTGACGCTCTCCACCCGCATCGCGGTGATGTATGGCGGCTATGTTCAACAGCTTGGAACGCCCAAGGAGATCTATGACAACCCGGCCAACATGTTTGTGGCCGGATTCATGGGGTCGCCCTCCATGAATCTCTTTGCCGCGAAGGTCGTTTCGGAAAACGGCCGCACCGCTGTCGAGATCGCTCTGGCTGATGGTCAAAAGGCAACAATCCCCTTTGACAAGGTTCAAGGGCAGGAGGGCCGCGATGTCATTCTCGGAATCCGTCCCGAGGCAATCACCGACCGCGACGGTGCGGACCGCAACAGCCAAAACGTTCATGTTGTCGAAGCCCGGGTCGAGATTACCGAGCCCGCAGGATCGGACACCTTCGTGGTGCTTCAGATGGGCGGCAAGGATGTGACCGGCCGGTTCCGCGCGGATGTGGATGTCAGCGCGGGCGACCGTTTCCCGTTTGCCTTCAACATGGACAAGGCTGTTGCGTTCGACCCCAAAACCGAAGAGCGCGTCGCCTGACATGACCCGCGCGGAGCCTGATATCGTGATCATCGGATCCGGCATCGGCGGCGCCACCGTTGCCGCAGGCCTCGCCGATACCGGCGCGCGCATCGTGATCCTTGAGCGGGGCTATCGCATTCCGGATGACGCACCCGCGCGGGACCCCTGGCGCATCTATACCAATTCCGCGTTCCGTTCCGAAGAGACATGGCTCGACGCCGATGACCAACCGTTCGAGCCGGGCAATTACTACAATGTCGGCGGCAACTCGAAGCTCTATGGCGCGGTCCTTATTCGCTATCGCGCCGAAGACTTTGCCGAGATGCACCATGCGGAGGGGATCTCGCCGGCATGGCCGTTCGGGTATGACGTGCTGGCGCCGTGGTATGACCGGGCAGAGGCCTTGTTCAGGGTGCGTGGCACACGCGACGACCCGACCGAACCGCCGCATGGTCCTTACCCGTTTGCGCCGGTGCCCGACGAACCGGCCATCGCGCAAGTGCGCGCGCGCCTAAACCGGGCCGGTGTCACCGCCTTCACCCTTCCGCTTGGCGTCGATATCGATCGGTGGCTTGCCGCCGGGTCTACGGGGTGGGACGGATACCCCGACACGCGCTGCGGGAAAATGGATGCGGAGACCTGTTCTTTGGCCTTCGCTTTGGAACGTGCCAATGTTTGTCTTGAGGAAGGGGCGGAGGTGCTTTCGCTCAATATCGGCACGGACAATCGCCGCGTGGCCGAGGTGGTCTATCGCCAGAACGGAGAAACCCGCATATTGCGACCCGGCACCGTGATCCTGGCCGCTGGCGCGGTGCAATCGGCGGCGTTGCTGCTGCGCTCCGGCATCGCGAACAGCGCGGATCAGGTCGGTCGCTGCTTCATGAACCACAATGCCTCGGCGCTGATCGCGATTGATCCGCGGTTCCGCAACGATGCGGTCTACCAAAAGACTTTCGGGATCAATGACTGGTATCTGGGGGACGGGGCCGGTGGCCCGCCGCTCGGCAATGTGCAGGCGCTTGGCCGCGTAACGCCCGATATTCTCAAGATCCAGGTGCCGCAGTTGCCCCGCCCGGTCGCGCGCTGGATCTCGCATCACGCCGTCGATCTATATGCCATCTCCGAGGATCTGCCCGATCCGGACAGCCGCGTGACGGTGCGTGGCGGCAAAATCAAGCTGGCCTGGCGGCGTTCCAACATGGCGGCGCACCGGGCGCTGGTCTCGAAAACCAAGGCCACCATGCGGCGCGCCGGCTTCCCCATAGTGCTCTCCCGGCTCTTCGACGGGCGCGTGCCCTCACATCAATGCGGCACCTGCCGGATGGGGGACGACCCCGCACGGTCCGTGATCGACCCTGACGGACGGAGCTGGGATCATCCCAACCTCTGGATCACCGACGCCGCCGCCTTGCCCACATCGGCCGCTGTGAACCCGGCCCTGACTGTTGCCGCGCTGGCCCTGCGCGCGGCGGATACGATCGCAAAGGAGCTCCCATGACGCCTCTTGCCCTCATCACCGGCGGTCAACGCGGCATCGGGCTGGGCATCGCCCGTGCCTTGGCAGAACAGGGTTTTGCAATCGCCCTTGCCTCTGAATGTGCGCCCAACGACCCCGATGTCGTCGCAGCCTTGTCCGAGTTGGGCGGCGCGGCCCGGTTCTATCGTCACGACTTGCGACAGATCGAGGCCTGTGCCGGTCTGCTTGACGCCGTCGAAGCACAACAGGGCCCTGTGACATCCTTCATTTCCAATGCGGGCGTGGCACCGCTGAAGCGTGTGGACTTGCTGGATACGCAGGCAGAAAGCTTCGATTTCGTGATGGCTATCAATCTGCGTGGCGGCTTTTTCCTCGCGCAGGAAGTTGCGCGGCGCATGGTGCGCGCGCCCTCGGACGATCCGCGCAGCATGGTCTTCATTACCTCGGTTTCGGCGGAGATGGTCACCACCGACCGTTCGGACTACTGCATGTCCAAAGCGGCAGGGTCGATGATGGCCCAGCTCTTTGCCGCGCGGCTTGCGGCGGACGGGGTGAGCGTGTTCGAGGTCCGCCCCGGGATCATCCAGACCGCAATGACCGCTGCGGTGCGCGAGAAATATGATGCGCGCATTGCCGACGGCCTCATTCCCGCACGGCGCTGGGGCTTTGCCGACGATGTGGGGCGGATGGTGGTGCCGCTGGTCACCGGGCAGATGGCCTATGCCACGGGGTCGGTGCTTGCCGTGGATGGCGGATTGTCCATCCCACGGCTCTGAAAGAGGAAACAGGTCCATGCAAAAAGGCTATGATTTCATCGTGATCGGAGGCGGTAGCGCCGGCTGCACCATTGCGGCACGGCTTGCCGAGGACCCGAAAGTCGAGGTTCTTCTGCTGGAGGCCGGCGGGCGCGACCGTCATCCCTTTTACCATCTGCCTGCGGGGTTCGCGAAGATGACGAAGGGCATCGGCTCCTGGGGGTGGTCGACCGTGCCACAGCGGCACATGCAGGGCCGCGTGTTCAATTACACGCAGGCAAAGGTGATCGGCGGGGGCTCCGCGATCAACGCGCAGATATACACCCGTGGTGCAGCGCAGGATTATGACGGCTGGCGGCAAAAGGGCTGCGAGGGGTGGAGCTACGAGGATGTCTTGCCCTATTTCCGCAAGTCGGAAGACAATGACAGCCATGACAACCGGTATCACGCCAAGGGCGGCCCGCTTGGTGTGTCCCAGCCGCGCGCGCCCCTGCCCATCTGTGATGCCTATTTCGAAGCGGCCGCCACGCTTGGCATCCCGCGTAACATGGACATGACCGGCGAAAAACAGGATGGCGTCGGGTATTATCAACTCACCCAACGCAATGCACGGCGCTCCTCAGCGGCCATGGCCTTTCTCGCGCCAAATCTGTGGCGCTCCAACCTGACGTTGAAAACCGGGGCGCAAGTCCGGCGGATTATCTTGCGCAAGGGCCGTGCCATGGGTGTCGAGCTGATGGATGGAACGCGGCTCGCGGCGCTCTGCGAAGTTGTGTTGTCGTCTGGCGCGATCGGATCTCCACGCCTGCTCCAGCTGTCGGGGATTGGCCCGGCAGATCATCTGAACGCTCTGGGAATTCCGGTGGCATTGGATCAGCCTGAGATTGGTGCCAATCTTCAGGACCATCTCGATCTCTATTGCATTTGCGAGGTGTCCGGACCGCACACCTATGACCGGTTTGCAAAGCCGCACCTCTCTGTATTGGCCGGCATGCAATACTTGCTGAACCGGACGGGGCCGGTGGCCTCGTCGCTTTTTGAAACCGGGGGGTTCTGGTATGCCGACCCAAGTGCGCGCTCACCGGATATCCAGTTTCACCTTGGTCTCGGGACCGGGATCGAAAAGGGGGTGGAGGCGATGCCGCAAGGCGGGGTGACGCTCAATTCGTGTTACTTGCGGCCGCGCTCGCGCGGAACGGTGCGGCTTGCGTCAGCCGACCCCCGCGCAGCGCCCCTGATCGACCCGAATTATCTCAGCGATCCAAAGGATCGGGAGTTGAGTATCGAAGGGCTGAAGCTGACGCAGGCAATCCTGAACGCTGATCCCCTCAAACCGTTCATCAAGGCAGAGCGCCTTCCCGGGCCATCGGTCAAAACCGATGCTGACTATTTCGATTTCATTTGTGAGCATTCCAAGACGTCGCATCACTGCGCGGGGACCGTGCGGATGGGAGGGGACGCGGCGGCGCCGCTCGATCCGGATTTGACTCTGCGTGGGATTGAGTCGCTTCGTGTGGCGGACGCATCGATCATGCCCGATGTTGTCTCTTCCAACACCAATGCCGCCGCGATCATGATTGGCGAGAAAGCCGCGGACATGATCAAGGCGGATTACGGCATTTCGCGATGATCCGCGCGGGTCCAAACCGTGTCTGTGCCATGGTCGCATGCCACCGGGGTGTGCGGCATATGCCGCGACCGGCGGATTTTGGACCGCCCCCCCCCGCAATCCGCAGCGATCAGGGTGCCTGCCCATGCCTGACCGAACGCCTGACCGAACGAAGGAAAAGAGATGATCCGCCACATCGTGCTCATCAAGTTCAAGGACCTCTCCGACAGCGAGATTGCCGATATCTGGCAAGAGCTTCACGCGATCACGGACCATGTCGACGGGTTGGTGGCCATCCATGCCGGTCGCTCTGAAAGTCCCGAACAGATCGAACGAGGCTACCTCCATGGGTTTACCGCCGATTTTACCAGTTGGGACGCTCTTGCCGCCTATGCAGAGCATCCGATGCATCAAAAACTCGGCGCACGCCTTGTTGCCAATGCCATTGGCGGTCTGGACGGAATCCTCGTCTTTGACCTGCCTTTCGTGGCCTGACCGAAGCCTGTGACCGACCTGACACGCGGAGCCTGAACCATGCTGACCCTGCCCACCTATTCTGGCGACCTGGAGCCCTATACGTTGTCCGGTGATCCGCTGATCCCGCGCGCACCGGAAGTGCCGCTCACGCGCACGGCTTTTGCCGCCGCGCATATCGTTTCTGACCCGATGCGCGAGCGCAGCCCCTGGATGGGGCGCCCGGCGGTCGACTGGGACAACACGCTGCGGTTTCGGCATTGGCTTTGGGATCAGGGCCTTGGTCTGGCAGAGGCGATGGACACCGCGCAGCGCGGAATGGGGACCGATTGGGACACGGCAAAAGAACTGATCGAACGCACCATGCGAGAGGCCAAAGCGCATCCGCTCCGACCGCGTGTCGCCTGTGGTGCGGGCACTGATCAGAAACCCCTTTCGGATCTGGGGACGGTCGGGAGTATCCTCGGGGCCTATTCTGAACAGATGGAAGCGATCGAGGCGGCAGGCGGGCAGGTGATCCTTATGGCGAGCCGGGCGCTACCGGCCATCGGCGCAGGGCCAAACACCTATGCGGAGGTCTATAATGCGCTGATCGAACAGGCGGCCGAGCCCGTGATCCTTCATTGGCTCGGGGATATGTTCGATCCCGCGCTGCGCGGATACTGGGGCGCCAACGATATCGCGAGCGCTTCGGATGCGGTGCTCGAGATCATCGCGGCAAACAGGGCGAAGGTCGACGGTATCAAGATTTCACTGCTCGATCAGGCCCATGAGGAAGCGTTTCGCGCGCGCCTCCCCGTCGGGGTGCGGCTCTATACCGGGGACGATTTCAACTATGCCGCGCTGATCGCGGGTGACGGCACGCATCATTCCCATGCGCTGCTCGGGGCATTCACCGCCATCGCGCCCGCCGCGACCCAAGCGCTTGAGGCGCTGGCGCGTGGCGACCGGGCCACATATGACGCGCTGCTCGAACCGACGGTGCCGCTCAGTCGCGAGATTTTCAAGGCCCCGACACAGTTCTACAAGGCCGGGATCGCCTTTCTGGCATGGCTCAACGGCGCGCAGGGCCACTTCATCATGCCGGCGGGGTTCCAGTCTTCGCGCGAGATCACGCATTACGCCGAAGTGTTGCGCCTTGCAGACCGGGCGCGGGTTCTCGTCAATCCCGACCTGGCCGAGCAACGCATGATGCTCTTGCTGAAACTGTATGGCCTCGGGTAACCGGATGCATGCCATGACGCGCGAAGCGATCCTTGATCGGGTCTCGCGTGATGGTCCAAGCCAGGTGTGACCGGCTCAACCATAGGCGACCCAGATGACAAAACGCCCGACAATCCTCGATGTCGCCCGCCACGCGGGTGTGTCGAAATCGACCGTCAGTCTTGTGTTGCAAAACTCTCCCTTGGTCCGGGATCAAACGCGCGCGCAGGTCCGCGATGCCATGCGCGCGCTGAACTACGTCTACAACCGCTCTGCGGCGGGATTGCGCGGGGCGGAATCCGGGCTGATCGGCCTGGTGATCAACGATCTGCGCAATCCGTTTTTCACCGAATTTGCCGCTTCGGCGCAGATGGCGCTGGCGCGCGCGGGCTATGCGACCGTGATCGCCAATACCGACGAGGATCCCGGCTTGCAGGAACAGGTCACGGGCTCCATGGTTGAGCATGGCGTTTCGGCGGTGATCCTTTGCCCCTGCTATGACCGGGATGAAACGAGCCTTGCCGCGCTCAAGCGTTCCGGCTTACCGGTGCTGCAGGTCCTGCGCCAAGGTGATGCGGGACCAGGTTTTCCGTTCCTGTCGCTTGACTATGCCTCTGGCAGCGAAAGCGCGGCCCGGCATCTCATTGAACAAGGCGCGCGGTCCATCGCCTTTGTCGGCGGTTTTGAAAACCGTCCTGTCACGCTGGAGCGTATGTCGGGATACCGCTTGGCCATGGAGCGTGCCGGTCTTCCGCTCAAAGTGATCTCCGGGCGTCCGTCCCGCGCTTTCGGGCGTCGCGTTGCGCTCGAGATTGCGCATGGTGAAACAGATGCCGCGGTGTGTTTCAGCGATCTCGTGGCACTGGGCATGCATGCCGGGTTCGCGGAGGCCGGCGTCCGGCTCGGTGTCGATTTTCGCCTCGCCGGGTTTGATGATATCGAGGAATGCGCGCTCGTCTGGCCACAACTCAGCTCCGTGCGGTGTGATATCGCCAGCTTTGCCGAACGCGCGGCACAGGTGCTTCTCGACTGGCTGAACAGCGGCATCGCACCGGTTGAAATGCCGCGCATACCGGTGCAGCTCATCGCGCGACAATCGACGACAGGCCCATGAAACGATGCTTGCGCAACGGCCGTGCACGGGCCAGACCTGCGCTCATTCCGACAGTAGCCCGATCCGGAGACGTGCCATGACCGATCCTTATTCATTTCTGCGCCATCTTTTCGAGCGTGCGGTTGCAGTCGCCGATCCGATGGTCTGTGTCCCGAACGCGTTGCCGCCGAAACCCGCAGGCCGCTGCTTTGTCATCGGCGCTGGAAAAGCCTCGGCGCGCATGGCCGAAGCGCTGGAAAGCGTCTGGGGGCCGTGCGCCGGGCGGGTGATCACCCGCTATGGCTATGCGCGGCCGTGCAAGGGGATCACGATTGTCGAAGCCGCACATCCCGTGCCGGATGCGGCGGGGCTCTCCGCCACGGCCGACCTGTTGAGCGATCTTGCGCCGCTGACCGAAGACGACACCGTGATCGCCCTGATTTCCGGCGGCGCATCGGCGCTTCTCGTGCAGCCCGCCGGGGATATCACCCTGCAGGAAAAGCAGGCCGTAAATGCCGCGTTGCTCGCGTCCGGCGCCCCGATCGACAAGATGAATACGGTGCGGAAGCACCTTTCGCGCGTCAAGGGCGGACAGCTTGCGGCCGCCGCCTATCCGGCGACCGTGCATGCGCTGATCATTTCCGATGTGGCCGGTGACGATCCCGCCTTTATCGCCTCCGGTCCGACGGTTGGAGATTCCAGCACGCCGGCGGATGTGCGTGCGATCCTCAAGGCCTATGCAATCGACGTGCCTGCATCGGTCGACGCGGTCCTGCGCACAAACACTGGCGTTTTGCCCCCGGAGCATCCATTTCTCGCCAAAACCATCAACACGGTGATTGCCGCGCCGTCCCAATCGCTCGAAGAGGCGGGCGGAATCGCCGAGGGGGAGGGCCTGACGGTGCGCATGCTCGGCGATGCGATCGAAGGGGAAGCGCGCGAGGTGGCGGCGGAACACGCCGCGCTCGCGCAAGAAATCCGCATGGAAATGACGGCGCAGGATCGTCCTTGCCTGCTTTTGTCGGGCGGTGAATGCACGGTGACCCGGCGGGGGGATGGCATCGGAGGGCCGAATGCGGAATATGCGCTCGCGCTTGCGGTGGCTCTGGACGCGGCTGAGGGTATTTTTGCGCTGGCCGGGGACACCGATGGTGTGGATGGCGCAGCAGAAGTTGCGGGCGCGCGCATCGGTCCGGACACGCTTGCGCGGGCGGAAGCCCTCGGGTTATCGGCACAGGCGGCTCTTGCGAAGAATGACAGCCACAGCTTTTTTGCCGCAATGGGCGATCAGATCGTCACCGGGCCGACGCTGACAAATGTCAACGATTTCCGCGCTATCCTGATCTTGCCGCCAGAAGCATAGGCCAAGCGGAAAGCTGTTGCATGGTCGCCGTTTCAAGGCCGGATTTGCACGGCCAATGGTATGGAGTGGTGCAGCGACAGGCGCTTTCGATGTCAGGCGCCATGGGGCGGCAACTCGAAATCCCGGCGCATGAACGTGACGGTCAACCGATAATAGCGGTTGGTGTTCTCGATTTCCGAGACGCCATCGATCTGGCTCACAAACGCTGTCATGAGCTGCGCACCGAGTCCTGTTATCTCGGACGCGTCGCCTTCTTCATCAGGAAGCAAGGGCGCGCCTTTTGTGTTTTCGACCCGGAGCATCGTTTTCCCGTCAGCATCCTCCTCGAGCACAATGCTGATGAGCGCGGGGTCGTTATCCGAAGGCCGCCCGGCATATTTCAGAGCGTTCGTGAGCGCCTCGGACAGCAGCATTGACAATGGCACCGCCTGATCGGGATAGAGCTCGGTCGCGGAGAGTCGGGTTTCGATGCGCAAGAGCTTTGGCGAAGCAGGAGCGAGCCCGGACATGTCATCGACCATGGCCGCAATCATGTCAGCGGCGTTGACGGTGGTCATCTCCGGCGTGGTGTAGATTGAGCGGTGTAACATGGCGAGACCGCGAACCCTGCGTTGTAACCCTGCGAGGGCGCGCCGGGTTTCTGTGCTCCGCGCCTTGCGCGACTGCATGTTCATGATCGAGGCAATCAGCTGCAGATTATTCTTCACGCGGTGATGCACCTCGCGGAGCAGCACTTCCTTGTCACGCAGATCCTGTTCCCGTTGGGCATCCGCCTTGTCGAGGTTGAGCGCCATGCGGTTGAAGGCATCTTCGGCGTCCTTGAGCTCTTCCGGTGCGTTGCCAAGATTGAGTTGCCCGGCACGCAGCGCCCCTTCCGCATACTGGCGCATGGCCAGCCGGAGCCGCTTCACATGTCTGATGACAAGCTTCTGGAGACCGAAAAACGCGACAACTATGCCGGTCAGCCACATCAGCATCGGCACGAACAAAGCGGTGGTCAACCATGGCAGACGTGATCCGAACAGGCCGCCAGGCTGCGCCCAGATGCCGATCAGAACCGCCGAATTCCGCATCAGCGGCACAGCCAGATAGCTGTTGTCCGATCCATCTACGGCTTTGGAGTCGAACCGATCCGTGGCCAGTGCGATCCAGTCTTTCGGGGCCGATTGATCGGGCAGGGCAGCTTCGACCTCGGTGATATCATGCGTTGCCGCAATGAGCGTGCCTTCGAGGTCGAGGATGGCAAGGCGCATGCCTTGCTCGGCAGAAAAATCGCGAAGGCTGTCTTCGGAGAGCGTGACCGGCACGGCAAGTGCGGCATAGCCGGACGTCCTCTTGCCGGAATAGACCGGCCGGCTCACCAGAAAGCTGGGCTGATCGCCGAATATGCCCGCCGGTTCCGGCCGAACATCAATCGGAAGGCGGACCCCGTCCGGGCCAGGGGTTGCGATGCGGGAAAACGCGATCTGCGCGCCCGTGGAGGAGCACCGCATTTCCCCGCCACTGTCTGCGAGGCTTGCAAAGCTGTAATCGGGATTGTCGTCGATAAATGCGGCCATTTCGGCCTCGCAGTTCTCTTCGGTCAGGAACTTTCCCGCGATCCCGAGGCCCTTTGTAACGGCCAGTGCCCGTTCGATCGACAGGCGTTCATCGGCGGCCACTTCGAATACCTGCCCCCGCAGCGACGCGATATTGAGATCCTGCGCCTCCTTGAGGAGTTGGTAGGTCTGGTAGAGCGAGATGAGGCCCAATGGTAAGAGCGCGAGCGACAACAAGCCAAGCAACTTGACGGTCAACTTGTTGAAAAAACGATATTCTATGCTCATGCAGCGGATGGTCTTTTGCCTGCGCCGCGCGATCGGGAAGGCGGCGTCGAGAGCGTGCCTCCGGCACCGTCGCCATCGAGCAGCTCCGTCAGGCGCGCCCGGGCGCGGTTGACCCGCGATTTGATCGTGCCGACAGAAGCTCCCACCGTTTCGGCGGCTTCTTCATAAGAGAAACCCTCCGCACCGATCAGGATGAGCGCTTCTTGTTGTTCTGGGTTCAGGGTCGCAAAAGCCGCGTTGAAGTCACGCAGCTCTAGCCGACCGTCATGATCCGGGCTTTGCGTCAAGGCGCCGGCGAGCGTGCCATCGGCATCCTCGACCTCCCGGCGGTGTTTGCGGAAATGTGCATAATAGGTGTTGCGCAGAATGGTGAACAACCATGCGCGCATATTGGTGCCCGCTTCGAATTGATCGATCTTCGTCCAGGCTTTTTCAAGTGTGTCCTGCACGATGTCGTCAGCCAGCGCTGAATTGCGGGTCAAGGTCGTGGCAAAGGCCCGCATCGAGCGGACGTGCTCAACCAGCTCGTCCCGTGGGTCCGGCGTCATTCTTCGGACCCTGTTTGTCCCGCCTTGGCGCCAGATTGGTCGGCATCCGAGGCCGGGCCCGACCGATCGCTTTCCCGGAGGCGTTGTAGAAGCTGTGTGAACCTGTCCGGGATCTCTTCATTCAGAACATCGTCGTAAACCTTCTTGAGGTTCGCGTCTATTTCATCCTGAAGTCTTGATTCTTTGTCCGAAGGATTCATGTTAGTGAGCAACATCTTTTATTAACTTGTCGGAGTTCTTCGCGGCAACTCCACTATGTCAAATTTAGTTCGACGCGACCGAAAGAACAGAATGAAAAACGATCAAAACCCCGACCTTTCCGCTCTTGTTGCCGAAAATCTGCCGTTCCTTCGCAGATATGCCCGCGCTCTGACAGGGTCGCAAAGCCGGGGGGACAGCTATGCACTGGCGACGCTCGAGGCAATCCTGAGCGACCCGTCGAGCTTCGATGGCGGGCTTGGTTCCAAGGCGGCTCTGTTCAAGGTTTTCCACGGGATCTGGTCCAGCTCGGGCGCCCCGTTGGGGGATGAGGCCGATCCCCTGGCCAGCAAGGCGCAGGAGCACCTGTCGCGTTTGACCTTTGGAACGCGTGAGGCTTTGCTGTTGCACACGATCGAGGGCCTGTCTTTCGAGGCGATCGGCCAAGTCATGGAGCTGACCGCCTCCGAGGCACAGGAGCTTGTTGAAATCGCGTATAATGAGATGGCCAAATCCGTCTCGGGCCGGGTGATGGTGATTGAGGACGAGGCAATCATCGCCTTTGACCTTGAGGCGATCATTGCCGACATGGGGCACAAGATCACCGGTGTGGCCCGAACGGAAACCGGTGCAATTCAACTCGCCAATCGCGAAACGCCCGATCTGATCCTGTCCGACATCCAGTTGGCGGATAACAGCAGCGGGATCGACGCGGTGAACAAGATCCTTGAAAGCACGGGGGACATCCCGGTGATCTTCATCACCGCTTTCCCGGAACGCCTTCTGACCGGGGACGGGCCGGAGCCCGCATTCCTCATCTCGAAGCCCTATACAGAGGATCAGGTGCGGTCCGCCGTAAGCCAGGCGATGTTCTTTTCATCGACGGAAACACTCAAGACCTGAACGTGGCATCGCTCAGGCGCTTGCGCGGAAGCTGCCTCTGACGGCGGCGATCACTCGTCAAGGGAGCCATGAATGGCGAACTGGTCCAGCCCGGCATCCTGAGGCGGGATTGACCGATATGTTTCCCGCACCCCCGCCTCCGACAACTCGCGCGCCACCGTCAGAAGCGTATTGGGGTCATGCTCGTCGCACAGATCCACCATTTGCGCCAGTTCTTCGGCGGCCACGGGGCGCGCGGCCTCGATATCCGGCGCTCCGTAATAGGTGACAAAATGCTGCGCCAGAAGGTCCGTGAGCGTGGAGATTTCCCCCGCTTCGATCTGCGTAACGGCGACAAAGGTCACCCTGCCGCCCGTCTCAAGGCCAAACCAGCCGTTTGAAAACGCCTGCCGAGCCTTCCCGGTCAGGTCTGCCTCTGTCCAGTTCGAAAACTCGAAACCGCCCGACACGCACCATTCCCCGGTGCGGGCGGGATTGTGGAACACCCGTTGATCGGACTCGTCGAAATGAATGGCTCTGGCAAGTTTCATGGGCTGGTCTCCAGGCGCGTTGTCAGCGGGATCAGGTCGGTCTTTTCATCGGTGCGCAGCAGGAGGCCAAAGCGCTCATCCACGCCGAGGAACGTCCCGCTCCGCCCATCAAGGGTTATGACTTCGCCAATGCCATGGGCGAGACCCCGCCATTCGGCGTGCACCGGCTGCGCGCCGCTCTCTTCCCAGCGCGCAATCCAGTTCAGCGTATGACGCGCCCAGGCTTCCACAAGCTGGTGCGGGTTCACATCGGCACATCCTTCGACAAACAGAGCCGTCTGATCCGGCGTGTTGCCGGTCTCGGCCTCCAGCGGCAAGAGCGGCAGTGCGAAGCCGATCACCAGCCAGTCCGGGATCGCCTCCGGGTCAAGATCGGAGGCGAAACAGCGAAACGCGCCGCAGGACGCGCCATTCACGCGGATCCCACCGGTCCACTCCAGATGCACCGCCACTTCCGGCGGCGCCAAAGCGCCAAGCGCGTTCTGAAAGCCGACACCGCAGAGCGGGAGCATCGCAATGGCATCCTTGAGAGCAACATCGGGCGCCAGAACGATGGCCGCCGAGACGCGATCCGCCGTGACGCGCCATGGGATCAGCCCGGCATCGACGCCGCGCACTGCCTGCATGACCGCGATTTCCATCGGGTCGGCACTCACCTCCTCGCCACGCATGGCGGGCGGAAAGCTCAGATCGTGCTCTGTTTCCAACATCTCTCCATCCTTTTTGCCCATCCGCCCGTGCTAGGTGCATCGGGCAGACGGATCTTGCTCGTGCCTTTTGCTATCAGGCCGCGCCCTTGGCAACCAGTGCGTCGGCAACGCTTCGGAACGCTTGCGCCTGAGGGCTGTCAGGTTGGCTGGCTGTGATCGGCGCCCCGCCATCGGCCGCAAGCCGAATATCGAGGTGAAGCGGGATCTCCGCCAGCAACGGCACGCCGAGCTTGGCGGCTTCGGCGGCAACGCCACCATGGCCGAACACGTGCTCCTCGTGACCGCATTTCGAACAGATGTGGGTCGACATGTTCTCGATCATGCCGGTGATTGGCACCTTGAGCTGGTTGAACATGTCGATCCCCTTACGCGCATCGAGCAAGGCCACGTCCTGTGGCGTCGATACGATGACCGCACCGTCGACCTGAAATTTCTGGGTCAGGGTCATCTGCACATCGCCGGTGCCGGGCGGCAGATCGACAAGAAGCACGTCGAGCGCGCCCCATTGCACCTGGTTCATCATCTGCTGCAAGGCGCCCATGAGCATCGGCCCGCGCCAGACGACCGCTTGATCCTCGTTGGTCATCAGTCCGATGGACATCATCGTGACGCCGTGGTTGCGCATCGGCAGGATCGTCTTGCCGTCAGGGCTTGCGGGTCTGCCGGACACGCCAAGCATCCGCGGCTGCGACGGCCCGTAAACATCGGCATCCAACAATCCGACCCGTCGTCCGGCCTGTGCAAGCGCAACGGCGAGATTGGCGGAAACGGTTGATTTGCCGACGCCACCCTTGCCGGAAGCGATCGCAAGGATGCGATCCACGCCCGGAACCTTCTGCGGTCCGCTGGGCTCCGCGGCTTTTTGTGGCTTGAGGTCAGGCGGCGCGGCGGGCGCGGAATGACCGGTCAGCACGATCGAGACTTTTGTGACGCCGTCGAGCGCGCCCAGAACCCTTTCGGCTTCTGCCTTGACCGCCTCGTAAGCCGCGGCCTGAGAGGGCGCGATTTCCATGACAAACCGGACAGACCCGTCCTCGCCGACATTCAGCGCGCGCATCACGCCTGCGCTGACGATATCCTCGCCACCAGGGTCGCGGACGGTCTTGAGCCGTTCCAATACTGCTTCACGAGAGGCCACGGGTTACTCCTGTCCCTTGATCTCGCCATTGACCTCATGGGTCATGCCGAGCTCTTCAATGGTGACAACCGCCTTGATGGCATAAGTCTTTGCGCCTCCTTCGGCCTCGCGCACGGCGTCTTCGATGGCTTGCTGCGAGGTGACCCCCACCTGTTTCAGGAATTTCCGCATCGACATGTTGAAATCGTCGCTCATGGTCTCTCACTCCCCTTGGACCGGATTGGAATTTGACGGATCGAAAGGTTGCATCTTACGATACAGCCATGCGTATTCTCTCTGCCCTGTGCCTTGCCCTGTTCCCTCTTGCCGCATTCGCGCAAGAGGATGCCGTTCGCCTTTATGCTCCGCCGAGCCTTGTGGACACGGGAGTGTTCAAACACATCCTCCCCCGCTTCTCGCTCAAGACGCAGGTTCGGGTCACCCTTGTCGATGCCGCCAACGACGCTGACCTCGTGATCGGGCCCGACGGGCGTGCGCTGTTTCAGGACGCTGTCACCACCTGGCACCTTGAGCAACGCGACACCGACAACGCGAAGGTCGCGCGCTTCGCGGAATGGCTCCGGTCCGATGTGGGGCAACGGACCCTGTTTGGTTACGCGCCGGAGGGGGCGGCTCTGTTCCAGCCGCCGGCCAAGACCGAAACCGTTGTCGTGGCCGTCGAGATCAGCGGTGATGTCGGGCTTGGGGCGGAGGTCAGCGCGCTCAAATGCGCCCGCTGCCACGCAGTGACCGAGGCGGGCCGAAAGAACGACATCGGCTCGACCCCCTCCTTTTTCCTGCTTCGTGGCATGGGTGACTGGCAGGAGCGGTTCGAGGTGTTCTACGTTCTCAAACCGCATGGAGCCTTTACCCAGATCGACGGGGTTACGGAGCCGTTCCCGCCGGAACGCCCGTCGCCGATAGTTCCGATCCAGATGACGCTGGAAGAGGTCGAGGCGGTGCTGGCCTATGTTGAAAGCCTGCCCCCCGCCGATCTCGGAGCACCGCTTGAACATCAGTGATCGCGCCGTTTGCTGAGGTAGTCGTCCGTCGTCCGCACTCTGGGCCGTTCCCCCGCGGCAAACGGGTTGTCCTTGGCGTGGTATTGCGCGTTGATCCGGCAATCGTCGCACATCTGGATCAACTTGAGCTTTTCACCATCTGCAAACATGGAATGCGCGCTGAGCTTTTCGGTGATCTTGTCGATGGTGGATTTCACCCCGAAAAGGGACCCGCACTCGATGCAGGCAAAGGGCTCCTCTTCGTTGATGACTTCCTGGCGCAGCGCGGCGTCGGTGAGGTCCAGCCGGGGTTCCAGCGTGATCGCATCTTCCGGGCAGATATTCGCGCAAAGCCCACATTGCAGGCAGGCGTCCTCCTGAAAACGCAGCTGCGGGCGGTCGGGATTGTCACCAAGCGCTCCGGAGGGACAAAGCGAGACGCAGGAAAGGCACAGGGTGCAAGCGCTGTCGTCAACCACCACGGCGCCGTAGGGCGCGCCTTGCGGCAGCGGCACGTGTTCGGTGTCCGGCAGAAGCGCGCGTGCGGCTTGCCGTGTGATCTGGCGGCGGGTGCCAAGCGGTCGCACAGGCGTTGCGATCGCCGCCGGCACCGCAGCATCGTAGAGCGCATCGCTCACGGCATCCGGGTCGGGCGTGTCGAGCGCGTGGACCTTCTCCGTGCCCGCCACCGCCTGCGCGAGTGCAATCTGCGCGTCGAGCGCGGCACGGTCGGTCTTCGGGCCGCAAAGGATGGTGACGCTCGCAAAGCCTGCGGCCAGCGCGGCCAGTGCCTCGGCGTGGCCAAAACCGTTCAGCGCCGCAACCTCCATGGGGATCACATCGGCAGGGAGACCCCGGCCGAACCGCGCGGCGAGACGGACCATTTCTGCGCCGTGGCTTTCGGTGACAAGCAGGCGCGGGGCTGTGCCGCCGGCGTCAAGATATGCTTTTGCCAGCGTCTGAACGCGCCGGAACGACAGGTCCACCGGCGGTGCATCATAGGAAATCGCGCCAGACGGGCAGACTGCGGAGCATGCGCCGCAGCCGGCGCAAACCATCGGGTCGACGCTCACATGATCCCCGTCCGGGCTGATCGCGCCCGTGGGGCAGAGGTCGAGGCACCGCGTGCAGCCGGTCTGCTCGGCACGCGAATGCGCACAAAGCAGGCTTTCGAGCTTAACGTAGAGCGGCTTTTCAAAGGTGCCGACAAGATGCGAGGCGGCCATCACCGCCGCCGATACGCTTGGCGCGTGGGACGGGTCGGCGCGGACATACCCATCGCGTTTTTCATGCGCCGGAAAGAGCGGGGTGTCGCCGCGCAGATCGAGAATGATGTCGCATTCCGAGGTCGCGCCATCGCGCGGCGGTGTCAGTCCAAACCCGCCACGGCCACCGGGTTCGACCATTTGCAAGGCGTCGATGCGCACGGAAAACTGCCCCAGCGCGCCGGTTGCGGATTTCAGGCGGCCGACGACCACATCGAATTCACGCGACGGGGGGATCTCCGATGCACCGGCGAGCAGGACGGTGACGCCAAGATGGTCCTTCAGCATGTCGGCCGCGGCGAGCGCCACCTCCGCCGGCCCGAGGATGAGGCACAAACCCTCCGAGATGACGTCGAGCGTTTTTTCGGGCGGCTTTGGCAACATCGCCTCCGCCACCAGGGCGGACATTTTGGGTAGTGTCGGGGCGTCATCCGCTGTCCACCCGGCCCTGTCGCGCAGGTCGATCAAGGGGGGGACGTCGGTGCCCAGCTCCTCGGCGAGCTCCTCGAAAATTCGTGACTCTTGCATGCAACAAATTGCGGCATCCCCCGTTTGCAAGGCGGCCGCGGCCTGGTTGATCTGGGTGGTGCACAGTGCCGAACAGGCTGGTTTCACCTCCAGTCCAGTCGCTTTTGCCAAGCCTTCGGTGTCAACAGATTGACTTCCCAAACAGTCACATGTTATCAGTGACTTGATCATGAATTCTCTCCCCATGGAACGCGCTTTCCGAAGCCGTTCAACCCCCCGTTCCGGCGCCACAGCGTAGTCCCGATTCGAACTGCTCGGCAACCGCATTTCCGTGTCGGCGCCCGTGCCGGACCTCCAACTGCGCCTGTGATTCGGGCGGGGTGATTCGGGAAATTTGCATCGACCCAATCCTGACAAAAATAATCTATTTAGACAGAATGTCCCTGATCGGCTGTCGGGCCGGGTAAAACCGTTCCGAACTGTCTGGATCTGCAATTGGATACCGTTGTGCACCAATTGGGTCTTTTCAGACTGCCTAATTCTGACGCACGATGAAAACCGAGGAGGACAGTCTTGATCCACAACCCGAACATGTATCGGACGATGCCCGTCGGAGTCGTGCTGCGGCGGACGCCCGGCGTCACGCGTTGGGTGAAGCATCACTGGACTGTATCCGCAGCCTTGCCGGGGGCCGGACCTGCGAACTGGCGGGTTCTGCGCACAGACGGCGACGCGGTCGAGTATCACGCCGCAACCGTCACGCTGGAGCTGCATGGTGCCGATACCGAAGCCTATGTGCACGGTCTTCAGGCGGCGGTTCCAAGCCTTTACGTTGTGCTGCGAGAAACGGATGCGGGTGAAGATCCTCTCGAGATCCTTCTGGTGACCGCTTCTCCCTACGAGGCCCAGGATTATACCGACAGCGGCGAAGAGATCGTGGAGCGGCTTCCGATGCCGCCGGCGATGATTGCCTGGGTGCAAGACTTTGTCGATGCATTCCACGAAGAGGAAGTCTTCGTGAAGCGGCGTCGGGACAAGAAGCGGACCGACCTTGTGGAAGACGGGATCGGCGATCCGCGCATTGCCTCGTCCTCCGATGTCTATGCATCGCCCGCCCTCAAGCGCCGGAGACTGAATTGATGGCTTTGATGCTTGCCCGCATGGTGTGCACATGAGTGCGTTCTGGGAACGCCGCAAGGCCGCGGTGGCGGCCGAAGAGGAGGCCGCGCGGCTTGAGCGCGAAGCCGCGCTTGCCGCTGAACAGGAAGCCGCCCTTGCAGAGCAGTGCGACGAAGAGCTGTTGGCCGAGAAAGGACTGAAGGAGCCCGAAGCGCTCGACAGTCCCGAAGAAATCCGCGCCTTCCTGAACGAGGCCTTGCCGCAGCGGCTCAAGACCCGCGCATTGCGCCGTATGTGGCGGCTGAACCCGACGCTCGCCAATCTCGACGGTCTCGTCGATTACGGAGAAGACTTCACTGACGCCGCCACGGTCGTCGAGAATCTTCAGACCGCGTATCAGGTTGGCAAAGGGATGCTGAAATCCATCGAAGCCTATGCCGCCGAAGCCGAAGCCAAGGAACGCGCCCAAGAAGAAGCGCTGGCTGGTGTTTCACAGGGTGAGGCCGGAGAGGCAAGCGCCGACGTCGCGCAAGCGCCAACCCTGACCGACGGCGAGGACCTCGCGCGCGACGAAGACGACGCGCCCGCGCCCGAGGCAGCGCATGACCCGGAGCCCTATGCCTGGGCCGAGACAGATGAAACCGACACGATGCCTGCGCCGTCCAGCCGCCGAATGCGGTTTGCGTTTGACGGCGCCCAGACATGACCGAGGATCCGATGACGGCCGCACCCGATACGACCATTTCTGAAGAAGACCGCCTGCGGGCGGATCTCTATAACTTTCTGGGCGTGATCCTTGCGGGCCCGCCGGATGACATGCTGCTCGAACAGACCGCGGGTCTGTCCGGCGACGACAGCGATCTTGGTCAGGCAATCACCACCTTGGCCAAGCTGGCCAAGGTCTCCAAGTCCAAGGCCGTCGAAAGCGAATACACCAAGCTCTTCATCGGCTTGGGGCGCGGCGAGCTTTTGCCCTATGCAAGCTACTACATCACCGGGTTCCTGAATGAGAAACCGCTCGCACTTCTGCGGCAGGACATGTCGGCGCGGGGATTGGCGCGGGCGGATAATACTTTCGAGCCGGAAGACAACATTGCCAGCCTGATGGAAATGATGGGCGCGATGATCGTCGGACGGTTCACGGCGCCTGCGACCCTCGCTCAGCAGAAGACCTTCTACAACAAGCATATCGGTCCCTGGGCGGCCCATTTCTTTGCCGACCTCGAAGGCGCCAAGAACTCGGTGTTTTACGCGCCCGTGGGCACCGTCGGGCGCGCGTTCATTGAGATCGAGAGCGAGGCGTTTCGGATGAGCGGCGACTAAGCCGCCACGCAATCCGCGGGAGATCCCGCGGCCACCCGGTGCGCCTTTGCCGGCGCACCGATCAAGCGGCAGGAGACTGCCGGAAACCGGGGCCGAAAGGCCTCAGACATGACTGGGAGACCCATCATGGCACAGGAAAAAGAGGCTTCGCGCCGCGATTTCCTCAAACTGGCCGGAACCACGGCGCCGCTCGCGGCAGTTGCGGTTGCGACTTCGGGTGGTGCTGCGGAAGCCGCAGAGCCCGACCTGACATCGGAAAAGATGCAGGACACGGCGCATACACGCGCCTATCTCGCCAGCGCCCGCTTCTAAGTCCCGGGGAACCGGGAGGCCGAAAACGGTCACCGGGGGAACCACGGATTTTCGAGGGACGCACGCTACGCCCGGCCCGCTTCGGACGCAGCATCGTGGTAGAACAACTGGTTGCGTGACGCCCGACCGTTCTGCCGTTTCGTAGCCCGGCGCCGTGACATTGGTGTCGAGGAGGGAGAAGAAAACATGTTGAGGAAAAAGACCAACGGGGTTGCGCGACGCCCCCAGCGGACAAGTATCCTGGGTCAGGCGGCCAATACCTCGGTCGACCGCCGCGCATTCCTGCGCGGATCGGGTCTGGCCATCGGTGGCCTTGCCGCCATCGCCGCAACCGGCGGCACCGTCCAGCAGGCCAGCGCCCAGAGCGCCGCGGCGATCGGTGCGGTCGATCTGAAGAAATCCGTCTGCACGCACTGCTCGGTCGGCTGTACCGTTGTGGCAGAAGTCAGCGACGGCGTCTGGATCGGCCAGGAACCCGGCTGGGACAGCCCGTTCAACCTCGGCGCCCATTGCGCAAAAGGTGCGGCTGTTCGTGAGCACGCCCATGGTGAGCGCCGTCTCAAGTACCCGATGAAGAAAGAGGGTGGTGAGTGGAAGCGCATCAGCTGGGAGCAGGCGATCAACGAGATCGGCGACGGCATGATGAACATCCGCGAGGAAAGCGGACCGGATTCTGTCTACTGGCTCGGCTCTGCCAAGCATAACAACGAACAGGCCTACCTGTTCCGCAAGTTCGCCGCCTACTGGGGCACGAACAACGTGGACCACCAGGCGCGGATCTGTCACTCCACCACCGTTGCGGGTGTTGCGAACACATGGGGCTACGGCGCCATGACCAACTCCTATAACGACATCCACAATTCCAAGGCGATCTTCATCATCGGCGGCAACCCTGCCGAGGCGCACCCCGTCTCGCTGTTGCACCTGCTGAAGGCCAAGGAACAGAACAACGCGCCCGTCATCGTCTGTGATCCGCGTTTCACGCGCACGGCGGCCCATGCCGACGAGTATGTGCGGTTCCGTCCTGGCACCGACGTTGCACTCGTCTGGGGTATCCTGTGGCACATTTTCGAGAACGGTTGGGAGGACAAGGAGTTCATCCGCACCCGCGTCTGGGGAATGGACCAGATCAAGGAAGAAGTGGCCAAGTGGACGCCTGAAGAGGTCGAGCGTGTTACCGGTGCTCCGGGCTCGCAGCTGCGCCGCGTGGCCCGGACCATGGCCAACAACCGCCCCGGCACCGTGATCTGGTGCATGGGTGGCACACAGCACACCAACGGCAACAACAACACCCGCGCTTACTGCGTGCTTCAGCTCGCGCTGGGCAACATGGGCACGTCCGGTGGCGGCACCAACATCTTCCGCGGCCACGACAACGTGCAGGGTGCAACCGACCTTGGCGTTCTCTCGCACACGCTCCCGGGCTATTATGGCCTGTCCAAGGGTGCATGGGCACACTGGGCGCGTGTCTGGGGCGAGGACGCCGAATGGCTCGCCGGCCAGTTCCAGACTGTCACCGGTGCCGACGGCAAGGAGAAGTCGCTTCAGAACCTCACCGGTATTCCGGTGTCGCGCTGGATCGACGGCGTTCTCGAAGATCCTGAGAACACCGATCAGCCAAACGCTGTCCGTGCGATGGTGCTGTGGGGCCACGCGCCCAACTCGCAGACCCGGATGAAGGAAATGAAGACGGCGATGGAGAAGCTGGACATGCTGGTCGTGATCGACCCGTTCCCCACCGTCTCCGCCGTGCTGCATGACCGCACCGATGGTGTCTACCTTCTGCCCGCCGCCACCCAGTTCGAGACCTACGGCTCCGTTACGGCGTCGAACCGCTCGATCCAGTGGCGCGAGAAGATCATGGACCCGCTCTTTGAGTCCAAGACCGATCATGAAATCATCGGCCTGTTCTCCAAGAAGTTCGGCTTCCACGATCGGATGTTCCGCAACATCGCCCTTGAGGATGACGGCATCACGCCGAACATCGAGGACACGCTGCGCGAGATCAATTCGGGCATGTGGACGGTGGGCTATACCGGCCAGTCGCCAGAGCGTCTCAAGCTGCACATGGCGAACCAGCACACCTTCGACCGCACCACGTTGCAGGCGATTGGTGGTCCCGCAGATGGTGACTACTACGGTCTGCCATGGCCGTGCTGGGGCACCGCGGAAATGAACCACCCGGGCACGCCGAACCTCTACGACATGTCCAAGCCGGTGGCTGAAGGCGGTCTGACATTCCGGGCGCGCTTCGGCGTCGAGCGGGATGGGGACAACCTGCTGGCGGATGGCGTCTATTCTGCCGGATCTGAAATTCAGGATGGCTATCCTGAATTCACCATGCAGATGCTGATGGATCTCGGTTGGGATGGCGATCTGACCGACGAGGAGCGCGCCGCAATCGACGCGGTGGCAGGACCCAAGACCAACTGGAAGACCGACCTCTCCGGCGGCATCCAGCGGGTTGCGATCCAGCATGGCTGTGCGCCCTTCGGGAACGCAAAGGCCCGTGCCGTCGTGTGGACCTTCCCGGATCCAGTGCCGGTGCACCGCGAGCCGCTCTACACCAACCGTCGTGATCTCGTGGCCGATTACCCGACCTACGAGGACCGGAAGTTCTATCGTCTGCCGACGATGTATGCCTCGATCCAGAAGCAGGATTTCAGCAAGGACTATCCGATCATCCTCACCTCGGGCCGCCTTGTGGAATACGAGGGCGGTGGTGACGAGACCCGGTCAAACCCGTGGCTTGCCGAGCTTCAGCAGGACATGTTCGTCGAAATCAACCCGCGTGACGCCAACAATCTTGGTGTGCGGGACGGCGCGCAGGTCTGGGTCGAAGGGCCCGAAGGCGGCAAGGTCAAGGTCATGGCGATGGTCACCGAGCGGGTTGGCGAGGGCGTTGCCTTCATGCCGTTCCACTTTGGCGGTCACTTCCAGGGTGAAGACCAGCGGTCCAAATATCCCGATGGCGCCGATCCCTATGTCTTGGGCGAGAGCACGAACACCGCTCAGACCTATGGCTATGACAGCGTAACGCAAATGCAGGAGACCAAAGCGACTCTCTGCAAAATCATGCCAGCGTAAGGAGTAACGACTTATGGCTAGAGCCAAATTTCTTTGTGACGCCGAGCGCTGTATTGAGTGCAACGCTTGCGTCACGGCCTGTAAGAACGAGCACGAGGTGCCGTGGGGGATCAACCGCCGTCGGGTGGTCACGATCCAGGACGGCAAGCCCGGCGAGCGCTCGATCTCGGTAGCCTGCATGCACTGTTCAGACGCGCCTTGTATGGCCGTCTGCCCGGTGGATTGCTTCTACCAGAACGAGGAAGGCGTGGTCCTGCACTCCAAGGACCTCTGCATCGGCTGTGGTTACTGCTTCTATGCGTGCCCCTTCGGCGCGCCGCAGTACCCGCAGGCGGGCAACTTCGGGTCGCGCGGCAAGATGGACAAGTGCACCTTCTGCGCCGGTGGCCCGGAAGAAACGCATTCCACGGCGGAGTTCGCCAAGTACGGTCGCAACCGGATCGCGGAAGGCAAGCTGCCGATCTGCGCCGAGATGTGCTCGACCAAGGCGCTCCTCGCGGGTGACGGCGACATTGTCGCCAACATCTATCGCGAGCGCGTCGTGGCCCGTGGCTTCGGCTCCGGCGCTTGGGGCTGGGGCACCGCCTACGACCAAAAGGGCGGCTGATATCGCTCAATTCGGACGGGCCGGGGATGTCCTCGGCCCGTCTTTTTGTTGAATGCGTATGGCATCGGACCGGGCTTGTCGGACGCGATAGCGTGCCGCGCTGCGAACCGCCGCCATAAGACGCTTTCCGCCTTGCGGCGTCGAGAGCAACAAGGGGTCTGCGAGGCTCCGACTGGGGTTTGAGGGAAAACAGATGACAAAGACAAAAACCGGTTTCGGATGGTTCATGGGGCTTGTGCTTGTGCTGGGTGCACTGGCATTGGTGTTGCGACCCACACCGCCGTCGACCACGCCGGATCCTGCGGCACTTGCAGAGGTGCGTGAAGCCACCACCGGCGGTGCGCAGACGCTCGAAGACATTCTGCGCCGGCAGCAGGGACTGCCGATCGACGACTCCTTCCGCCGGTCGCAACTTGACGATGGAACGGCCGCGGGCATGGCGCAACAGCTCGGCACGCTGGGCGGTGAGAGCGACAGCGAGGTCTGGCGTGCGCTGCGCTACGGTTATGACGGCGTTGAGGTGTCGGCAGGTGGCCCGGTGGCCCGTGTCCTGATGCAGGACGGCGGCATGACGTGGCTGCAATTCCGGGAAGGCCCGCTTGTCACCTATGGCGGTGGGCTGTTGCTCGGGACGATCGGCTTGCTGGTGATCTTCTACCTGCTGCGCGGGCGGGTTCAGCTCGACTACGAAAAGACAGGCCGCACGGTCACCCGCTTCCAGTTTATTGAGCGCTTCGCGCACTGGATGCTTGCGGGCTCTTTCATTCTTCTGGGCCTGACCGGCTTGCTGGTTCTGATGGGACGGTTGTTCATTGCGCCGGTCTTCGGGCTGGAGGCCAATGCGCTTATCCTCACGGTGTCGAAATTCGTGCATAACAACGTCTCTTGGGCGTTCATGCTGGCGCTGGTCATGGTGTTCTTCATGTGGGTTTGGCACAATATTCCCAACCGCACGGACATCACGTGGTTTGCGCAGGCCGGTGGCATCGTGGGCTCCAGCCACCCGCCTGCCAAGAAGTTCAACGGCGGCCAGAAGATCATCTTCTGGTCCGTCATCCTTCTGGGTGGGTCGATCTCCGTTTCGGGCCTGTCGCTCCTCTTCCCGTATGAGTTGCCGCTCTTTGCCAAGACCTTTGCCGTGCTTAACGGTATCGGTGTTCCCGGCTGGCTCGGCATGGGGGCCTTCCCGGTGGATCTCGCGCCGCAGGAAGAGATGCAGTTTGCACAGCTCTGGCATGCAATTGTCAGCTTCGTTCTGATGGCGATCATCATCGCGCATATCTATATCGGCTCCGTCGGTATGGAGGGTGCCTATGACGCCATGGGCTCGGGCGAGGTTGACGAAGCTTGGGCGGCGCAGCACCATTCGATCTGGCTCGAAGAGATCAAGGCCAAGCGGGCGGAGTCGGGAACCGCTTCCGGCAGCAGCGCAGCCCCGGCTGAGTAACCCGTCATGCGCCGCGTTCTTGCCGTTGTCTGGGCCATATTGGCCTGTGTCGCGGGTCCGCTCGCGGCGCAGGAGTTCACGACGCTGAAAGGGCATGGCGGGCCGATCATGGCGCTCGCCGTGTCGCCGGAGGGGAATGTCGCCTCCGCGAGTTTTGACAATTCCGTCGGGCTCTGGTCCGGACAGGAGCCCCATTGGCTCGAAGGCCATGACGCCGCCGTTTCTGCGGTGGCGTTTGGACCCGGCGATGTGCTGGTCTCAGGCGGTGACGATTTTGCCGTGCGTCTCTGGACTCCGGACACACGGGTGCTCGGGCATCACGAGGGTAAGGTCAGCGCCCTCGCCGTGTCGCCGGACGGCCAGCATGTCGTGAGCGGCAGCTGGGATGGGTCGATCCAACTCTGGCCGGTTGCGGCGAGCGGACAAGGCCTGTTGATCGACCGGCCCGGCTCCGGGGTCAACACGCTCGGGTTCAGCGCAGATGGCGCATATCTTTACGCTGGCACCACGGATGGTGCCTTGATCCGCTACGATCTCGTGGGCGGTTCGGCGCCGTTTCCCATGGTGCAGCACGGGTTCGGCATCAACGAACTTGTGGTCGGGACAGGATGGGTTGCCTATGGCGCTGTCGATGGTGGCACCCGCGTGGTGGATGCGCAAACCGGTGACGCGATCGCGGATTTCACGCTCGACCGACGCCCGATCCTGGCGATGGACTGGCATGCCGAGACGGGCCAGATCGCGGTTGGGGACGGTCAGGGCTATATCATGATGCTCGATACCAACGCCTGGCGGATTGTGAGTGACACGCGGGCCACACGTCAGGGACCGGTCTGGGCGCTGGCGTTCTCGACAGATGGCGCGATCATCCACGCGGGGGGGCTGGATGATGTCGTCTATGCCTGGCCGGTCGCCACGCTCGATCAGTTTGGCGAGAGTATGGGCCAGACCGAACGCGCTTTCCTGCGTGACCCGGCCACAATGTCAAACGGCGAACGTCAGTTCATGCGCAAATGCTCGATCTGCCATGCCCTGACAGACGCACCCTCACGCAAGGCGGGACCGTCGCTGTTCGGCGTTTTCGGGCGTGCGGCTGGCAGCGTTGATGGCTATGCCTACAGCGACACGCTCAGCGGATCTCCGATTGTCTGGGACGATGACACGATCGACGCTTTGTTCGATCAGGGGCCGGACCACTACATTCCGGGATCCAAGATGCCGATGCAGGTGATCACGAAACCGCAGGATCGTGCGGATCTGATTGCGTTTATGAAAGAGGCCACGGGAGCGGCCGAAGCAGGGGAGAATTGAGGCAATGAAGGCAATGATTGCGGGCTTTGCGGCCATGGTGGTGATCGGCGTCGGAGCCTATTTCGTATTGGGCGAAATGGGGTTTTCGGCGGCTGATACGCTTTCCAGTCCCAATGTCCGGCTCGACTGAAACATGAAGGATCGGGCCGGGGAAGACTACGGCGAGGCGCTTGCGGCCGCTTCCGTGCTCGTAATCGACGACGAACCCGGAATGCGCAACTTCCTGACCAAGATCGTCGGGGCGCGCGTCAAGCGGATCGAAGCGGCCGCCTCTCCGGCGGAAGCCACGCGGCTTCTCGACGAGGCGCATTTCGACATTGTCATTCTCGACAATATCATGCCGGGCAAGACCGGGCTCGAATGGGTGACGGAGCAGCAAAGGCGCGGCTTCTTTGCCGACGTGATCCTGATCACGGCCTATGCCGACCTCGAGACCGCGATCGCCGCGCTGCGCGCGGGGGTCAGTGACTTTGTGCTCAAGCCCTTTCGGGGGAACCAGATTCTCGGGGCGCTTGCGCGCACGCTTGACCGAAAGATCCTTCGACGGGACAACACGCTGCTCAGGCGGGAGCTTTCGGCCGACGGGCTGAAAGGGCAATTGCTCGGGACATCGCCGAAGCTGGAAGACGTGCGGGGTCTGTTGCAACGGCTTGCGCCGATGTCGACGCCGGTTCTGTTTACCGGCGCAAGCGGCACCGGCAAGGAGGTCGCCGCACGCACCTTGCATCAGCTTTCGGACCGCGCCCTGAGACCCTTTGTGGCCGTGAACTGCGCCGCCATTGCGCCGGATCGGATCGCGCAAGAGCTGTTCGGCGTAATCGGGACGGAGGGCAACCGCAGTCCCGGTCTGTTTCTTTTGGCAGACAGCGGCACGCTGTTTCTTGACGAGGTGGCGCAGATGCCCGACGCGCTTCAAGCCGCGCTTTTGCGCGCGCTTGAGGATCAGCGCATCCGCGCCGTGGGGGGAGAGCGGGATATTCCGCTGAACCTGCGCTTGATGTTCGCCACCAACGCGGATCTGGGAAAAGCGGTCGAAGAGGGCCGTTTCAGGGCCGATCTCTATCACCGGATCAACGTGGTGAATGTCGAGATGCCGCATCTTCGCGACCGGGCCGAGGACATCGTCTCTCTCGCTGCGCATTTCATGGAGCAGCTTGCCACGAGTATGGGGGTCGAGCCGCTCGCGCTGGACGAGGAAACCCTGTTGAAACTGCGGCGCCATGATTGGCCGGGCAATGTGCGCGAACTGCGCAACGTGATCGAACGCTCGCTGATCCTCGGGGGCTTTCCGGAAGAGTTTGCGGGCAGTGGTGCCGTGACTGGCGCACGGGCCATTGAGGATCTCGAGCTGATCACACAGCGCCACATCCTGCACATCCTGGACCGCTGCGGTGGCAACCGCGCGGAGGCGGCGCGACGCCTTGGCGTGTCGCGCAAGACGATCGACCGGAAGGTGGCCACCTGGGATCTCTGAAGTCGGGGCTTTGGCGGCGGTGTGCGGGTCTGGCCATGCCGCGACAGGCGGGAAGGGGGCGGGCTATTGCGCCGCCGCGTCCAGCGCTTCCGCCGCGGGCAACCAGACAGTGAACACAGCGCCACCGGCGGAGCCGTTCTCCACACTGATCAGGCCGCCGGCGCGTTGCACCAGCGTTTGACTGATGGACAAGCCCAGGCCCGTGCCTTCCCCGATCTTCGTCGTGTAGAAGGGGTCAAACACGGCGTCGATCCGTTCCGGCGAGATACCGGGCCCCGTGTCGCACACGATCAGGCGCGTCCCGTCAACTTCGTTCTGCTGGGCGGGTTCCACGGCAATCGAAAGCACCCCGCCCTCGTCCATGGCCTGCGCTGCGTTGATGAACAGGTTGATCATGACCTGCTGGATCTCGCCGGGATCAATGCGCACATGCGGCGCGGAAGCGAAGGTGGTGTCCACGGTAATGGCCTTGCGCGACAGAACGTGGTCGACGAGGATCAGACAATCCGTAACCACGTCCCGAAGCGCCACGGTTTCCGTATCGGCTGAATACTCGCCCGGTCGGGCGAATTGCAGAAGCTTGCCGACAATCGCCCCGATCCGGGAGATCTGGCGGTCGATCAAGTCGAGTTCGGTCTCGACCGGCCTGGATGCAGGCCCAAGCACGTCACGGATCACATCCACATTGCCCTGTATGACGGCAACCGGATTGTTGATTTCATGCGCAACCCCGGCGGTGATTTCGCCGATAGAGGCGAGCTTTTCGCTCATCACAAGCTGGCGGAAGGTGGCTTCGATTTTCGCATTGGCGTCTCGCAGTTCCGCTGTGCGGGCCTCTACACGTTCGTTGAGGATCCGGTCACGGTCCTGCACTTCGCGCAGCAGCGCGTCGAGATGGCTCGCCACTGTCCCGATCTCATCGCGGGATCCCGTTTCGCCAATCCGGGCGGAAAGGTCGCCGTTCTCGAACCGGCTCATCGTCTGTGTCATCCGCTCCAGCGGCGCGAAAATCCCCTTGGCCAACTTCAGAAAGAGTGGAATCGACAGGACGAGGACAAAGCCGAAGGCGCCCAGCATCCAGAAATAGGCCGACCGCTTTGCTGCGGCGAAGGGCGCTTCGAGAAAGCCGACATAGAGCATGCCGACACGATCTCCGAAGCTGTCGAGAATCGGCAGATAGCCGGATATATACCAGCGGTTAACCACGAAGGCGCGATCGAGCCACGTATGCCCCTCGTCCAGCACCGCGCCGCGCACGGCAGCAGAGACCCGCGTGCCAAGCGCTCTGACGTCCTCGAACAGGCGCACATTGGTCGACACGCGCACATCGTCGAGGAACAGGGTCGCGGTGCCCTGGCGATCACCGCCCGTGACCGCGTTGAGATAGACCAACGCGTTGATGGTATCGATGAAATCGAGATTGCGGTTAAGCAGGATGCCCGCAACTAGCACGCCCTGCATGCCGGGCACGGAGACCGGGCTGGCCCCATGAACGATCATGCCGCGGTCTTCGGCGGCGCGGTCCGTCGGGATCGCCGCTTGCGTCGGGATCAAATCGATCCGCGCGCGGTCCGAGAGCCCCGGCGCGCGGGCGTCCAGCGCTTCGGGGGACAGCACATCAATGGCGGCGCTTGCCTGACCCGCTCGGGCCTTGGCGATCACCGGCCACGGGCTCTCCGCCTGATCCGGCAGGAAATACAAGAAATCCATGCCGAGGGCCCGGCGGCGGGATTCCAGGAACCGATCTCGAGAATCCACGCCATCGGCCGCCGCCGCGGCCAAGGCAGCCGATCCGGCGAGATTTTCGAGATCTGTGCCGGTCTCCGCAAGCAGGCGCGCAAGGTATTGTTCCGCGATCCTGAGATCGCTTTCCACATTGGCGATCAGGACACGGTCATAATCCGCGGTCCAACGCGCCATGCCTGCCACCAGCAGCAGCGGCATCAAGACGATCAAGGGCAGGAGCGCCAGAACAAGCAGGCGAAGGCGGACGGAGGTCATAACTGGAGCTTTTTTGTTTCAAAGGCAGCTTAACGGTCTTCCGACGCGCCGCAAAGCGTCGCTGCTGTGGTCCGGTTGTTAAAGTTGGATGGAAATTCAGCAAGTTGATCAGAAAAGGATAACCTTTTCTCAAGGCTTTGGGCCGCTTTATGGCCATGTCGTGTCGTAGCGCGATCGGTGCCGCCCCGGATTGGCGAGCAAAGGGGATTTGAGCATGAACACTTGGAGCAACGCGCAAGCACCGGTTTTGGCGGGGTTCGATATGGCCTCCACAATTGTCGATCAATTCGATGAGCCGCTTCTGACCGCGCTTATCGTTGACGACAGCAGGTTCGACCGCGCCCGCCTCAAGAGGCTGTGTTTGCGATCCGGCATGAAGGTTGAAGTGGTCGAGGCTGCCACGCTTGCGGAGATGCGCGCGGCGATGGACAAGACCGAATTCGATCTTGTCTTTCTGGATTACAATCTGGGGCTGGATACGGGACTTGACGCACTCCGGCTTGTTCTTGCCCATCCCGATCAGGAGCAGGCAATCCCGATCATGGTGACGTGCATCGCGCGGCACGACGTGGTTGTCGAAGCGATGCGCAGGGGCTGTGCTGATTATCTCGTCAAGGAAGAACTGAGCGAGGATCAGCTCCGGAAGTCGGTAACCACCGCGATCGAGCGGCGTGTCTTGTTGGCTGCGCTTATGGACGCCCGCACGTTCCGGAACAGTGTGGAGCGCACGATCACGCGCTTTTCGCGCACCTGCGGGCCTGAGATGCGGGCGATCATATCCTCCATGCTCCGTACGCTTCGCTCGCTGCAGCGCCAAGATGCGATTGATCCGGTCCTGCGCCCGGAACTGACCATGCTTGAACGTGGGGCGAAGGATATCGTCGTGTTCCTTGATGAGCTTGTCAGCTTGGTGGACGGCGCGCTGGACGAGGCGCATCGATCTGACGACGCTGGCAAGAACCGGAATTGAAGGGCGAGGCCGTTGCGCTGTCCTGTTTGGTCGATGAGCAGAAGCCGCTGCCCATGCTTGGGACATCGCCTGGGCCTGATCCCGACAGACCTGTGATTGACCGGCGCGACGCTTGCGCAACGCGATTTGAATCCAATCTCTGGATGTCGGCGATGCTGCGGTCCGGCGCTGTGGATGGCGTCTGGACCATGGACATCGAAGACGACCGGAACCTCTGGATCAATGATGAGTTCTGGGGTCTGCTGGGCGCGCAGACGCCCGGTCCGCTTGCCGTGTATGACGCTTTTCGGGCTTTGATGTTTCACCGTGATTTGCCGGCAATGCGGGACAGCCTCGTGCAATTGCGCGCCAATCCTAACCGACCCGTTGATCAGATTTGCCGGTTTCGACACGTAAACGGAGCAACGGTTTGGTTGCGGTTTCGCGGCAGCATAACACGCGAGGACAGCGGCCAATCACGGCGCGTGATCGGTGCCTACTCTGATATTTCGGAGCAAAAGAGGCTTGAAGAGAAGCTTCTTGCAAGCCGACGTGACTGCGCCCGCGGGCATGGCGAGCTTCGAGCCTTTGCCTATGGGGTTTCACATGATCTCAAAGCGCCGGTGAACATGGCCAAAATGCTGATCGGTGAAGTTCTCGCCGACGAGGTCGGATGCCTGTCCGCCGACCAGACGGACCTGCTCAATCACACCAGCTGCGCCATCGATCGCATGGGAGATCTGATCGAGGGCGTCCTGGAGTATGCGCATCTGGTCGGGGAGGCACCGACGACCCGTTGGCTCGACCTGAACCTCTGCCTTCGGGATGTGCTGGACGATCTCGATCCTCTGATCGCACAATCCGGAGGGCGCATCAAAATCGGGCCGTTGCCTTCGATCGAGGGTGACGCTCAACAGATCGCAACTCTGTTTCGGAACCTGATCGACAACGCGTTGCGATATGTGGACGAAGATACCGCCCCACATGTTGAGGTTTCCGGCCACAGCTCCGAAGGTCAGGTCAAAATTCGGATTGCCGACAATGGGTGCGGGATCGAACCGCGCCATTATACGCGCATTTTCGCCATGTTCGCGCGCCTCCATACCCGTGATCGCCATACTGGCAATGGACTGGGTCTTGCTGTGTGCGAACGGGTGGCGCGCAATCACATGGGGCGCATTGTCGTTGAGTCGATCCCCGCAAAAGGCAGTATCTTCACGGTGATCCTTCCTCAGGAGCCTAGCCCATGCAAAACGCATTGAAACCCGCCCTTGGCCGCGCCATGCCGCAAAAGATCGATACCGTTCTGACAATCGATGATGACGATGTGGAGCAGATGTTGATAAAGCGGATCTTGGTCCGTTCGGGCATGGTTGGCGACGTGATCCAGTTCCGCGCCGCCGAAGCCGCACTGGAATTCTTGCAAGACCCCAGCCATCCGCATATCGATGTCATTCTTCTCGATATCAATATGCCGCGTATGAACGGGTTCGAATTCCTCGAAAGCGCTGCGCGCAACTGCAACCTCGATTCCGTGGGCTGTATCGTGGTGATGTTGACAACATCGCTGGATCCGGGGGACCGCGCGCGCGCGAATGCTTTTGGGATTGTGAAGGACTATATCGCCAAGCCGCTGGATTTCGATGATCTCCATAGGATCAGGGCTCTTCTGGACGATCGGTCTGCGGCGGCGCATTGAAACCGGTGTGCCGCAAGGCGCGCTCTTAACGAGGCGCGGTGTATCGCGCGTGCACAACGTCAAGCGAAGGAAGCGCGCTCCCCGCAAGAACGGACTGAATGGCGCGTGGATCTGCGCATATCGTAAAAGAGAGCCAGGGTGATCCCGGCTTTGCAGACCGCCAGAGCATCTGCGGATGTCTGGTCGTGCGAGGTTCGTCGTGCGCTGGCGGACAACAACAATCCTTTCACGCCACACGCCAGTGTCGGCGCCCGCATCCCTGGCGGCGCAGGAATGGAGTTGGGGACCGTATCCTTTGTCGAACTGCTGCGGCGGGCATCGTGCAACCCGACGTGGCAGCCATGTTGGCGCCCCCGTGCAGAAAGACCGCTCGCATCGATCTCACGGCGCTGTTCCGAAAGCAGCAATCGGCGGCCGCAGTGCTTTCCGATACGGCGAAGACCGGTTAGCGTTTTTCGGACGAGATTCCAGAGCCGAAAGGATGCCGTGATGACCAAACCACTTTCGGGAATACGGGTTCTGGATGTGACCAATGTGCTGGCAGGGCCGTTCTGTTGCCATCAGCTGGCCCATATGGGAGCTGAGGTCATCAAGATCGAAACGCCTGAGCGTGGAGACCTCGCGCGCAGGCTCGGCGCCGATCCGGCGCTCAGCGAACACGCAATGGGCGTATCCTTTCTGGCGCAGAACGCGGGCAAACACTCGGTCACGGTCAATCTCAAGCATCCGGACGGCAAGGCTCTCTTCCGCCGGCTTGCGAAGAGTGCCGATGTTCTGGTCGAGAACTTCAGACCCGGCGTGATGGACCGGCTCGGCGTTGGATACGAGACGTTGAAGGAGGATCGGCCAGAGCTTGTCTACTGCGCGATCACCGGCTTCGGGCAAGATGGGCCGTGGAAAGACCGGCCCGCCTATGACCAGATCGTCCAGGGCATGTCGGGCGCCATGGAAACCACCGGGCAGCCGGAGGGCGGTCCGCAAAGGATTGGTTATCCGGTGGCCGATACGGTGGGCGGGATGACGGCGGCTTTTGCGGTCGCGGCGGCGCTCAACGCGCGACCGCGCGGGGGATATATTGATGTGTCCATGCTGGAATCAGTGCTCGCCACAATGGGCTGGGCGGTCTCCAACCATCTCATTGCCGGGGTGGCTCCTGCGCGCATGGGCAACGAAAATCCCACCTCGGCCCCCTCGGGCCTGTTTCGTACCGCCGCAGGAGATCTGAACATCGCGGCCAACAAGGAGGAGCAATGGGTCGCCCTGACCGATCATCTCGGGCTGCCGCATCTGCGGGATGATCCCGATTACGCCACGCGCGAAAACCGCAAGGCAAACAGGGTGGCCCTCAAGAAGGCGCTTGAAACGGTTCTGACCACCCGCGCCGCCGATGATTGGGAGGCGGAGCTGAACGCATTGGGCATTCCTGCCGGGGCGGTCCTGACAGTGCCGCAAGTCCTCAAGGCGCCACAGGTTGCGGAGCGCGGCTTTCTTGAGACCTTTGATTCCGTGCCCGGCGTTCCGGGTCCGGTGACCGTTGCCAGCACGGGGATCAAGCTCGATGGTGCACCGCTTCACGTCGCGACGCCACCACCCGCGCTTGGCGCGGACACGGATCACGTGTTGCGAGAGCTGGGTTTGTCGTCGCAAGAGGTTCATGCATTGCGCAAGTCTGGGGCAATTTGAGCAATTGTGCCGGGATAACCCGCGTCAGGGCCTGCGCGGCACGGGGTCCTGCTGCCCTTTTCGCCTCAAAATTGTGCGACTGGGTTCGTTGCGCCTAAAATTCCGCCTTATTCGCCCGCCGTGGACGCAATCCATGCCGATGGACTCCGGTTGGGGCAGCAACAACATCATGGTGCAGATGCGAGCGCTCCGGCGCTTGTCGTAATCGCGCGGCGGCGTCGGCCTGGAACTCCAAACGCCACCGCACTCGCAACCAAAATTGCGTCGCGTGGATATGGTGTCTTGCAGCCGCAATGACAATAGCGCCGACGCCCCACGATCCTTGGGAGATCTGCCTTGACCCACCGTTTTGCCCTGTCCGCTGCCGCGGCCCTGATGACCAGTGTTGCTGCTCCGGCCTTTGCACAGGACGTGTCCTGCCCGATCAAAGTTGGCGTTCTGCACTCTTTGTCCGGCACCATGGCCATTTCTGAAACAACCCTCAAAGACACGATGGAGATGCTGATCGAACAGCAGAACGACGCGGGCGGCCTTCTGGGCTGCGACGTCGAAGCCGTCGTGGTCGATCCGGCATCCGACTGGCCGCTTTTTGCGGAAAAGGCCCGCGAACTGCTCACGGTGCATGATGTCGATGTCATCTTTGGCAACTGGACATCGGTGAGCCGGAAATCCGTTCTGCCCGTGATCGAGGAACTCAACGGCCTGCTCTTCTACCCGGTGCAGTATGAGGGCGAGGAAAGCTCCAAGAACGTCTTTTACACCGGCGCGGCGCCGAACCAACAAGCCATCCCCGCGACGGATTACTTCCTCGAAGAGCTCGGCGTCGAGAAATTTGCGCTGCTCGGCACGGACTACGTCTACCCGCGCACGACAAACAACATTCTCGAAAGCTATCTCCAGGACAAGGGGATCGCCTCTGAGGATATCTTCGTCAACTATACGCCGTTCGGTCACTCCGACTGGTCCAAGATCGTGGCGGATGTGGTTGCCCTCGGCGCAGATGGCAAGAAGGTCGGTGTGATCTCGACCATCAATGGGGATGCCAATGTCGGTTTCTACAAGGAACTCGCGGCCGCCGGTGTCAGCGCCGATGATATCCCGGTCGTCGCCTTCTCCGTTGGTGAGGAAGAGCTGTCCGGTCTCGATACGACAAACCTTGTGGGCCACCTGGCCGCGTGGAACTATTTCCAGTCCGCCGACACCGATGCCAATGCCGAATGGATTGCGGCGTGGAAGTCCCGCATGGGCGAAGAGCGCGTGACCAATGATCCGATGGAAGCGCATTACATCGGCTTCAACATGTGGGTGAACGCGGTGACCGATGCGGGCACCACCGATGTCGATGCCGTGCGCACGGCGATGCATGGCCAGGAATTCCCCAACCTGACCGGCGGTACCGCCGTGATGTTGCCCAACCATCACCTCGCGAAGCCGGTTCTGATCGGTGAAATCCAGGAAGACGGGCAGTTCGACATCATTTCCCAAACCGAAGAGGTGCCCGGCGATGCATGGACCGACTTCCTCCCGGAATCCGCGGTGCTGAAGTCCGACTGGAAGGATCTTGGTTGCGGGATGTACAACACCGAGACAGAGACCTGCGTGCAGATCAAATCCAACTACTGATGCCGCAAACGCGACGTCGCCTCATGTGGCAGCGTCCGCGCTTTCCGAGGGGCCGGTGCGCCGGCCCTTCGACCGACAGTCTTCCTCAAAAGGACAATCCCGATGTGGCTTTGGCTAAGCCGTCTCTCCGTGTGTTTCGGGCTTTTGGTCGCGCATCCCGCAATGGCGCAGGATCCCGGAGCCCCGATCCAGATGTTGCTTCAGGAGCAGGGTGAGGTCATCGCAAAATCCTCGCGCCGCACCATTGGTCCAGCCATCGACGCGCTTGCCAACAGCGGTTTCGCCGAGGCCCAGACGGTTCTGGAGCGCTGGCAGGACAAGGCGATGTGGGTCAATGAGGAGACCGGGCTCTTCGTGTTTGCCGAAGAAATCGACCGCGATACGATCCGTATCTTCGATCCGGCGGATGGATCGGAGATCGGCGTTGTGCCCGATGACGATTACAAGCAACTCAAACCCAATAGCGGCATTCGCGGTATGATTGCCGCGGCACTGGTGCAGTTTCAGCTCGGCGATCCCGATGCAACCGTGCGGGCGACGGCTCTGGACGCAATCGAAAGGGACCCGGAACCCGCGCATCTCATGGCTCTGCGCGCTGCCGGAGAAGAAACCGATCCAGCGCTCTTGGTGCGCAAGGCGCGGCTGGAGCGCTTGCTGACCATTCGATTCGGGGCCTCCGAAGATGCGCGAATCGAAGCCATCCAGAGCTTCGCGGGAGACCTCGGGGTCGATGTGCGCGCGGCGCTCAATCCTCTGGTCAACACCAGCCTGCGCGTCGCGGAGGCCGCACCCGAAGACGCGGCGCGCGTGCTCGCACCGGGGTCGGAGGCACTGCCGAAGGATCAGGCCTATGATCTTCTCGTCAGTGAAGCACTGGCCCCGCCGCCGCTTGCCCCGGATGCCAAGCGACAGGCGCTCATCGACAACAGCGATGGATCTGCCGTCGCCGGAATTGCCGTTGCGAGCCTCGACACGGAAGCCGCCCGCGATCTCGCATATGCCGCGCTGGTCGAACAAGGGCTGGCCGAGCCCGCAGCCACCGGGCTTGAAATCGAGACGGCACTGGAGCGGTTTGTCTTTTTCGAGATTTACACCGGCGCGCCCGTTGCCGTCGCGCTTGCCGCACAGGAGGCGTTGGACGCAATCGAGGCCAAGGTCGCGCTCAACCAGGCGGCCGATCTGGCCCTGGACGCGATTTCGCTCGCGTCGATCTATTTCCTGGCCGCGATCGGTCTGGCCATCACCTTCGGCGTGATGGGGGTGATCAACATGGCCCATGGCGAATTCATCATGATGGGGGCTTATACCGGTTTCGTCGTGCAACAGGTCGTTCCCGACTACACGCTGTCGATCATCCTCGCGATTCCGATTGCCTTCGCGGTCACCTTCGCCGCCGGCGTGGCCATGGAGCGGCTTGTGATCCGTTGGCTTTATCACCGGCCGCTGGAAACGCTTCTGGCAACCTTTGGGGTGTCCATCGCCCTCCAACAGATCGCCAAGAACATTTTCGGCACGCAAGCCCGTCCGCTGACATCGCCGGGCTGGCTCGATGGCAGCCTCGTCTTCAATGACATCGTCTCGATCAGCTATATCCGCATCGCGATTTTTGTGCTCGCGATCCTCTTTCTCCTTCTCTTTCTGTTTGTGATGAACCGCACCCGGCTCGGCCTCGAAGTCAGGGCGGTGACACAGAACCCGCGGATGGCCGCTTCCATGGGCATCAACCCCGACAAGATCAACATGCTGACCTTCGGCCTCGGCTCCGGCATTGCCGGGATCGCGGGCGTCGCCATTGGTCTCTACGCCAAGGTCACGTCCGAAATGGGCGCTGATTACATCGTGCAAAGCTTCATGACCGTTGTCGTTGGCGGGGTCGGGAACATCTGGGGCACGTTGCTTGGGGCCACGCTGGTCGGCACCCTGCAAAAGGGAATCGAATGGCTCAACCCGTCCAACACATTGGCAGCGCAGACCTACATGATCCTCTTCATCATCCTGTTCATCCAGGTTCGCCCGCGCGGTATCATCGCCCTCAAGGGAAGGGCCGCAGACGCATGACCGTTCTTCGTCCAGACCACCGCCTCGCCCGGTCCGACACGCTACGCGCCCAGGCCTCCCCGTGGTGCACCGGCTCTGTTTCTTCTGTCGGAAAATACTCCGGGGGTTTGGGGGCTGCGCCCCCATCCGGCGCCGCAGGCGCCCACAAGAAAACGCGAGGGTGCCGCCCATGACCGATGCTGCGCTCACCATGCCCCGCCGAGCCTTCATTCAACGGCATCCGGCCGTTCTTGTCTTTCTCGCCTGCCTCGCGCTCTTCACGCTGGCTGTCACTCTGCTCGCGGAAGGAACCGGGACCGGCGTGATCTCGACCAGCTTCGTCAAGACCCTCGGCAAGACGCTGTGCCTTTGCCTCGTTGCTCTGGCGATGGACCTGGTTTGGGGATATTGCGGGATCCTCTCGCTTGGACATATGGCGTTTTTCGGGCTGGGGGGCTACGCGATCGGCATGTGGCTGATGTATGCCCGCACGGAAATCATCGTGGCCGAAAGCCTCGCACAGGCGCCATTGCCTCCGACACCGGATGAAATACGCGACGGTATCGCCACCCAGATCTTTGGCGTGGTCGGTGCCTCTGAATTCCCGCCGATCTGGGCTCTGGCGCATTCGCTGCCACTGCAATTGGCGGCCGTTGTGCTTGTGCCGGGTCTTCTGGCGCTGGTGTTCGGCTGGCTTGCGTTCCGCAGCCGCGTGACCGGCGTCTATCTCTCGATCCTGACGCAGGCCATGACCCTCGCGCTGGCGCTTTATCTGTTCCAAAACGACAGCGGGCTGCGAGGCAACAACGGATTGTCCGGTCTGCAAAACCTGCCCGGCCTCGGCGACGTGCCGCAATCCACCGTTTCCATGTGGTTCTTCTGGGCCTCGGCTGTCGCGCTCGGCGCGGGCTTCCTGCTTTGCACCTGGATCGTTTCCGGCAAGTTCGGCTCCGTCATACGGGCGATCCGGGACGATGAAACGCGGGTGCGCTTCCTCGGCTATCCCGTGGAGGCCTACAAGCTTGTGATCTTTACGGTCACGGCTGTAATCGCAGGCATCGCAGGCGCGCTCTACTATCCGCAGGCCGGGATCATCAACCCGGCGGAGATTGCCCCGATTGCGTCGATCTACCTCGCGGTCTGGGTCGCCATCGGCGGGCGTGGCCGTCTTTACGGCGCAGTCATCGGCGCGGCGTTCGTATCGTTGCTCTCCACGTGGTTCACCGGCGGTCAGGCGCCCGATATCCCGCTGGGGTTCTACACCATCAAATGGGTTGATTGGTGGACGGTCCTGTTGGGGTTCAGCTTCGTTGGCGTCACGCTTTTCGCGCCGAAAGGGATCGGGGGTCTGTTCGACTGGATTGCGGACAAGCGCAGTCCCGACAGGCATGGCGCCGATCTCGGGCCCGATCAGGGCGCGCTGCGGGAACAGGAGGCCGAGCGATGAGCACGCTTCTCGAAGTGTCCGGTGTTTCGGTGAGCTTTGACGGCTTCAAGGCGATCAACAATCTTGCCTTTCAGATCGGTGAGCGCGAGCTGCGCGCCGTGATCGGCCCCAACGGGGCGGGGAAGACAACCTTCATGGACATCATCACCGGCAAGACGAGACCGGATGAGGGCCGCGTGCTCTACGGGGAAAAGTCGCTGTCGCTGACAGGTCTGAGCGAGGCGCGCATCGCGCGCGAGGGGGTGGGCCGCAAGTTTCAGCGCCCGACCGTCTTCGAAGACCAGACCGTTGCCGAAAACCTGATGCTCGCGCTCCGCAACAACCGCAACCCTCTGGCCGTTCTGTTCTCGTCTCCGAACCGCGCAGACCATACCCGCGTTGGCGAATTGGCCGAGGAAGTCGGCCTCACGGCGCATCTTGGCCGCAAATCCGGTGAGCTGAGCCACGGGCAGAAACAGTGGCTCGAAATCGGCATGCTTCTTGCGCAGGAGCCGCGCCTGCTGCTGGTGGACGAGCCAGCGGCGGGGATGACCCCCGCGGAGCGCGAACACACCACCGACCTGCTGGTCGAGGCCGCCAAGACCCGCGCCGTCGTTGTGGTCGAGCACGACATGGCCTTTGTCCGCAGGCTCGGCTGCAAGGTCACCGTGCTGCACGAAGGGTCGGTTCTTGCAGAAGGCAGCATCGATCACGTCACGCAGGACGAAAAAGTCATCGAGGTATATCTTGGCCGCTGAGATCCTGAAAACCGAAGCGCTCACGCTGCATTACGGCGGGAGCCAGATCCTCAACGGGATCGACCTGACCGCGCGTCAGGGTGAGGTAACCTGTGTCATGGGCACCAACGGGGTCGGCAAGACCAGCCTGCTCAAGGCGCTCTCGGGCACCCACCCGCGCTCCGGCGGGCGGTATGTGCTGGCGGGTGAGGCTATCGACCGCGCCTCGGCCCACGCGCTAGCGCAAAAGGGCGTGGCCTATGTCCCGCAAGGCCGCGAAATCTTCCCGTTCCTGACCGTGCAGGAGAATCTCGAGACCGGATTTGCCTGTTTGCCGCGCGCCGAGCGTGGTGTTCCGGAAGAGATTTTCGAGCTCTTCCCGATCCTGAAAGAGTTCCTAGCGCGGCGCGGCGGCGACCTCTCGGGTGGTCAGCAACAGCAGCTCGCCATCGCGCGGGCCCTGATCACACGTCCCAAGGTTCTGCTTCTCGACGAGCCGACCGAAGGGATTCAGCCGAACATCATCCAGCAGATCGGGGAAGTCATCAAACGCCTGCGGACGCGGGGCGACATGGCCATCATCCTGGTTGAGCAATACTTTGATTTTGCTCTTGAACTTGGGGATCATTTCACCGTTCTGGAGCGCGGATCCAAGACCTATGAGGCGCGCAAAACGGATGTGAACCGCGAGACCCTGCTCGCCGCCGTCTCTGTCTGAAACGCCCCAACCAAGCGCGTGAAGCGCGCGTGCGCTCGGGCACAAAACGATATCAACCCTTGCCGAAACCGGTTTCGGAGCCGATGCTCTGATTCGGGAGGTGTTTGGCTTGGACCAGACGAATGGGAGCATCACGACATCGCGGTTGCCGCCGCAGCGCGTCACGATTGCGCAGCTGGCGGATAAGCTGGGCCTGACCAAAGGCACGGTGAGCCGCGCGCTTAACGGCTATCCGGATATCGCCGATGCCACGCGTTTGCGGGTGCAGCGGCAGGCGGAGCGCATGGGCTATCGCCCCCTGACGCAGGCCCAGGCGATCCGGACGGGCCGAACCCGGGCGCTGGGCCTTGTGCTTCAGTCCGACATCCCCGGCGGTCAGCGGCCTTTCCTGTCGGATTTCCTTGCCGGCATTTCCAGCACGGCTTCCGAGCAGTCCTGGACCCTGACCTTTGCAACCGCATCCAGTGGGCCGGAGATGCTGGGCACCCTCGAAAGGCTTGTGCACGAGCGCAAGGCGGACGGATTCATCCTGCCCCGGACGCTCAGGCATGATCCACGCGCGGACTTGTTGCGTCAGCTCGACGTGCCGTTCGTTTTGTATGGCCGCGTCGCGGATCCGGAAGGATGCGCATGGTTCGATATCCTTGGCGAGGATGCGATCCGGCAGGCCGTCTTGCGTATGGCGGGGCATGGGCATCGGCGCATCGCCTTTGTCAATGGTGGCGCGGTCTACAATTTCAGCGCGCTGCGCGAAGACGGGTTTCGTCAGGGTATGGCCGAAGCGGCTCTGGCCGTGGATGAGTCCCTGATGCTGGAAGGTGCGATGACGCGCCAATCCGGTGCCGCGGCCACGTCCAGACTGTTGACGATGCCGTTGCCGCCCACGGGTATCGTCTTTGCCACCGATGCGGCCGCGCTTGGCGCTTACGACGCCGCCGAGACACTTGGTCTGGAGGTGGGGCAGGACGTTTCGGTGATCTCGTATGACGGAATCCCCGAGGGGGCATGGGCCCGCCCGCCGCTGACAACCTTCAACGTGGACAGCCGTGCGGCCGGGCAACGGCTCGCGGGCCTGCTCATCAGACGTATCGAGGGGGCTGCGCCGGAGGCGCTGCGTGAAACCGCTCAAGCCTTTCTCAAGATCGGCGGGTCCGACGGTCCGCCTCGGCATGCGCCCGAGGCTTTGGCCGCGCGGATCCAAAGCTGACCAAGAACGCAGATAACCAACACTGTCATCCATGGGAGGAAAGACATGACATCCACTTTGACCCGAACGGCCAGGCTTCTGACGACAGCCTCTGTGGGCGTTGCGCTGAGCGCGATGGCCGCAAGTGCCGATATTCGCTTCTGGACCACGGAGGAACAGCCCGAGCGCCTTGCCAAACAAGAAGAAATGGCGGCCGCGTTCGAAGCGGAGACGGGTATTGCCGTCGAAGTAATCCCCGTGACCGAAAGCGACCTCGGCACACGGGCCACTGCTGCCTTTGCCGCTGGTGACCTTCCGGATGTGATCTATCACACGCTGCAATATGCGCTGCCCTGGGTTGAGGCAGGCATTCTTGACGCCGAGGCCGCGACCGAGGTGGTCGATGCGCTGGGCCGCGATACCTTTGCCGCCGGTGCCCTCGAGATGGCAGCGACAGAGGACGGGGTCGCCTCCGTGCCGGTCGATGGCTGGACGCAGATGATCGTCTATCGCAAGGACCTTTTCGACGAGGCGGGTCTTGAAGCCCCCACAAGCTATGCCAATGTTCTCGCCGCCATCGAAGCGCTGCACAACCCGCCGGAAATGTTTGGTTTTGTCGCCGCAACGAAGGTGGACGAAAACTTCATGAGCCAGGTTCTGGAGCATGTGTTTCTTGCCAATGGCGCCACGCCCGTTGGCCCTGAGGGGTTCACCGGCTTTGACGAGGCGCGCACGATCGAGGTGCTCGATTTCTACAAGGCGATCGCGGAAGCTTCCCCTCCGGGCGAGCTCTACTGGGATCAGTCGCGCACCCTCTACTTTGCGGGCGATGCGGCGATGATCATCTGGTCGCCGTTCATCCTCGATGAGCTGGCCGGTCTGCGCGACAGTGCACCGCCGACGATCAACGACGATCCGACCTCGCGCGATCTCGCGGCGGCGACGGGTATCGTAACCAACTTCTCCGGCCCGTCGAACCCCGATGGTGCTGCGTGGGGCGATGTGCGCTACTTCGGGATCACGGCGGATGCCGATATCGACGAGGCGCAGCAGTTCATCCAGTATTCCATGGATGCCGGCTATATGCAGACGCTGTCCATCGCGCCCGAGGGCAAGTTCCCTGTGCGTCGTGGCACGGCCGAAAACCCCACGGCATTTGTCGACGCTTGGTCCAAGCTGGATGTGGGGGTCGACAGGCGCGCGCCGCTCTCCGAGCTCTATGACGCGGCCATGATTGACGAAATCGTTGGCGGTCTGGATGTGGCACAGCGTTGGGGTGTCGCGGATGGGCAGCTTGCGCTGGCCTCCAAGATCATCAACAGCCAGGCAATCAACCGCATCGTGCGCGAATATATCGATGGGGACATCGATGCCGCTGGCGCGGTTGCCAAGATGAACGAAGAACTCGGCGCGCTGGAGTAATCCGCCGCCGTCCCGGTCCCGGCCCCGTGTGGTCGGGACCGGGAGACCTGTTGCCGAAAATGCCGCAATTTCAACCGGATCGAGTGGCGTCTCGATGGGTTGAGCACCTGAATCCGTTTGTCTGGAAGATCCGCGACAGCGGACCCGAACAAGGAGGGCTGAGACCATGAGCCAAGCGACACCGCCTGTGGGCACCGGCGCCCTCGAAAAACGCGAAGCCCGTCTCGCGTGGTCGTTGCTGTTGCCGACGATCACGATTGTTTCGGCGGTTGTTATCCTGCCGCTGCTGGCGATTTTCTGGATCAGTTTCAAGCCCATAGGGCTGGCCGATCTGCGCCCGCCCGCACCTGTGGTCCGCGAGGCGCTGCGCGGTTCGGACGATACGCTGCGGCTGGAATACCGGCTGCGCAACTCCTCGCAATCAGAAGTCATATCCGGCGTTACCATCCGGGACACGATCCCCGACACGCTGCGGGTCGTCTCGGCTGATCCGCGCTGTACGATTGATGGCGCGGCCTTCCTTTGTGATATTGGCGATCTTGAAGGCGGCGCGCGTGACGAGGTGGAGATCTTTGTTGCGCTGACCGGCGACGCCGATGCCGCCGAAGAGGCTGCCGAAAGCACCGAGCCGGAGCTTACGGGATCGGGCAACAACATCCTGACCAATATGGAATTCACCACCGAGAATTTCGCGCGCGTCTTTGACGGGGACGAGTTCTGGGACGTGCTTTGGGTGACGATGTTCTACACCGTGTTCGGCACGATCGGCGCTTTGGTGTTTGGCCTTTTTGCCGCGATGCTTCTCAATAAGTCCTTCAAGGGACAGGGAATTTTGCGTGGACTTTACCTCTTTCCCTACGTGGCGCCGGTGATCGCGGTGGCGTTCGCCTGGATCATTCTATTCGATCCGTTTTCCGGCTCGGCCAATGCGCTGTTGGTGCAGATGGGGGTGACGACCGACGCCATCAACTTCTTTGGCGAGCGCCCGCTGGCGCTGATCATGGTGACAGTGTTCGAGATCTGGCGGTATTTCCCGCTGTCCTTCCTGTTCATCCTTGCACGGATGCAGAGCATCGACAGCGACATGTATGAGGCCGCCGACATGGACGGGGCCTCGCCCTTTCAGCAGTTCTGGTATCTCAGCCTTCCGCAACTCCTTGGAATCCTTTCAGTTCTGTTCCTGTTGCGCTTCATCTGGACCTTCAACAAGTTCGACGACATCTTCCTTCTGACGGGCGGGAACGCAGGCACCCGGACGCTGACGGTGAACGTCTATGAACAGGCTTTTGCGGTCTCCAATATCGGCGCAGGCGCGGCGGTGGCGGTGGTGATCTTTGGCTGTCTGATCCTGTTTTCGATCTTCTTCTTCAAATATGTGAGCCAGGAGGAAGGGCTGTGATCGGGGCGGGCAAAACGGTCCGAAACGGGCATGCACAATCCATGCACATTCCATGCACAAACCATGCGCATGCCCTATGCACGGGCCGCGAGCGGCCAAGGCGCGCAGGGTTGCGCATCTGGCCGGCAAGGTCGCGGCAAAGCGCTTTTGGCGCGGGGGCTGATCCGGCCGGGCGGGGTGACCGCGCGGTGCCATGCGCCCGTCCGATGTTAAGTCTGGCTGAGCGTTCAACGGAGCGCCGGTCGCTTGCGCGTTTGCAGATCAGCATCCTCTTGATCGAACAGCGCCCGATTGACCAAGGCACGATTGACCAAGGCGCGCGTCGTCGCGCGGCAAAGGCCACAGCACGGGGCAAGACCCGTCCGGGACCGATGGCCAGAACGATGGCCACACCACAGGGAGGTGCATCATGAGCCGGTTGCGATTTGGATATGTGACGGCGCCATTGCTCGGGGCGCTGTGGATGGTGGTGCTTGCGATCACGGTGGCCGTGGTCATGTCCTTCTCGACCGGCGCGCCGTTTCGACCGGTGATCCTGTTGAGCCTGATGTGGGGTGCGGTGATCGGGTTCGGACTGCTGACGCCGCGCGTGCCGAGTCTCGTTGTTGCAGCGCTGGTGGGCGCCGGTCTTGCGGTGGCGGGTCTGGCCGGTGTCGCACCGGTGGCCACCGGCGAAGGCGTTGGCCTTGTGGCGGCGGGGCTTGCGCATGTCGTATTGGGGGCGATCTTCGGCTATTCGATGCTGGTGATCCTCGACGGGTTGCCGACAGGATCGGCCACGCGGCACGAGTTCGAGGAGGCGGTGATCCGCTTCCTGACGGGGTTCGGCTATATCTTCTTCACGGCCATCGTCGCGATCCCGTTCTACGTGATGGTGATGACCAGCCTGAAGAACCAGGCGGAGTTGATGGCCAACCCGCTCGATTTTTCAATCGACCTGAGCCAGGGCTGGGGGCTGTTCCGTTCGTATGTGGAACTGTTTCAGGACTTCAATTTCGGCAGCTACCTCTGGACGTCGTTCTATGTCTCGGTGCTGACGGTGTTGTTGACGCTGGCGTTTTCGATCCCCGGGGCCTACGCGGTCGCGCGGCTGCGGTTCAAGGGGCGGGCGGCGTTTTCGCGCTCGATCCTGCTCATCTACATGGTGCCGATGATCGTTCTGGCGCTGCCGATCTATATCGCGTTTTCCATGGCAGGGCTGCGCAACACGATCTTTGGCATCCTGCTGATCTATCCGGTGACGACGATCCCGGTCGCGCTCTACATGTTGCAGGGCTATTTCCGCGGGCTTCCGGCGGAGATCGAGGAAGCCGGGCTGATGGACGGGCTGTCGCGGCTCGCGGTGATCTGGAAGATCACCTTGCCGCTGTCGCTGCCGGCGCTGGCCTCGGTGTCGCTTTATGTCTTCATGATCGCCTGGAACGAGTTCCTGCTGGCGTTCATGCTTCTCGACGATCCGTCGAAATTCACGCTGACGCGCGGGATCGCGTCGCTCAACAGCTCCGAAATCCCGAGACAGCATCTGATGGCGGGGGCGGTGATTGCCACCGTGCCGATCATGGTGATCTTTCTCGGCCTGGAGCGCTTCATGACCAAAGGTTTGACAGCAGGGAGTGTCAAGGGATGAGTGCCTCAGACAAGATCGCCCTCGACGATCAGGCCCGCGCGATCCTGCGCGGGAACGACCGAGGCGGATACACCGTGCCCACGGACGGGCTGTATCCCTATCAATGGAACTGGGACAGCGCGTTTGCCGCCTGGGGATTTGCAACCTTCGATATCGACCGCGCCTGGGAAGAGGTCGAAACGCTGCTTTCGGGGCAGTGGCCCAGCGGGATGGTGCCGCATATCCTGTTCCATCGCGAAGATCCGGGCTATTTTCCCGGACCGGATGTCTGGGGCGCGTCAAACGGGCCGATCCCATCCTCGGGCATCAGCCAACCGCCGGTGGCCGCGCCCTTTATGCGCGCCATCTGGGAGCAGGATCGCGCGGCGGGCGAGGCGCGGTTGCGGGCGCTCCTGCCGAAGCTCGTGGCCTGGCACCGCTGGTTCATGCGCTGGCGAAACCGGGACGGTATGATCTTCATCGCCCACCCCTGGGAGGCGGGGCGCGACAATTGCGCGGACTGGGACAGCGCCATGGCGATGATCGACCCGGTGGGTGTGGGCGAATACACGCGGCGGGACACAAGCCATGTGAACCCCGAGATGCGCCCGACGAAAGAGGATTACGACCGCTACATCTGGCTTGTGCAGCGCGGGCGGCGGATGGGCTGGGACGACGCGACCATGGCCGCCGACTGGCCCTTCCAAGTGGCCGATCCGACGATGACCTTCATCCTGCTGCGCGCGCATCGAGACCTGGCGGACATGCTCGAAGCGCTGGGCGAGGCACGCGGCGAGGTGGACGCCTGGATCCGCGAGATGGAGGAGGGCGCGCTGCGCCTCCGAAACCCCGAGACGGGCTTTTTCGACGCGATCAACCTCGCGACGATGGAGCATACCGGGCATCTGACCTCGGCCTCTTACCTCAACTGGTACGCGGGGATCGAGGACGACGCCATGCTCGGCCATCTCGAGCATTGCTTCGAGACCGTGCGCTACCCGGTGCCGAGCCTCGCCGTCACATCGCCCGACTTCAACCCCAAGCGCTACTGGCGCGGGCCGACCTGGGGGATCATGAACGCCCTGATCGGGATCGGGCTGAAGGATATGGGGCACGCGGGCCACGCGGAGACGCTGCGCGACCTGACTGCCGGGCTTATCGCGGAGCACGGCTTTGCCGAGTATTTCGACCCGCAGACCGGCGGGGCCGCAGGCGGCGGCACCTTCACATGGACCGCGGCGGTCTGGCTGGCTTGGGCGACGCCGTCGCAGGGAGATTCGTGATGGGATCGATCACACTCGACAAGGTGGAAAAGTGGTTTGGCGAGGTTCAGGTCATCAAGGGGGTCGACCTCGAGATTGCCGATGGGGAGTTCATCGTCTTTGTGGGGCCGTCCGGCTGTGGGAAGTCGACGCTTCTGCGGATGATCGGCGGGCTTGAGGATATCTCGCGCGGGGCGCTGATGATCGACGGGGCGGACAAGACCGCGGCCCCGCCGTCGCGGCGCGGGCTGGCGATGGTGTTTCAGAGCTACGCGCTCTATCCGCATATGTCGGTGGGCGAGAACATGGGGTTTTCGCTCAAGACCGCCGGTGCGCCCAAGGCGGAGATCGAGGCCAAGGTGGCTGAGGCGGCGCGGGTGCTGAAGCTCGAGCCCTATCTGGACCGGCGGCCCAAGGCGCTGTCGGGCGGGCAACGCCAGCGGGTGGCGATCGGGCGGTCGATCGTGCGCGACCCGACGGCGTTCCTGTTTGACGAGCCGTTGTCCAACCTGGACGCGGCGCTGCGGGTCGAGATGCGCTACGAGATTGCCAAGCTGCACAAGACGCTCCAGCGCACGATGATTTACGTGACCCATGACCAGGTGGAGGCGATGACGCTTGCGGACCGGATCGTGGTGCTGGAATTCGGCACGATTGCGCAGGTCGGCACGCCGCGGGAACTCTATGAAAATCCCGCGAACCTGTTTGTGGCGACCTTCATCGGCTCGCCCAAGATGAACATCCTCGATTGCAAGACGGGCGACGGGCAATTCAGCGTGCCCGGCGGGCGCAGCGGGGCCTATGGCGGGGATCATCCGGCGGTGAAGCTGGGCATCCGCCCGGAGCATATCGGGATCGGTGCCGAGGGTGAGGGGGTGCTCGATGCGACGGTGGATGTGCTCGAGTATCTCGGCGCGGACACGTATCTGATTGTGGATGCGGGCGCGGCGGGCAAAATCACGGTGCGCACAGATGGTGACACACCGGTGCGGGAGGGTGACCGGATCGGGCTGGTTGCGCCGCAGGAGCGCCTGCGGTTCTTCGATGCCGACGGGTTGTCGGTGCGCGCGGGCTGAGAACGCCGAGCCTGTGCGGGATGCGGGCGATCCGCGCGGCGCAAGACAGAGCAAGGACAGGCGCAAGGGGCGGGTCGAGAGGCCGGCCCCTTGTTCTTGGAGGCGGGTGCAGCGGGGACATGCGCGCATCGCGGCGTGTCCAAACCGGTTTGGAACCGATACGAATGCCTTAATCGCCTTCGTTTTCGCAATTACCGAAGAAACGAACATAAACGAAGATATTCGCTTGAACCGACTCACCTCTTTTGCCATAGTCTGGCCAACCTGGGGAGAGGAGGCTGTCCGGTGACCGAACAAACCGGCGATATCACGGACCTGTTTATCATCGGAGGCGGCATCAATGGCTGCGGGATCGCGCGCGATGCGGCGGGCCGTGGCTTGAGCGTGCAGCTTGCCGAAATGAACGACCTTGCCTCGGCGACTTCCTCGGCGTCGACGAAACTGTTTCACGGTGGGTTGCGCTATCTCGAATATTTCGAGGTGCGGCTCGTTCGCGAAGCGCTGATCGAGCGGGAGACCTTGTTGCGCGCAATGCCGCATATCTCCTGGCCGATGCGTTTTGTGCTGCCTTATCATAAGGATATGCGCTTTGAGGGCGACACGCCGACGGGGCGCATCCTTTCGATGGTGATGCCGTGGATGAAAGGCCGCAGACCGGCATGGCTGATCCGGCTCGGGCTTTTCCTCTATGACAATCTCGGCGGGCGCAAGATCCTGCCGGGGACCAAGACGGTCTCGCTCAAGGGCACGCCGGAAGGCGCCCCGCTGGAGGACCGGTTCGAGACGGCCTATGAATACTCCGACTGCTGGGTCGAGGATTCGCGGCTTGTCGTGCTGAACGCGCGCGACGCGGAGGCCCGGGGCGCCAAGATCATGACGCGCACCAAGGTGCTGAGCGCGGCGCGCGAGGGCGACCTCTGGCGGATCGAAACGCAAGATACCGAAACGAAAAAAACGCAGGTCCGCCACGCCCGGATGCTCGTGAACGCGGGCGGGCCATGGGTGGGCGATATCCTCCAGACCAAGGTGCGGCTGAACACGCGCGAAGGTGTCCGGCTTGTTCGTGGCAGCCATATCGTCACAAAGAAGCTCTTTGATCACGAGAAGTGCTATTTCTTCCAGGGTGAAGACGGGCGGATCATCTTTGCCATCCCCTACGAGACCGATTTCACATTGATCGGCACCACGGATGCAGAGCATTTCGATCCCGGAGAAAAATCCGTCTGCACACCGGAAGAAAAAGCCTATCTCATTCAATTTGCGAACAAATACTTCAAGAACGACATCAGCGAAGAGGATGTCGTCTGGAGCTATTCGGGGGTTCGGCCGCTGTATGATGACGGCGCATCAAGCGCCACCGCGGCGACACGCGACTACACGATCAAGGTGGAGGCCGAGGGCGGTGCGCCGCTTCTGAACGTGTTCGGGGGCAAGATCACCACCTATCGCCGTCTTGCGGAATCCGCGCTGGAAAAGATCGTCGAGCACCTGCCCGCTAAGGGTAAATGGACCGCCGGCGTGGCGCTCCCCGGCGGCGATTTCCCGGTTGACGGCGCGGCATCACTTGCTTCGTCACTGCGCGCGGAATATTCGTTTCTGAGCGATTTCTGGGCCCGACGGTTGGTGCGCGCCTACGGCACTGAAGCGCGGGAGATCCTCGGAGATGCCAAGACAGCCGACGACCTTGGTGAGGCCTTTGGCGCCACGATCACGGAGGCCGAGTTGCATTGGCTGATGAGCCATGAATACGCGCGCACCGCGGAGGACGTGGTTTGGCGGCGTTCAAAGCTGGGGCTGCGCCTGAACGATACAGAAATTGCCCGGATCGACGCCTTCATGATGCAGGCGCGCGACAGAGCCGGAGCGGCCGCGGAATAACCGCGAAAGGGAGGGGACGGGATGACGCTGGATTTGCAGGGCGTGTCCAAGGTGGTTGAGGGGCAGACCCACATCTACTCAACAGATCTGACACTGGAGAAGGGCACGATGAACGTCCTTCTTGGCCCGACATCGTCCGGCAAGACATCCCTGATGCGGCTGATGGCCGGGCTGGATGTGCCGGCGACCGGCAAGATCATCTGGAACGGCGAGGACGTCACCGGGATGCGGGTTCAGGACCGCAAGGTGGCGATGGTCTATCAGCAATTCATCAACTACCCGTCGATGACCGTTTACGACAACATCGCCTCGCCCATGAAGCTTCTGGGGGCAAGCCGCGACGAGATCGACCGGCGGGTGCGCGAGAGCGCGGAGCTGATGAAGCTGACCCCGATGCTCGACCGCAAGCCGCTGGAATTGTCGGGCGGTCAGCAGCAACGCTGCGCGCTGGCGCGGGCCTTGGTCAAGAATGCCGGGCTTGTGCTGCTCGACGAGCCGCTGGCCAATCTCGACTACAAGCTGCGCGAGGAATTGCGGGTGGAGATCCCGAAGATCTTCGAGGCGTCCGGCGCGATCTTTGTCTATGCGACGACTGAGCCGGAAGAGGCGCTTTTGCTGGGCGGCAACACCGCGACGCTCTGGGAGGGGCGGGTCACGCAGTTCGGCGAGACGCCGCTGGTCTACCGCCAGCCGGTGAACGCGACCACGGCGCGGGTGTTCAGCGATCCGCCGATGAATTTCCTGCCGATCTCCAAGACCGGTGGCAAGATCATGTTTGGCGACGGGCAGAGCACGCAGGCCACCGGAAAGCTCGCGGAACTGGCAGACGGGCGCTACACCGCCGGGTTCCGGCCCAACCACCTTGAGATTGCGAGCCACGCGCCGGAGGCGTTGAGCTTTGTCACGAAGCTGGCGGTCACGGAGCTGACCGGATCGGAGACCTTTGTGCATCTCGACCATCATGGGGAACGCTGGGTGGGGCTGATCCATGGCATTCACGACATGGAGATCGGCGCGGACCTGACCGTGTGGCTCGACCCGCGGCATGTCTATGTCTTTGCCGAAGATGGCAGTCTTGTCGCCCCGGCGGCCTATGCGATGGCGGCGTGAGGGAACGGTATGGCCAAGATAACACTGGATAATCTCGCGCATTCCTATTTGCCGAACCCCGGCAGCGAAGATGACTACGCGCTCAAGGAGCTCAACCACGACTGGGAGGACGGCGCGGCCTATGCGCTGCTCGGGTCGTCGGGTTGCGGGAAGTCGACGCTGCTCAACATCATTTCGGGGCTGTTGCAGCCCTCGCAGGGGCGCATCCTGTTTGACGGGCAGGACGTGACCCACGCGCCCACGGCGGAGCGCAACATCGCGCAGGTGTTTCAGTTTCCGGTGGTCTACGACACGATGACCGTGCGCGACAATCTGGCGTTTCCGCTGCGCAATCGCGGGCGGGACGAGGCCTATGTGGCCGCGCGTGTGGCGGAGATCGCCGCGATGATCGGCATGGAAGAGATGCTGAACCGCAAGGCGCGCGGGCTGACGGCGGATGCCAAACAGAAGATCTCGCTCGGGCGCGGGATGGTGCGGCAGGACGTGAACGCACTGTTGTTCGACGAGCCTTTGACGGTGATCGACCCGCATATGAAATGGGAGCTGCGCACGCAGTTGAAATCGCTGCACCACCAGTTCGGGCACACGATGATCTATGTGACCCATGACCAGACCGAGGCGCTGACCTTCGCGGACAAGGTTGTGGTGATGTATGACGGGCGCGTGGTGCAGATCGGCACGCCGGATGAGTTGTTTCAGAGGCCCGAGCATACGTTTGTGGGCTATTTCATCGGCTCGCCGGGGATGAACGTGATCCCGGCGAAGGTCGAGGGCAACCGCGCCTATGTGGACGGGGTGGAAATTGCGCTGGGCCATGGCTACGGTCCGCTGGAGGGCAAGGTGGAGCTTGGCGTGCGGCCGGAATATGCGCGGCTCAGCCGGGACAGGGGCCTGCCCGTCACGGTGCGGCGCGTCGAGGATGTGGGCCGCCACAAGATCATCCGGGCGGAGTTTTTCGGGCATGATATCAACATCATCGCCGGAGAGGACGACGCGGTTGGCGCGGATATGACCCGCGTGACCTTCGATCCCGAACGGATCAACGTTTATGCCAATGACTGGCGGGTCACCCCGCAACACACAGCACGGGGGGAGGCGGCCTGATGGACAAGACGGTCAATCAAAAGGCGTGGTTCCTTGTGCTGCCGGTGCTCATTCTGGTGGCGTTCTCGGCGGTGATCCCGCTGATGACGGTCGTGAATTACTCGGTGCAGGACACGTTTGGCGACAACGTGTTTTTCTGGGCCGGGCTGGAATGGTTCGAGCAGATGCTGCGCGACGACCGGATGTGGGATGCGCTGGGGCGGCAGCTGCTGTTCTCGGGCATCATCCTGCTGATCCAGATCCCGCTTGGGGTGTTTGTGGCGCTCAATATGCCGAAGCGGGGCTTCTGGGCGAGCTTCTGCCTCGTAGTGATGAGCCTGCCGCTGCTGATCCCGTGGAACGTGGTCGGCACGATCTGGCAGATCTTTGGCCGGGTGGATATCGGCTTGCTGGGCTACACGCTGGACGCGCTGGGGATTGATTACAACTACACCTCCGATCCGTTGGCGGCGTGGATCACGATCATCGTCATGGATGTCTGGCACTGGACATCGCTGGTGGCGCTTCTGGCTTATGCCGGTCTGCAATCCATTCCGGATGCCTATTACCAGGCGGCCAAGATCGATCAGGCGAGCCGCTGGAAGGTGTTCCGCTATATCGAGCTGCCGAAGATGATGGGCGTGTTGATGATCGCGATCCTGCTGCGCTTCATGGACAGCTTCATGATCTATACAGAGCCATTTGTCGTCACGGGCGGCGGGCCCGGCTCTGTCACCACGCTGCTCTCCATCGACCTTGTGAAGATGGCTTTGGGACAGTTCGACCTTGGCCCCGCCGCGGCCTTCTCGATCATGTATTTCCTCGTGATCCTGTTGATTTCGTGGGTGTTCTACACCGTGATGACTAATCTCGACAAAAGGGACGGGTGAGATGGCCGACGCAACTGCACAAACCGCGCAGATCCCCGGCAACCTGACCGCCGGGGGGCAGAAGAAGCGGGTGAAGGTCAAGGGATCGGTCGTCGTGATGACGCTCTACCTGCTGTTCCTGATGCTGCCGATCTACTGGCTCCTGAACATGAGCCTGAAGACGAACACGGAGATCCTCAACAGCTTCACGCTCTGGCCGGATAATCTCACGCTCGACAATTACCGCACGATCCTGACCGATCCGGCGTGGTATATGGGCTATGTGAACTCGCTGATCTACGTGGTGATGAACACGGTGATCTCATTGGCTGTGGCGTTGCCTGCGGCCTACGCGTTCTCGCGCTATCACTTCATGGGCGACAAGCACCTGTTCTTCTGGTTGCTGACCAACCGGATGGCGCCGCCTGCGGTCTTTGCGCTGCCGTTCTTCCAGCTGTATTCCTCGGTCGGGTTGTTCGACACGCATATCGCCGTGGCGCTCGCGCATTGTCTCTTCAACGTGCCGCTGGCGGTGTGGATCCTCGAAGGCTTCATGCGCGGCGTGCCGAAAGAGATCGACGAGACGGCCTATATCGACGGCTATTCCTTCGGGGCGTTCTTCGTGAAGATCTTCATGCCGCTGATTGCGAGCGGAATCGGTGTGGCGGCGTTCTTCTGCTTCATGTTCTCATGGGTGGAACTGCTGCTGTCGCGGACGCTGACGACGGTGGACGCCAAGCCGATTGCGGCGATCATGACCCGGACGCAGGGCGCCTCGGGCATCGACTGGGGTGTTTTGGCGGCGGCGGGGATCCTGACCATCGTGCCGGGGGCCTTGGTGATCTACTTCGTGCGCAACTACATCGCGAAGGGCTTCGCCCTGGGGCGGGTGTGATGATGACTTTCCATTTGCCGAAGGCGCGGACTCAAGGCGCAGCCGCGTCATTGATGGGCCGCGGACGGGCGATCCAACATCCGTGTTGCAGCGCTTTATCTCGGCCAAATCCGAAAACCTCCGGAGTGATGCGCCAGGTTCAGCCAAATCGCCACGCCGGGGGGCGGCCCGGCGATGGCGCGGCGGCCTTTGGCCTCGATTCCGCGCGGGGCCCGGCGATCAAACTCACTGCAATGAGCAAGGAGACCGCATAATGGAATGGATGGCATGGACCTGGCCGACGGCGATTTTCTTCATGGTCATCGCCTCGCTTCTGATCCTGTTCACGATCCTCGCGATCAAATTCCCGGAGACGCCCCGCGTGGGCATCCTCCGCATCGAAACCACGAGAGGCGACCGGCTGTTCATCACGCTGCTTGGGTCGGCTTTCATCAATCTCGCATGGCTCGGACTGGTGGGGGAGAACCAACCCTACGCGCTCGGAGTCTGTGCGCTCTATGCCGCGGCGGTATTCCGCTGGGTGTAGCCATACTCACCGGCGGGGCGGCGGAGGACCGGCCCGGCGGACATAAAAATCAAGGTTCAAAATCAACGGGAGGACGTTAAATGAACCCTACATTGAAATCCAGCACGGCAATCGCGCTGGCGTTCGGGATGCTCTCTGCGCCGGCCTTTGCCGACATGGACGCGGCCCGCGCATTCCTGGACGCAGAGATCGGCGATCTGTCGGTTCTGACGCGTGAGGAGCAGGAAGCGGAGATGCAGTTCTTCGTCGACGCGGCGCAGCCATTCCAGGGCATGGAGATCAAGGTCGTCTCCGAGACCATCACCACGCATGAATACGAAAGCCAGGTGCTCGCACCGGCCTTCACCGCGATCACCGGCATTCAGGTCACCCATGACCTGATCGGCGAAGGCGATGTTGTCGAGAAGCTGCAGACACAGATGCAGTCCGGCGAGAACATCTATGACGCCTATGTCAACGACTCTGATCTGATCGGCACCCATTGGCGCTACCAGCAGGTGCGCAACCTGACCGACTGGATGGCGGGCGAAGGCGCGGATGTGACGCTGCCGACGCTGGATCTGGACGATTTCATCGGGCTGAGCTTCACCACCGGCCCCGATGGCAAGGTCTACCAGATGCCGACCCAGCAATTCGCGAACCTCTACTGGTTCCGCTATGACTGGTTCAACGACGAGAAGAACAAGGCCGATTTCCAGGAGCAGTTCGGCTACGAGCTGGGTGTTCCGGTCAACTGGTCGGCCTATGAGGACATCGCGGAGTTCTTCACCGGGCGCGACCTGAGCCATATGGGTGTCGAGGGCGAAGTCTTTGGCAACATGGACTATGGCAAGAAAGACCCCTCGCTTGGCTGGCGCTACACGGACGCGTGGATGTCCATGGCTGGCATGGGCGACGTGGGTGAGCCGAACGGTCTGCCGGTCGACGAATGGGGCATCCGGGTGAACGAGAACTCGCAGCCCGTCGGGTCCTGCGTGGCGCGCGGCGGTGCGACGAACTCGCCGGCTGCGGTCTACGCGGTCGAAAAGGCCATCGAATGGCTGGAGAAGTATTCGCCGCCCGCAGCCGCAGGCATGACCTTCTCCGAGGCCGGCCCGATCCCGGCGCAGGGCAACATCGCCCAGCAGATGTTCTGGTACACCGCCTTCACCGCCGATACGGTCAAGCCTGACCTGCCGGTGATGAACGAGGATGGCACGCCGAAATGGCGCATGGCGCCTTCGCCGCACGGTGTCTACTGGAAGGAAGGCCAGAAGATCGGTTATCAGGATGCCGGTTCCTGGACGCTGATGGAAAGCACACCCGTGGACCGCGCCAAGGCCGCATGGCTCTACGCGCAGTTCGTGACCTCCAAGACCGTGGACCTCAAGAAGTCCGATGTGGGTCTGACCTTCATCCGCGAAAGCACGATCAACTCCGAGCATTTCACCGAGCGCGCCCCGCGTCTTGGGGGCCTGGTGGAGTTCTACCGTTCGCCTGCGCGCGTGCAGTGGTCGCCCACGGGCACCAACGTGCCGGATTACCCGCGTCTCGCGCAGCTCTGGTGGCAGAATATCGGCGATGCAATGTCCGGTCAGAAGACCGCGCAGGAAGCGCTTGATGCGCTGTGCGAAGCGCAGGAAAGCGTGATGGAGCGGCTCGAACGCGCGGGTGTTCAGGGCGATCTGGGTCCGGTGATGAACGAGGAGCGCGACGCGGAATACTGGTTCGCCCAGCCGGGTGCTCCGTTCCCGAAACTCGAGAACGAGGACGAAGAGCCGATGACCGTCGCCTATGACGAGCTCATCAAGTCCTGGCAGTAACCTGCCGTCTCCACGACTTGGAAAGGGGCCTTGCGAGGCCCCTTTTTCTTTTCCATCACGGCCCTAAAGCACCGGTTTGCGCTTCTTTGGGCCGGAAATATCCCGGGGGGTCTGGGGGGCTGGCCCCCCAGCGATGCTGCGGTCTGCGGGCTGGCCCCCCAGCGATGCTGCGGTCTGCGGGCTGGCCCCCCAGCGATGCTGCGGTCCGGGCGGCTGGCCCCCCAGCGATGCTGCGGTCTGCGGGCTGGCCCCCCAGCGATGCTGCGGTCCGGGCGGCTGGCCCCCCGCGAACCGTGGTCTGCGGGCTGGCCCTCAAACTATGGTGCTGTGCCGACGTCTGGTTCCGTAGCGATCCCGGGGTCGGAGGATGGCCGTCCATCCATCCCGCAGTCAGGGTGCGACCTCGGGCTGTCCCGCGCTGTGGGAGATCGGAGCGCCCGGATGTCGGGGTCTTGCGGGGCTTCCCCTGAACCATGATGTGGCCTCACCAAGCCCATGGCCATCCTCGGCCCGGCGCGCGGTTGTCTCGGTGCCATGTCCTCTTGTGCGCGACCGACGCCGTGTCACCTTGTGGCCTGCGGTTCCAACCCTGCCGCGCGCCCTTGCCAACCCGGCCTCGTCGGCCACCAAGCAGCACGGCCATGGGCACAGGCCACGCCCCCTCAAAACCCGTAGAAGCGCACCGCCGTGTCGCCGAACACCGCTTGCTTCGCGGCGTCGGGGATCAGCGCTTCATAGGCATTGCGCAGCGTGGCATAGTCCGAACTCAGGCTGTCCACCGGGAAGTTCGAGCCGAACATCACGCGGTCCGGACCAAATTGATCGAGCACCGTGTCGACGATCGGGCGGATGCTCTCGACGGTCCAGCCATGATCGAACATCCCCAGACCGGAGAGCTTGCAGGTCACGGTCGGCAGGGCGGAGAGTGCGCGCAACGCTTCTGCCCAGGCGGCAAGTCCATCGCGGGTCCGGTCATGCGGGCTGCCTGCGTGGCACAGAGCGACCGGGGTTTCGGGCGCCCGTTGCAACACGCGCGCGGTCTTTTCCATCAATTCCGGCAACAGTTGCAGGTCAAAGGAAAGCCCGCGATTGCCGGCCTCGCGCAGCCCTTCGGCAAAGCGCGGATCATCGAGCAGCGCGTTGGTGCCGGTGGCGGCGTCCTCGCCGGGCGCACGCCCCACGATCTGACGCACGCCCGCGACGGTCGGGAGCGCTTGACAGGCCGCAAGCTGCGCGTCGCGGTCGGGGGCGGTGAGATCGCAGAAGACCACCTGTCTCATCGGCCAGTCGGGGTTGGCATCGGCCACTGACTGAACCCAGCGCGCCTCAGCCATGCCGTCCTCCGCGCCGACCTGGATATGCACGGAGCCGCCGAACCCCTCGGCATCGCGGCGAAATTCGTCCAGAAGGTAATTACGCTGGATCGGGGTCGCGTCTCCGAAGAACCGGGGCACGCCGCGCGCCATGAGCCAAGGGTAATGCACGGCGGATAAGTCCCAGAGGTGGTGATGAGCATCGATTCGCATGGTCTTGGCGTGTTCCCTGCTGTGGTGTGGTGGCGTGTGGGGTTGTTGTGCGTCCTGCCGGATGGTTGGCGCCTTTATGCGCCAAGGCAAGCCAGTGGCGCAAACAGGCATTGCGGGCTGCGCCTGGTGCCCGCGGGCACCGGGTTGCGGCACCGGGCTTGTCCGAACGGGCCGCACGGGAACCGGCCGGGCATATCGGAGTGCCCTCGCCGACAGAACCCGCACCGTGGCGTGGGACCCGCCGCGGAGGGTGCCACGCGGAAGATACCATGCGCGGGACCGATTGCCTGTGGACGGGGGCGCTCCTGGGCGGCGGGGCAAAGGCGGTTCGGTGATAAACGCGTGTCGGTGGAAAACCCGGTGGCGGGCGGCGTGTTGCATGAGCGGCGCTTTGCGGGGGGCCTTTTGCTCGCGGTCGGGCGAGGGGTTGCGCATGAACTTGGTCGTGACGTCACGCGCGTGGGCGGCGTAACCCGCTTGGACCCACCTGCCGCGCGGGATGCCCCTTGCGCGGAGCCCGGCTGACTGTGGCAGGTGGGGCTTGGCCAGGCGCGTATGGCGCCGGCGCGCAGGATCGGGGGGCGGTCTTTGGTTGGGGGGGGCGAAAGCGCGTCGCGAGGCGCGCCTTGGACCGGCAGCCGCCGAAGAATTAGCGGCGAGCCGGGAGAAACGCAGCGCCGCGAGGCGCCATGATCCGCAGATGGCGGCCAAGAAATGAGCGCCCCCGGCAGGAACGGCGCGCCGCACAAGACGGCGCGCGATGGGTTTACTTGGGCACAAGCACCGCGTTGACCACGTGGATCACGCCATTGGACTGCTCCACGTCCGCCACGGTGACGAGGCTGGCATTGCCGCTCTCGTCGTAGATATAGACCTTGGAGCCTTTGACCTGCGCGGACAGCGCGTCACCGGAAACCGCGTTGAAATGGTAAAACCCGTCATGGCTCGCGCGGGCGGCGGCAATGATGTCGGCGGCGGACCAGTCTCCGGCGACCACATGGGCGGTCAGAACCTTTTGCAGCATGCTCTTGTTTTCCGGTTTGAGCAGCGTTTCGACGGTGCCCGCGGGCAGGGCGGCAAAAGCATCGTCGACGGGCGCGAAGACAGTGAACGGACCATCGCCCTGAAGCGTGTCCACGAGGTCTGCGGCCTGCACCGCGGCCACAAGCGTCGTGTGAATGGGTGAATTCACCGCGTTTTCGATGATGTTGCGCGCTTCGAGCATCGCGGCGCCGCCCACATCGGGGTTGTTGGCGGAGGCGGTGGAGGTGAGGCAGAGCGCTGCAATGGAGGCAGTGAGCATGGTCTTGAGGGTCATGGTATTCTCCTTGTTGAGAGCGGGCCGTTTGAGCCTGCGATGGAGAAGCCACGGGAGGGCGGTCCGGAAAGTTTCAGGGGCGCTGGAATTTTCTTCCTGACCGCGCTTTCCGGTGAGAGGGAGCGGGCCTCGCTGCGGTCGAAGACGCGGGTGCGGCGACGCGCAGCCGCTAGGCGTCGGCCATGACCCGGCGGCCGATATCGTCGAGCATGGCGTCGATATCGACCGGCAGATCCATCTGTTGCAGCTTGCCGTCGATCATCAGGAAGGACAGCCCGTGCACGAAGCTCCAGAGCTGAAACGCGCGGCGCAGGTCGATCTCTTCGATCACGTCGCTGCCGCGAAAGGCGGCGACTTCGCGTTGCACCAGTTCGAAGGTCTCGTGCCCCTTTTGCACCAGGTCCGCATCGCCGGCGTGATCGTCCGACAGGCCGAACATCAGACGGAACACCGCCGGTTCGGCGCGTGCAAACCCGATATAGACATGCCCCAGCGCCGAAATCCGCGCAAGGCTGCGCGGCGGCAGGGGGCCAAGGGCGGCGCACATCTGATCGTGCTGGCGCGCCATGCCCTCGAACGCGACAGCGCGCAACAGGTCATCCTTGTCCTTGAAGTGCTTGTACGGCGCGGCGGTCGAGACGCCGGCGCGGCGGGACGCCTCTGACACGGAGAGGTGATCGGGGCCTTTTTCCTCGACCAGCTGGCGCGTGGCCTCGATCAACTGGGCGCGCAGATCGCCATGGTGATAGCTGGCGCGCGGTTTGGTGTCCGGGTCATTTTTCATGATCCAATTGCTTTCAGGTTTCGTACCTCTTGTCAAAGTAAGAGACACTAACATATGTTAGAGTCTCTAACATTGAAAGGTCGGGACATGACGGAGCACAACAAAATTCCGCTATGGCGGCGCGCGCTGCGGCGTGTGGTGACGGTCAGCCTCACGCTTGTCGTGGTGGCGGGGTCTGCGGCGGCGGTGGTGCTGGGCTCGGACCAGCTGGCCGAGCGCGCCGAGACGACCGGCCCGACCGATCGCGCGACGCCGACACCGGTGGCCGTGACACGGTTGGCGCTTGAGGATGGGTACGATCTGCCGCGCCGCTTTGTCGGTCAGGTCGAAGCGGCGGCCAGCGTGGATCTGTCCTTTGAGCTTGGCGGGCGCTTGAGCGCGCTTCTTGTGGATGAGGGTGCGGCGGTGCGCGCGGGGCAGGTGCTTGCACGGCTTGATACGGCATTGCTGGAGGCGGACCGGGACCGGCTGGAGGCATCGCGGTCGGCCGTTGCCGCGCAGCTGCTGCTGGCGGAGAGCCGGCTGGCGCGGGCGGAGGCCCTTCGCGAAGGCGGTCATGTCAGCGTCGAAGCGGTAGACCAGGCCCGCGCGACGCGCGATGAGCTGGCCAGCCGCATGCAAGAGACCGATGCGGCGCTTGCCTCTGTCGGGATCTCCCTTGAAAAATCGGTGCTCTATGCCCCGTTTGCGGGCCGCGTGGGGCGGCGTGGCGTGGACGGGGGCGAGACCCTTGCGGCCGGGACGCCGGTTCTGACGCTGATCGAGACAGAGGCGCCCGAAGTGCGTATCGGTCTGCCGCTGTCGATCGACGCGGCCCGGCTGCAAAACGCGACAATCGCGGTCAATGGCGAGGCCTATCCCGCGACGCTCGCGCGGGTCCGCCCGGATATCGACCCGGTGACACGGACGCGCACGGCGCTGTTTGTTCTCGCGACCGACGATCCGCTGACCTTTGGCCAGACCGCAACCCTGCAGTTGGACACCCGGGTCGCGGCGCGTGGCACATGGGTGCCCCTCGACGCGCTTCAGGAGGGCGCGGGCGGGGGCTGGACGCTGCTTGTGGTCGAAGAGGGCGTCGTCCGCGTGGCGATGGTCGAGGTGCTGCATGCGGCGGAAACCCGTGCCTATGTCGCGGGAACCTTTGCGCCCGGGGCGTTGATGATCCGTTCCGGGGCGCATCGCGTGGTGCCGGGCCAGCATGTCCAGATTCTCACCGATGGCGATGGAGAGTAAGCCCATGCACAGCCTGCCCTACAGACAGCCCCGACTGGTCGCCCTGATCCTGCTTGTGCTCGTGTCCGCCGGCTTGTCGGCGTTCCTCTCCATCGGGCGGCAGGAAGACCCGACCATCACCAACCTCTTTGCCACCGTGACGACGCAGTTTCCCGGCGCGGATCCGGCCCGCGTCGAGGCGCTGGTGACCGCGGAGATCGAGGAGGAGCTGCGCGAGATCGCGGAGGTGGACACGATCACGTCCGTATCGCGCACGGGCGTATCCGTGGTCTCGGTCGAACTGATCGAAACGCTGGACGGGGAGCGCATCGAGCAGGTCTGGTCGGAGGCACGGGACGCGGTAGAGGATGCGCGGCGCCGCTTCCCCGGCGGAGTTCTGGCGCCGGAATTCAACGCGGAGGGCATCTCGGCCTATTCGGCGGTGATCGCCGTGACGGCGGAGCATGCCGATGTGCCGCTGACGCTGACCCATGCCCATGCCGAGGCGCTCGGGGATCGCTTGCGTGCGATCCCTGCAACGCGCGCGGTTGACCTGTTCGGCGCGCCGGAGGACGAGGTGCTCGTGGAGATCGACCCGTTTGCCGCCGCAGCGCTTGGCCTGACGGCGGCAGACGTGTCGCGGCGCATCGCGGCCGCTGATGGCAAGGTGCGCGCGGGCGCGATCAACGGTGCGGAAACCGGGCTGACGATCACCATCTCGGGCGAAATTGCAGCGCTTGACCGCTTGGGCCGGGTCGTCCTGCGCGAAGGCGATGCCGGGGCCACTGTGACGCTTGCCGATATTGCAACGATCTCCCGCGGGCCGCGCGATCCGGCGACGGAACTGGCCTTTGCGAATGGCCGGCCCGCGGTTCTGGTGGCGGTGCTGGCGCAGGACGGGGTGCAGATCGACCGTTGGATGGGTTTTGTGCGCGAGGCGCTGGCACGCGGCGCGCAAATGGTGCCGCAGGGGCTTTCGGAGACGCTGATCTTTGACCAGTCGACCTATACCGCGAATCGTCTTGCGGAGGTTGGCACCAATATGGCGCTTGGGGTTGTGCTTGTGGTTGCGGTGCTCTTTGTCACGCTGGGCCTCCGGGCGGCGGCCATTGTGGCGCTTGTGTTGCCGGTCGTGTCTCTGGCCACGATTGCGACGATGAATATCATCGGGCTGCCGATCCACCAGATGTCGGTAACCGGGCTGATCGTGGCGCTTGGTCTTCTGGTCGATGCGGCCATCGTGATGGTGGACGAGATCCGCCAACGTCTGGCGCGCGGCATGGCGCGCGACGTGGCGGTGGGCGACGCGGTGCGCCGCTTTTGGCCTCGACCGTAACCACGGCCCTGTCCTTCACGCCGATGATCCTCCTGCCGGGGCCGGCGGGCGATTTTGTCGGCTCCATCGCCATTGCGGTGGTCATCATGCTGATCTGGTCGCTGTTCGTGGCGCTCACCGTGACGCCGGCCTTCGCCGGCTGGTTCATCCGGTCCGGAGGCCAGGGCGGGATCACGGTTGCGCCGCTGGCGCGCGCCTTTGCAACCTCGATCCGCTGGTCCGTGCGCAACCCGGTCAAATCCATCGCGCTGTCGCTGGTGCTTCCGGTCATGGGCTTCGCCGCCTTTCCGACGCTGACGGCGCAGTTCTTCCCCGGCGTGGATCGTGACCAGTTCTATCTCGAGCTTGAATTGCCGCCGGGCACGGCGCTTGCGGAAACGGCCGCGGTGACGCAGGCCATCGATGCGGAGGTGCGCGGCACGCAAGGGGTGCAGAGCGTCTACTGGTCCGTCGGCAAATCGGGACCGGCGTTCTATTACAACATCACCGGCGGGCGCGCGCAGGAGCCGGGCTATGCGATTGGCATGGTCAAGACACACACCGCCGAAGATGCCGCGCGCCTTGTCCCGGCCTTGCAGGCGCGGTTGGACGCGGCCTACCCGCAGGCGCGCATCATCGTGCGCGGGCTGGTGCAGGGGCCGCCGGTGGCCGCCCCGATCGAGGTGCGGCTTGTGGGCCCCGATCTCGACATCCTGCGCGAACAGGGCGATCAGGCGCGGGCCTTGATGGCGGGTCTGCCGATTGTCACACAGGTGCGCACGGGTGTGTCCGGCGGCGCGCCGCAGGTTCGGTTCGAGATCGACGAGACGGCGGCGCGGCTTGTCGGGCTCGACGTGACCGACATCGCGGCACAGCTTGAGGCGGGGATGACCGGCATCACCGGCGGCAGCCTCGTGGAAGGCACCGATCAACTCCCGGTGCGAGTGCGGTTCGATCGCACGACCTTTCCGGATCTGGCAACGGTTTCGGATCTGCCGATCCTGTTGCCGGGTGCACCGGGCATCGCGACGGACGGGACGTTCCCGGCGGTGCCCCTTTCGGCGCTGGCGCAGCCCGTTCTGGAACCGGCGGAAAGCGTGATCACGCGGCGCAATGGCGAGCGGGTCAACGTGGTGCAGGCGTTCATCCTGCCGGATATCCTGCCCGAGGAGGCCCTGCAATCGGTGCTCGCGGAATTCGAAACGGCGGGCTTTGCGGTGCCGGCGGGATACCGGATCGAGCTTGGCGGCGACAGCGATGCCCGGTCGAGCACGGTGGGCAACCTGCTGGCGTCCATCGGTCTGATCGTGACACTGACCATTGCCACCATCGCGCTGACCTTCAACTCCTTCCGCCTGACAGCGGTGGCGCTCGTCGTGTGTGTCCTGTCGGCGGGGCTGTCGATGCTGTCGCTTGCGGTGATGCAATACCCGTTCGGGATCAATGCGATCATCGGGGTGATCGGGTCGATCGGTGTGTCGATCAATGCGGCGATCATCATTCTGACCGGGTTGCAGGGCGATCCAGACGCTGCGGCGGGCGAGCCAGACGCCATGGCGCGCGTGGTCAGCGGATCGGGGCGGCACATCTTTTCGACGACGCTGACGACCTTTGGCGGGTTCCTGCCGCTGATCCTTGAGGGGGGCGGGTTCTGGCCGCCCTTCGCGGTTGCGATCGCTGGCGGGGTTCTGTTGTCGGCGGTGGTGTCTTTCTACTTCACGCCGGCGGTGTTCCGGCTTGTCCGACGGCGCGGACCGCGTGTCAGGGCGGCGGTCGTGACGGAGCGGGAGCCGGAACCGGTGCTGTCGCTGGCGGCGGAGTGAGCGCGGGCCGGGCCGCGATGCGGCTGGCGGATGTGCCGGGGTGCCCTTGAGCGGGCGAGCCTGCCGCCGGCGTGAGGCAGGGGCGGGCCGGGAACCCGTGCCGGTCGCGTGATGGCGAGCGACCGGGCAAAAGCGGGCCACCCGGGCGGCACAGACGGAGCGGCGGGACAGATGAAGCGCGGCACGCGGCGAGCGCGGCACGCAGCCCCTCTGATATCAGGGCGTGTAGGGCAGGTCGGGGCGCAGGATCAGCGGCCATGGCGTCGTTTCCGCGTCGAGGTCGATCTGCACCTCGATGAGCGCGGGCTTGTCCGCCGCGATGGCCTCTTCGAGGATCGGCCCGAGCGCTTCCGGCGTGGCCACGCGGTGGCCCGCAACGCCGCTGGCCTCGGCGAGTTTCATATAATCCATACCGGGCAGGTCGCTGGCGACGGTGCGCCCGTCGAAATTGGTGATCTGGTCCCGGGCGACATTGCCATAGGCCTGGTTGTTGAACACAATCGCGACGACTCCGATGCCATGCTGTGCGGCGGTGGACAGTTCGGAAGCGGCAAACATGAACCCGCCATCTCCGAGGACCGTCACCACCGCCTTGTCCGGACAGCCGACCTTGGCGCCGAGTGCCGTGGCATAGGCGAAGCCGAGATTGCCCTGATAGCCGGAGGTGATGTAGGTGCGCGGCGCGTAGACGGGCCACGCAAAATACGAGGCGTAGCCCGCCTGACACATGTCTTTCACGAAGATCCCGTCGCGGGGCAGCGCCTTGCGGATGACATCGAGATAGGCGACCTGCGGCTGGATCTGCGCGATCTGTTCCCTGGCGTGTGTGCGGGCCTCTGCGATGCGCTGCGGATCGCCGGTTCGGGCGATGCCTTCGGCGGCCAGCGCGTCGTTCAGCGCGGCGGTGCCGGCAGCGGAATCCGCAAGGACCCCTGCATCGGGTTTGAGCCGCAGCATCTCCTCGGGGTCGATCTCGATCCGGATCAACCGACGCTCGGCGGTGATCCTGTCGGACGGATCCATCATGCCGCGCCAGCGCATGGCCTGCAATTCGCAGCGCGACCCGATCCCGATCAGCACATCGGTGTCGCCCCATAAGTCGTAGGCGGTCACGGAGTCGACGCTCAGCGAATGGTCGGCTGGGAGAACCCCGCGCCCGCCCCGGAAGGCGGTGACCGGCGCGTTGAGCCGTTCCGCAAGAGCCCGGACCTCGGGGCCGGCATGTTGCGCACCGGAGCCGAGCATGATCATCGGATGTCTGGCCGATTTCAGGAGCGTGGCGGCGGCGGCAATCTGTGCGGGATCCGGCGCGGCGGGTTGGGCTGGTGCAGGGATGTCGGCGTCGGTCACGGGGCCTTTTTGCGCCATGCGGTCCCAGCACATCTCGAGCGATACCGGGCCGGGTCGTCCGCTTGTCATCGTCTCGAAGGCCCGATCGACCAGAGCCCGTGCCGACGCCGCATCCTCGATGCGTTCTGCCCATTTGATGAACGAGGACAGCGTTGCGCGTTGATCCGGAATTTCGTGCAGATGCCCGCGCCCCTTGCCTAGAAAGCCGGAAGGCACCTGACCGGTGAGCAGCAGCACCGGTGCGTTTACCGCCATGGCTGTGCAGAGCGCCGCCCCTGTATTCAGCACCCCCGGACCGGGCACGACGGAATAGACACCGGGACGGCCTGTTGCCCGCGCGTAGCCCATGGCCATGTAGGCGGCCGCCTGTTCATGCCGTGGGCCGATGACCCGCAGGGAGCCTTCTGCTCGCTTGAGCGCGTCCATCAAAGGGTAGGTCTGCACGCCCGGCAGGGCAAAGACCGTATCAACCCCATGGGCTTTGATTGCGCGCACAATGGCTTCGCCACCTGTCACGAGCTCTGTCATCCTCTGTCTCCTGCGCAATGGTCGGGCGGGTCAGCCTTAAGACGGAGCGTAGACCGGGGCGTTGCAAGTCCGCAACGGCTTCCTGGGCCGGGCGCCCGTCGGGTCGGCTTCGATGTCGGGGCGGGAGGCGCGCTTTTGCGGCGCATCGACATGCCCCCTGATCAGGGCGGCGCTGTCCTCAAGCAGACGGGGTCGCGACGGTCCTGTCAAATACAACCGAAAGAGGCATTTGATCGACCTCAATGACCGCAAACCGTGATTCCCCGCAAGGTTTGAAGATGGGGAGTTCACGCAGTGTTCCGAGATGACCGCTCTTTTGGGGATGACGGCGGTTCTGCGGCGTGTGCTGGCCAGGTTCAGAATACCCGAGTAGGGCGCATGTCGAAAATCACCATGGATGCACTCGCGCTGGACGCGCTTGCCTGTCTGGCGTCGCGCCGCTCGGCGACCGGTTTGTCGGCTCCGCGTTCCGCGTCGGAAGCCGCCTTGCAGGAGCGGTTTGAGGGTTTGATCCTGTCAGGAGACGTCGACGCGGCCTTTTCGTTGGTCAGGGGGCTTCTGGCTGAGGGACAATCCTATCACGCCATCGTTGACACACTGTTTGCGGACGCCGCGCGGCGCCTCGGGGCGGCATGGGAGCAGGACGCCTTTTCTTTTGTGGCCATGGGCCGTGGTGTCGCCACCCTCCTGCAGACGAACGCGGCGCTGCGCGACGTGCAACAGGTCGTCAAGCCGGGGTCTGGTGCGCAGGCGCTGTTTGCCAGTTTGCCGGATCAAAAACATACCCTCGGGATCATCTGTGCGGCGCAGGCCTTTCGCCGGCAAGGCTGTCGTGTCGATCTTCTTCTGGGGGCTGCGGGCGAGGATATCGTGCTCGACCTGCGCCTTGGCCGGGTCGCCCTGTTGGGGCTGACGGCGGGGCGGGAAGACCGGCTTGGCGCCATCGCGACACTGGCGGCCCGGGTCAAGGAGAGCGCCAATCCGCCGGCCATCATCCTTGGCGGGGCAGCGGCCGCGAAGGTCGCGGACGGTGACTGTGCGGGACTAGTCGATTGCGTGGCGCATGACCTTGAAACAGCGCTCGCCTTTGCGCAGCGGGTTGGTGTGCGCCTCAGTCAGTAGGGGCTTGGCGCGAAGCCTGTCGCTTCGGGTGGCGCGCACAAAACGGGTGGTGGCCTATCGGATTGTGCGGTCGGACGGGATGAGCGCGGCGTCTCGTCTTGTGCGGCGTGCCGGATGGGCGGTGGCGTATCGGCTTGTGCGGTCGGACAGGATGGACGGTGGCGCTTTGGGTCGGGGCTGCGGGCTTGCGCGGGCGCGGTCTGGCGGGACGCGGACCGCGTCATGGCTCGAAACGCAGGCTTGATGTGGCCGCAGAGACGTGCGGTAGTCCGGATCATGGCGCGTTTGGCGCTGAAAGGACCGCTTGCATGATTGCCTATGTCACTGTTGGTGCCGATGACCTCGCGCAAGCGAAACGGTTCTACACGGCCTTTCTGCCCGTGCTGGGCTACGGGCTCAAAGAAGGACCGGAGGGGTTGAGCTTTGCCTTGCCCGCCGTGCCGGGGCACAAGGTGGCTCTTCCGGATTTTTACGTGAAACCGCCCTTTGACGGGCGTCCGGCTTCGACGGGCAACGGGGCGATGGTTGCCTTTGAGGCACCGCACCAACGCACGGTGCGCGCGCTGCATGCCGCTGCGCTGGCGGCTGGCGGCAGGTCCGAAGGCGCACCGGGGTTTCGGGACGCTTACGGGCCTCAATTCTATGTGGGGTATCTGCGCGATCCGCAGGGCAACAAGATTGCGCTTTTTTCAAGCAACCCTGACGAACCGGGGCGGGACGCGTAGCGCGGTGCACCGGATGCCGCGTGAGGGGCACGGGGCGCTGTCCCGGGGCGGATGCAGCGGGGATCAGGGAAGGCCGTCTTCGGCTGAAGGGCTATCAGGCGGCGGAAAGCGTGTTTTTCGCCTTGATGTGCGTCGCCGTGTGAGGGGGCCGGTTTCCCAACAGGCGGGGCACGCCGTGGCGGCGGGTGACCCGGTTGACTGAACGGCGTATTGCGGCGGGGGGGGGGACGGATCGGCCCGATCAAACCGGGCGCGGCTTGGGGCCGTTGTGGTGCAACCGTGGCCGTGCAACCGACATGGTGTAACCGTCGTGGTGCAAGCCATATCACCGGCTGCCGCCCTTGATATCTCGCGCAGCAGTCGGAGCCGGTTATGTCCTGTCCCGGACGGCTGTGACTATGGGCGGTCGGAGCGCGACTCCGGCGGATCGTCATAGACGGACCAGCCGTATTCGCCGGGCGGGTCCGGCAAGTCGCCCTTGCGCAGGTTGCGCGACATATAGGCCTTGGCGATAAAATTTGCCGTGATCGGCGCGGTCAGGAAAAGGAACAAGGTGATCAGCAGTTCGTGGACCGAGACATGCCCCGTCTTGGCAAAAAAGAAGATCATCGACGCAATCAGAACGCCGCCGACCCCAAGTGTTGTGGCCTTGGTCGGCGCATGCAGGCGCTGCAAGGGATGTTTGAGCTTGATCAGCCCGAAAGAGCCGACAAAGCCAAAGACGCCGCTTACGACAAGGGCGGCCGAGATAAGGAGTTCTGCAAAAAAATTCATGGTCCTGCCCCTATTCGATGATGTCGCCGCGCAGCAGGAAGCGGCAATAGGCCACCGTCGAGACGAAGCCCACCATGGCAATCAGCATCGCGGGTTCGAAATAGATCGCCGTGCCACGCCAGATCCCGTAGAGCACGAGCAGCGCGATGATGTTGATCACCATGGTATCGAGCGCGAGGATCCGGTCGGCGGCATCCGGACCGACGGCAATGCGCCACAAATCCAGAAGCAGCGCGATGCCATAGCAACTGGCCGCGAAGGCAAGGGCGTATTCGATCATGGGAAGATCTCCAGAAGGCGGCGTTCGTAGCGGGTCTTGATCTCGGTGCGCACATCGTCTGGGTCGTCGGTGTGCAGACAATGCACGAGGATGGCGCTGCCATCCGCCGCCAGGGTCGCGGACACCGTTCCCGGTGTCATCGTGATCGTTCCGGCCAGAACGGTGATGGCCTCGGCCGAGGTCAGTTCAAGCGGCACCGTGATCCATTGCGAGCGAATGTCGGGTTCGCGTTTGAACAGGATGATCGCCGCCACTTGCACATTGGCCACGACGATATCCCACAGCACGACCAGCATGTATTCCGCGATCTTCAGCGGGCGGGCAATGGTCGGCCTGTTGGGCCAGTAGGGGGCTGTCAGCATCGGAATGACAAGACCGAACAACGCGCCCAGCAGCAGGTTGCCCAGCGTGAACGTGTTGACGAGTCCAAGCCAGACCAGAAGCAGCGTCAGGCTCAGGATCGGATGCGGGACCAGGCGGGTAAACAAGGCTCAACGCTCCTCTGCGGGGCTCAGGACAGCGTTGACATAGCCCGCGCGGTCAAAAAGCTGTGTCGATGTGTCTTCCAGATAGGCCGCGACCGGACCGGCGAAGATCGCCAGGCCGGCAAGCATGGCCAGCCCGACCATCGCGGGCGCGACCTGCATGGCCGTGGCCGGGGCTTGGGCGGCATCGACTTCTGCGGGTGTCTTGTCCGCGGCATCGGGTTCTGACGTGACAAGGGCGGTGGATTTCCAGAACAGCGTGCTGCCGGCGCGCACGAAACCGACGATGGTCAGCAGCGAGCCTGCAAGGATCGCGGTCCATGCCCAGCCGATGATCCCCGGCGCCCGGAGCGCATCGAGAACGAGCAACTTGCCGAGGAACCCGCTCAGGGGAGGCATGCCCGCCATGGCGATGGCGGCGGCAAAGAACAGCGCCGCAAACAGTCCGTTCTGCACCGTGGGCGTTTGCGGGCGCAGCGTGTCCGACGAGCGCCGGGACAGGACGAGATCCGCGATCAGGAACAGGCAGGCGGCGGCAAAGGTCGAATGCACGAGGTAGTAAAGCGCCGCCGTGGTCGCCGGAACGGAGAAAGCCGCAACGGCCACCAGAAGCGTGCCCATCGACCCGACAACCGAGAAGGCGATGAGCGGCATCAGGCGACGCGCGCCCAACACGCCAAAGGCCCCGATGGCAATGGTCACGATGGCGGCGGGGAACAACCAGGCCCCGGCGAGGTCCTCCGTTCCCGGCACGCCCGGTCCGAAGACCACCGTGTGCACCCGCAGGATCGCATAGGCGCCCACCTTGGTCATGATCGCAAAAAGGGCGGCAACGGGTGCGGGCGCGTTGGCATAGGTCGCGGGCAGCCAGAACTGAACCGGGAAGAGCGCGGCCTTCACCGCAAAGACGATCATCAGCAGCATGGCGGCGACGCGCACCAATGCGGCCTCGTCGGCGGGGATCTGTGGGATACGCACCGCCAGATCGGCGATGTTGAGCGTGCCGGTGGAGGCGTAGAGCGTTCCTAGTGCAAACAGAAAGAGGGTGGAGCCCGCAAGGTTCATGACCACGTATTGCAGTCCCGCGCGCACCCGTTCCTTGCCACCGGAATGGATCATCAGCCCGTAAGAGGCGATCAACAGAACCTCGAAGAACACGAACAGGTTGAACACGTCACCCGTGAGGAACGCGCCGCAAATCCCCATCAGCTGGAACTGGAACAACGCATGGAAGTGCCGCCCCCGGGCGTCCCAGCCGGTGGCGATGGCATGGATCAGGACGATCATCGCCAGCACGGCGGTGAGCAGCACCATGAGTGCGGACAGCCTGTCGAGCACCAGTACGATGCCGAAAGGCGCGGGCCAGTTCCCGAGCCTGTAGACATGGGTTGTGCCGTCCGCCGCCATCACCGCCAGCCCGATGGCGACAGCCACCAGAAGCACCGTTCCGGCTACCGAGGCGACGCGCGCAAGCGTGATGTCGTGGCGCATGACAAAGCCGATCAGCGGCGCAAGCAGCGCGGGAAGAACGACGGGGAGAATGATCCAGTGCATCACGCGCGCCCCTCCGGTTCGGTCTGATCGGTGTCATCGGTGTCTTCGATGTCCTGGGCGGCGATGTCGATCCGGTCGCTATCCGCTTCGAGATAGGCGCCAAGCCCGATCATCACCAGAACGGCGGTCATGCCGAAAGAGATCACGATTGCCGTGAGCACCAGCGCCTGCGGCAGCGGATCGGTATAGGTGGCATCGCCGTATTTCGACAGGATCGGCGACTGGTCGATGGCCAGCCCGCCGCTGGCGAACAGGAAGACGTTGACCGCATAGGACAAAAGCGCGAGGCCGAGGATGACAGGGAAGGTTCTGAGCCGAAGGAGGAGGTAGACCCCACCGGCGGTCAGAACGCCAATGCTGCTTGCGACGAGGATTTCCATCTCAGCGCTCCGCCTCCTGTTCGTCTTTCAGGCCCGGGTCGTAGTCCATCGGGCCTTCGTTCACGGTGGCCCCCGCAAAGCGTGCGATACGGCTGAGGCTGTAGAGCATCAGCATCACCGCGCCGAGAACCGTGAGGAAAACCCCGAGGTCAAAGAGCATCGCCGTGGCCAGTTCGAATTCCTCGATAGGCGGCAAATGCACATAGGTGTAGGCGCTGGTCAGGAAGGGCGAGCCGGACAGCCAGGAGCCGACGCCGGTAAGCCCGGCGATCACCACGCCAAGGCCGATCATCGTGTGGTATTCGATCCGCTTGCGCTCCTGCGTCCAAGCAAAGCCGGATGCCATGTATTGCATCAGCAATGCGATGGCCACGACCAGACCGGCGACAAAGCCGCCCCCCGGTTCATTATGCCCGCGCAGGAAGATGTAAAGCCCCACCACAAGCGCGATCGGCATCAGCACGCGCGTGACCACCACCATCATCAGTGGATGCCGGTCGCGCGAGCGGTCCTGTGAAAAGTCGGTATTCTTCAGACGCCGGGCCGCGGGCCCGTCCAGAAGGGCGTGCATCAGGGCATAGATCACAAGGCCGGCGATCCCGAGGACGATGATCTCTCCGAAGGTGTCATAGCCCCGGAAATCCACGAGGATCACGTTGACGACATTGGTCCCGCCGCCGCCCTCGTAGCTGTTGGCGACATGGTAGTCCGAAATCGTTTCGATATCGCGCATCATGAAGGCATAGGCCAGAGCACCGACGCCGCCACCGGCCCCCAGCGCAATGACCGCGTCGCGGAACTTCAGGCCGGTGGGGCTTTCCCGGGGGGTCAGCTTGGGCATGAAATGCAGTGCGAGAAGCAACAGCATGATCGTCACGGTCTCGACCGAGATCTGCGTCAACGCGAGGTCGGGAGCCGAGAGATAGGCAAAACCGGCAGAGATTGACAGGCCGATGATCCCGAGGAGGACCAGCGCCCGGAACCGGTGATGGTGCATGACCACGACGGACACCGTGGCCACAACCAGCATGATCCAGCCCACCGCGATAACCGGTTCGACCGGCAACAGACCACGTGTCGGCGCGGACAGGCCGCTGGAGGCATAGGCGACCCAGCCAAGACCGACGGAGGCTGCGGTAAAGATGGCGAGGTAGCGGCTGATCGCGCCGTTATGGCCGATCTCGGTGATGCCACGGCTCAGGGCAACGATGGCGGCCATCAGGCGGTCGAAGATCGCCTTGGCCTCGGGTCGCGGTGCGGCGGCCCAGATCTTGTCGAGCGGGCCATGCAGCGCGAGCAGCACAGCGCCGCCAACCACGGCGATCACGGACATCCACAGCGCCGGTGTGACACCGTGCCAGATCTTGAGATGCGGGTGCAGATCGGCTCCGGTCACGGCGCTGGCGGCCGCGGTGACGATGCCCTCCGCAAGGAAGGGCGCAACGCCGATAACGATGACCAGAACAACCAGCAGCGCGGGCGCGGCCCACATGCCGAACGGGGGATCGTGCGGTTTGTGCGGGTAGTCGTCGCGCACCGGACCAAGAAACACGTGACTCACGAACCGGAAGGAATAGGCGACAGAGAGCAGCGCCCCGATCGTGGCCATCACGGGGACGGCATAAGGGCTCGAGAACCAGTCCGTATGCGAGGCCTCTTCGAGCATCATTTCCTTGGACAGGAAGCCGTTGAAGAGCGGAATGCCGGCCATCGACAAGGCGGCAACCGTGCCGATCAGGAAGGTGATGGGCATCAGGTGGCGCAACCCGCCCAAGCGTTTGATATCGCGGGTATGGGTTTCGTGATCCACGATTCCCGCCGTCATGAAGAGCGCGGCCTTGAAGGTCAGGTGGTTGATGATGTGAAACACCGCAGCGACCGCGGCAGCCTGTGTGCCAAAGCCCAGAAGCATGGTCAGAAGGCCCAGGTGACTGACCGTCGAGAAGGCCAGCAGCGCCTTGAGATCATCCTTGAAGAGCGCGATCAGCGCGCCAAGCACCATGGTCACAAGGCCCGTGGTGGCGACGATATAGAACCACGCATCCGTTCCGGAAAGCACCGGCCACATGCGCGCCATGAGGAACACGCCTGCCTTCACCATGGTGGCCGAGTGCAGGTAGGCAGACACCGGCGTGGGGGCGGCCATCGCATGCGGCAGCCAGAAGTGGAACGGGAACTGCGCCGATTTGGTGAACGCGCCCAGCAGGATCAGGATCAGCGCCGGCAGATACCACTCCGACGAGCGGATTGCGTCCCCGGCCTGAAGGATGTCCGTGAGGTTGTAGCTTCCCGCGATGTTGCCGAGGATCAGCATCCCGCCGATCATGGCAAGCCCGCCTGCGCCGGTGACGGCGAGCGCCATGCGCGCGCCCTGTCGTCCTTCGGGCAGGTGTTTCCAATAGCCGATCAACAGGAAGGAGCTCAGCGAGGTCAGCTCCCAGAAAACAAGCAAAAGCAATATGTTGTCTGAGATGACAATGCCAAGCATCGCACCCTGAAACAGCAGGAGATAGGTGTAGAACTGGCCCATCGGATCTTCGCCCGACAGGTAGAACCGGGCGTAGAGCGTGATCAGAAGACCCACCCCGAGGATCATCGACGCAAAGAGAAGCCCAAGCCCGTCAAGAAAGAAGGAGGCAGACAGCCCGAGTTGTGGAAGCCAGTCGACTTCGGCCTGAATCACCTCACCACGCAGCACCGCGGGGGCGAGAACCATCAGCATCGTCAAGGCAATCACCGTGGGAACGGCTGTAGAGATTGCACAGACCGTGCGCCCCGCGCGGATCATGAGTCCCGGCAGCAACGCACCGATGAAGGGCGCAAGTGCGATCAGAAAAAGGAGAGGCCCCCCGTCATCCATGGTGCGTTCTTCTCTTTGTTGTTTGTTGCGTTCACTCGTATCGGGCGCTGTAAGGCACTACAACGAAGCACTTTGCCGCGCAATCATATGTCTGGCCAAGGCCGCGCGGCTTCTTGGCTCGCCTGTTGCGTTGGAGACCCGGACCGGTGGGACCGTCCCAAGGCCGCAATTGCCGGATTCGGTCGGCAGGTGAACCGCATGCGGCGCAGGCGGGTGGGCCATGCGTGGCGCCCACCGGTCGCCACGGAGCCATTCCGATGGGGGCTGGCGCCCACGCATCCATGGGCTTTCGGCTGCGGCTTGCACGGTCGGTCGGGCATGTCTAGCGCAGACCCGCGCCGGACAGAGCATGCATCAGGGCGTCTTTCTGGTCGGGGCGAGGACAGGGGAACATGCGGGCGGTGTGGAGAGCGCTTCGGCTCCCTCGTCAAGCGTGAATGTCCCGAATGTCCAGACCTGGGCGTCGCTTCGGGCCAGGGCGCATTCCTCCAAAAATCCTCCAGAAACCTGCCTTCCTGAAGGCTAGACCTTGGATGGGGCGAACGCGGCTCGGGACACCGATCAACAAGGAGACAACCCTGAAAAGCCTGATCACACTAGCCTTTATCGCGACAAGTTGCGTGAGGACCGCCATGGCAGACCGCATCCGCCTGGCAAACGATGCCACCGTCGCCGCCTCTGTGGACCGCTTGACGCAAGCCGTGGAAGCCGCCGGTGCGCGCGTTTTCACCACTGTTGATTTCGCCCGCGGGTCTGCCTTTGTGGGGGAGAGCCTGCGCCCCACGACAGTGGTGATATTCGGCAGCCCCAAGATCGGCGCCAAGGCCTTGCAGCACGGACAGACCATGGCGCTCAACCTGCCACTGCGGATCCTGTTCTACGAGGATGTCAACGGGCAGACATGGGCCGCCTGTGATGAATCGACGGCGCTTGCTCCGTCGCACGGTCTGGCCGCGGACCATCCGGCGGTTCTTGCGATGCGCGGCGCGCTGGAGCGGTTCTGTGTTGCGGGGACGGGAGACTAGCCCTCGGGCCCGGCGTGGTGGGTTGCCGGGCTCCGGGCACGTTTCAAGCCGTTCGGCATGACACCACGCGCGTCACGCCCCCCTGTCTTGCGCCGGCCGGAGGACGGAGAGCGGGCTCAAAGCCCGATCTTCACCGCGCGATCAAGGATGTCGACGCCCTGTTGCTTCCAGAACAGCAGGATGTCGATGAAGATCCAGTTCTCGGCCAGCTTGTCGCCGTCGCGGCGGTAGATGTCGATCACCCGCAGTTCCGCGGGTTTGTCGGTCGCGGGCATACCCATGAAGCCGCCTGTGGGCCGTGCCGTGAAGTTGGGCCAGCCGAAAAACCCGCCATAGGCGCCTTCGGCCAGACGCGCGATGTGCTTTGTCTTGGCGCGGTCGGTGAAGCTGGCGCGGAACGGGCCGGAATGCTGTTCGGCGTAGCGTTCGATCGTGTAGGTCGCGCCGATCCCCGCGGGGCCCCACCAGAGCATGTCGTCATGCCATGTGCGCGCAAGCTCTTCCGTGAGCGGCAGGCCGAGATTCCATGTGCCGAGGTCGGAGATCATGGCATTGATCAGGGCGAGGGTTTTCTCGCCTTCGGCGGCGGGTTGCGCGTCCATCAGCAGGCCGTCATGGGTCATCGGGCCCGGCTGCACCAGCGATGCGCCGGTTTGCGGCGGGAAGGGGTTTTGGCCGGCCTGCATCATCAGGTGGGGGATGTCGAAGAACATCGCCTCTTCGGCCACCTTGTCGCCCACGACGCGCACAAAGCTGCAATAGCGCAGCATGGTGAGTTTGCGCGTCGGGCGGATGCCGAGCCATGGCGCATCGAACAGACCCATGAGATGGCCCATGGACACGACCCAGATGCTGGCGTTGTCGTCCATGTGGTTGCGCCCGGCAAAAAAGATGTCCTGCCGTCGTTGAATATGGACCAGCGCAGTCTTGAGCGGGGCCCAGAACTCGCGCGCGACGTCCGGCGCGGCGCTGATCTCCTCGAAGGGGCAATAGCCGTGCCATGTGAAATCGGGCGTCGTGAGATAGTCCATGACCGCTTCGATGCCTGCCGGATCGGCGGCGTCGATAGCGGTGTAGTAGCGCGTGGCAACGGCCTTGGCGTCTTGCAGGGCCGGGTCGAGTGTGGCGGCTTGGTCGTTCATGATGGTGCCTGTGAGGGGTGCCGGTGGCGGGCTTGTGAGGGGGCTTTGGGATGAAAAAGGCGGCGGGACCATCCCGCCGCCGTGGTTTGGGGTGCGGTCCGCGCCGGGTGTCAGCCCTTGACCGCGCCTGCGGTGAGGCCGGAGACGATCTGGCGCTGGAAGAAGAGCACCAGCACGAAAAGCGGCGCGGTGGCCGAGACCACGGAGGCCACGGCGAACATCACGTTGCCTTCCTCGAAGGTGGAGCCGAGGAAGCTCGCCACCTTCGGCACCATGGTCTGGTTGTCCTGGCTGAGCAGCATCGCGGTCACGGCGAAGTCGTTATAGGCCAGAAGGAAGCTGAACAGGCCGGTGGTGATCACGCCGGGCCACATCACCGGGATGATGACATGGCGGAACGCCTCGAAACGGGTGCAGCCGTCGACCATCGCGCTTTCGTCGAGATCCTTGGGGATGTTGAGGAAGAACGAGTGCAGCATCCAGAGCGTGAAGGGCTGGTTGATCGCCACAAGCACGATGATCGAGGTCGGCAGATGGCCCCAGAGGTTCCATTCGAAGAACGGCAACAGATAGCCGGAGACCAGCGTGATATGCGGCATCGCGCGGAACACCAGCGCCACCATCAGCAGCCAGAACGCATAGCGGTAGCCCGAGCGCGCAAGCGCGTAGCCGCCCAGTGTGCCCAGCGTGAGCGAGATCACCACAACGCAGAACACAACGATCACGGTATTCACCGCGGCGAGCCAGAACTCCTCCTGCACCCAAGCGCCGTAATAGGCGCGCCCGGTAAAGGCGGAGCCGGTGGCCTGTTCGGTGAAGGTGCCGGTGAGCGCGTTGGTCCAGTCGGCCTTGGAGAAGAAATCCGCCTGCACCTTGAAGCTGCCCCAGAGGGTCCACAGGAACGGGAAGGCGGCGAGGATCAGCCAGATCACGACAAGCGTTGTCGAGACGATGACAAGCGTTTGGGAACGCTTTTGTGCGGTAACGCTGCTCATGCTCTCAGACCCTCTTGCGGTTGAAGTCGCGCCATGTGCGGATCAGCACAGGCGACAGCAGGATGGCGACCCCGATAATGGTCAGCATCGACGTGGCGGCCGCGGATCCGAACCGTTGCGTGTCGCCGCGCAGGTCGTTGTAGATGATCCAGCTCAGCGATTGCGCCGAGGCCTCGGCGGAGAAGCCGACGATCGGTTCGAACACCTTGAAGTTGTCCATCAGCTGGATCAGCGTCACGAATACCGCGAGCGGCGCGAGATGCGGGATCACCACGTAGCGGATGCGTTCCCAGCGGCTGGCGCCGTCGATCATCGCGGCTTCGAGGGTCTCGCCGGGCACGGTTTGCAGCCCGGCATAGAAGATCACGAAGGCAAAGGGCGCGGAAGACCAGACGCCGTAGATGATCAGCGTGATCCAGGTGAGCGTGGGCGATGCCTTGAGTGACAGCTCCGGATCGTCGAGGAGCACCTGAAGCGATTTGCCGATGATCCCTTCGGCGTCGATCATCCAGAACAGGATCAGCGAGCCGATCAGCGGGGTCACGATCATTGGCAAAAGGGAGAAGAAGATGGTCGGCCCGCGGAAGACACGCGGCAGGCCGTTGACCCCGAGCGCGATGGCAAGTCCAAGCCCCAGCACCAGCGGCGTGCAGACAAAGGTGTAGGTCAGCGTGAAGGCCAGCGCGCGGTAGAAGGGCAGGTTCATCACCTGACCCCAGAACGCCCCGAGGCTTTCGCTCTCCGCCCAGGCGGTGGCCAGTTCCTGCGTGGCGAGGTGGCCGCGATTGACATAGGTGCCAAGCCCGTTGAACCGGCCGAGCGGCTGTGCGTCGCGCAGCTCTTGCGTGGCTTCGAGATCAACGGTCGTTTCCGTCTGGCAGCCAAAGGGGCCACAGTTTTCCGAAGTGATCACGACCTGTTCATGCTCCACATAGAGCGACTGGATCACAACCGAGATGATCGGAAAGAAGATGAACAGGATCATCGCCGCCAGTGACGGCAGGATGAACCAGAGGAACGTGCGATGGGGCATGGCTGGATCCCGTGTCTCGCCCGCAGGGGCCGGAATGGCCGGGCGGCGCGGTAGGGGCTGGGGAGGGACGGGGCGCCGTAGCGCGCCCCGTCCGCTTGTCAGGGTTGGGCCGTGGTCAGGCCCGGACGCTTATTGCAGGAAGCCTTGCTCGCGCGCGGCCTCGGTATAGGCCGCCTCGACATCGGCAAGCGCCTGTTCCGCGCTTTCCTGCCCTTGCAGGAAGGCGGAGAGCTCGTTGCCGAGGGCAGTGTGCAACAGACCCATATAGGGCAGCATCGGGTAGGGTTTTGCACCGGCCTGCGCCGTTGCAGAGACGCCTTCGGCCTGAGGGCCGGGCTGGTAGGCGGAGCTCAGCCAGACCGCTTCGCTCTGGTTGGCTTCCACGGTTGCCGGACCGATCCCATGCACCATCGCCTGGAAGGTCGCCGCGGCGTCTTTGTCGGAGATGTTCTTGGCGATGGTGAACCCGTCCCACCACAGGGTCGAGGCCGGCAGCGAGCCGCCATCCACGGTGGGCGCCGCGACGAGCTTGGTGTTGTTCACAACTTCGGGCGTGGAGCCTTCGTCATCGAGCATGCCGCCGCCGCGGGAGCCCCACATGTAGGCCACCGCCAGCTCGCCGGATTCCCAGAGCGCCTGGGTCGCATTGCTGTCAAAGGTCAGGAAATCGGGATTGGCGTATGCGTTCAGTGCGGCCAGCATTTCCAGCGTCTTGAGGCCGGTCTCATTGTTGATCGCAACCTCGGCGGTGCCGGGTTTGAAGAATTCACCGCCGTGACCGAGATACATGTTGATGAATTCCTCGCCGAGGTTCCACCCGGTCTTGGTGTTCATCGCAAAGGGGTGCTCCATGATGCCGGCCTCTTCGATGGCCGCCAGCACGTCGAGCACCTCCTCGTAGGTGGTCGGGATCTCCTTGCCGACCTGCTCGAGGATGTCGGTGCGCACATAGAGGTGCTGGGCGTTGGCCATGAAGGCGATGGCCATCACGTTGCCGCCGACGCTGACCTGGTTCAGCTTGGGCAGATCGGGGGCGTATTCAGCGATCAGATCGTCCAGCGGACGGATCAGACCTTCGTTCATGAGCGGAACGATGGATGAGTTCGCCACGACGGCGGAGGTGTATTCCGCCGGATTCGGCGTCAGCGCGGCGACTTGCAGGTCGCGGTGCTCGGTTGTCTGGTTGAGCACGACCTCGACCCCTTCGCCCGCACAGTCCGCCGCAGCCGCATTGACCGCGCGGAGCGCGCCGAACTCGTTCGACAGAACGCGGATCGATCCGCTTTCGATCGGGCAGGATGCGATTGCCGTGGTGGCCGCGAGCGCGGCGAAGGCGGTGCTGAGCGCACCCAGTCTCAAAGTCATCATGGTCCCCATGTCTCCCTGTTGGCCGCGCACCCCGGGGAGGGGCGCGATCTGTTTGTGCCCGGACCCGCACGTGACGCGACCCCGGGGACGCAGGCACGCCAGATCGAATCGGCGGAGCTTGCATTCGTTTGCAAGCATGCGCGAGGTCATAGCGTCATTTCAAGAAATTCTTGGCCTGTGACCAAAATTCATGCTGCATGCAAATATGCCTTGCTGGAACGTGAGAATCGCCTCTACACTTATGCAAACGTATGCAATGGAAAGGGCGTGTCATGGCCGAAATCCAACTGCGCAACATCTCCAAACGCTGGGGCAGCTTCGTCGGCGTGCAGAATTTCGACCTGACGATTGCGGATCGGGAATTTCTCGTTCTGCTCGGTCCGTCCGGTTGCGGCAAGACCACGACAATGCGCATGATCGCCGGTCTTGAGGAGGCGACGGAAGGCGACATCCTCGTCGATGGCAAGCGGGTCAACGACCTCGACCCCAAGGACCGCGACGTGGCGATGGTCTTTCAGAGCTATGCGCTCTACCCCAACCTCAATGTCTACGAGAATATCCGGTTCCCGCTGAAGATCCGCCGGGTGCCACAGGAAGAGCATGACGAGCGCGTGCGGCGGGCCTCCGCGATGGTCGAGCTGGACGATTTCCTGCATCGTCGCCCTGCGGAGCTCTCCGGCGGCCAGCGCCAGCGCGTGGCCCTTGCCCGCGCGATCGTGCGCCAGCCCAATGTGTTCCTGATGGACGAGCCGCTGTCCAATCTCGACGCCAAGCTGCGTGTTTCGACGCGGGCGCAGATCAAGAACCTCAGCCACGAGCTCAAGGTCACCACCATCTATGTCACCCATGACCAGATCGAGGCGATGACGCTGGCTGATCGGGTTGTGGTCATGTCCAAGGGGGTGGTGCAGCAGGTTGGCACGCCGACCGAGATCTATGACACGCCCGCCAATACCTTTGTGGCGAGTTTCATCGGCAACCCGGCGATGAACCTGCTGGAGGGCGCGCTCAAGGATGGTGTCTTTACCGGAAAGAACGTCCGCATTGCAGGGTTGACCGGGCCCGACGGCCCCGTGACGCTCGGCTATCGCGCCGAGGATGCCTCGGTCGCGGAGGGAGCCGCCGGAGAACTGGCCGCGCCGGTCTATTCCATCGAGCTTCTGGGTGATGCGACCATGGTGACGGTCCGCTCCGGCTCTGCGCTGGCATCGGTCAAGGCGTCCAAGGAGTTCCGTGCGGAAATCGGCGACGCGTTTTCTGCCCACATCCCGGCATCAGCCTGTCACCTGTTCGACGCAACCACCGGTGAGCGGATCTCGCGATGACGCCGGCGACGCATGTCGGGCAAAGCGCTGCATGCCTTCTGGCGCCGCGGTTCAGGGACGATGCGAAGGGGTGCGAGAACACGGACCTGTTGCTGCAGCTTCGCGAGGGTTTCTTGCGGTTTGGCGGTGTGGGCTACGACGTGCGGCGCGGGATCGGCGGTCCCGCAGAGCGCATGCCGGGATCGCTCGGCGCGGCCGGTGCCGAGCGTGTTGGTCGCAGCGCGGCTGGCAATCGGATGGAGCGTTTCGATTTTTGCGAGGGAACCCGTGACAGGATCTCCGTGGGGGTGATGCGCACCACCAAGTGGCTGCGCAGCCCCGGCAGGGCGACCCTCCGGGTGGCAGACAGGCACATTGCGGATGGCGCGCTTTCTGGCGATGGCGCCGTCATGCGGAAGACACCCGGTCGCGATGCCTTTGGCAGCGCAGGACGGGACAGACAGGGCCGGGACGCGCATGGGTCCCCGGCAGCGGAAGGGACGTGACATGACCGTAGAACATCTCAAGAGTGGCAAGCCGGCCAACGAGGTTGCCGAGGACGATGCGCGCGTGCGCGCGATGGTGGAAACCACATTGGCCGATATCCAGAGTCGTGGCGACGCGGCCGTGCGGGAGCTTTCCGCGAAGTTCGACAAATACGAGCCGGCGGCTTTCCGGCTGACGCAATCCGAGATCGACGCGGCGATGCAGAAAGTCTCCGCACAGGACATGTCGGATATCCGTTTTGCGCAGGACCAGATCCGCAATTTTGCCGAAGCGCAGCGGGCGTCCATGACCGATATCGAGGTGGAGACCATGCCGGGCGTCGTGCTCGGTCATCGCAACATCCCGGTGCAGTCTGTCGGGTGCTATGTGCCGGGCGGAAAGTTCCCCATGGTGGCCTCTGCGCATATGTCCGTGCTGACCGCGTCGGTGGCGGGTGTGCCACGTATCGTGGCTTCCGCGCCGCCGGTCGACGGTGCGCCGCACCCGGCCATCGTGGCGGCGATGCATCTGGGCGGGGCGCATGAGATCTATGTGCTTGGCGGGATTCAGGCCGTGGGCGCGATGGCAATCGGGACCGAGACAATCGACCCGGTGCACATGATTGTCGGCCCGGGCAACGCCTTTGTGGCCGAGGCCAAGCGGCAGCTTTTCGGGCGGGTGGGCATCGATCTGTTCGCCGGGCCGACAGAGACCATGGTGATCGCGGACGAAACGGTGGATGCGGAGATGTGCGCCACGGATCTGGTCGGGCAGGCCGAGCACGGCTACAACTCGCCCGCCTGTCTGATCACCAATTCGCGCAAACTGGCCGAAGAGACCATGGCGGAGGTTGACCGGCTTCTGGGCATTATCCCGACCGCCGAGACCGCGGCCGCAAGCTGGCGTGACTATGGCGATGTCATCCTGTGCGACACCTATGAGGAGATGCTCGCCGTGGCCGATGAAATGGCCTACGAGCATGTGCAGGTCATGACGGATCGCGACGACTGGTTCCTTGAGAACATGACCTGCTATGGGGCGTTGTTCCTGGGGCCGCGCACCAATGTGGCCAATGGCGACAAGGTGATCGGCACCAACCATACGCTGCCGACGAAGAAGGCAGGGCGCTACACCGGCGGGCTTTGGGTTGGAAAATTCCTCAAGACCCATTCCTACCAGCGGGTGCTGACTGATGAAGCGGCGGCGATGGTGGGCGAATATGGCTCGCGCTTGTGCATGCTCGAAGGTTTTGTCGGCCATGCAGAGCAATGCAATATCCGCGTGCGGCGCTATGGCGGGCGCAACGTGCCATACGGTGCGGCGGCCGCCCCGCGCGATGCGGCGGAATAGCGGATTGCCTGATTGTGGGGGCGGGTAAACCCGCCCCGG
>NZ_JAFMPQ010000016.1 GCF_020667845.1 Cognatishimia sp. F0-27
AATCCAACGAGATGCGCCCTAACTTAACCGGCGCGCCCCGCCTTACCCTGTCTCTGAAGTGCCGAACCTTCCCGCCGCATCCCTGCGACCCGTCCGGTCCAGCGTCCCAACCGCGCCTCAGCGCCGCCGGTGAAGGGGGTTCTACGGTTACTTCCAAATGCCCGCAAGTGCTTTTTTCAACGAAATACAACTTTTTGACAAAAAAGATGTAACCATCTGTTGTAATTATATTTTGTGTTCAGAATTCGAGGGGATCCACCCGTTAGTCCAACATCCCGCCCGATCCCGAAATCACCTCTGCGCAATTTTATTGCGATGCACCCAAGGGCAACATTACCACATCTTGTGACCGTGTCCCGAGTCACCCCGAATCCGCGTGGCTCAAGCCCTCAAACTGACCGACTCATCGAAAGATCGAGTCGGACTGCGCTCCTCTTGGGGAACACCGGATCGTCAGGACACCCGTTCACGCCGAGCCTTCATTCAGACCGTGTCGGCACACCGAAACCGCTCTTGTGACCGGCAAACTCACGAGGCTCGCACCCGATCTCCGGATGCGCCGCCGCACCCCGGTCTTTCCGAAGACCAAAGCACTCCAGCCAAGCCCATGCGAGCCGTCTCAGAAGATGAAATCGTCTGCGGAGACCGGACTTTGGACAATCACCAAGGATTGCCATCTATCGCCGTCCGTATAGATCGGCACCCAAGTCGAGCCACTGTAGCGATTCCAGATCGCCCGGACGAGCCCGGGGCCAGAGTCCTCGCCCTGAAAATAGAACGGCTGGCGCCCCGGTTCATTGGGATCGGCATCAAGGTGGGACATATCGATGAGATCGCCTTCCGCGGCATTGAAGTCGTTGAGGTGGTCTCCTGTGAAGCTGCCAATATCAATCACGAAAACATCCGCGCCGTCTCCACCATACATCGTGTCCGCGCCGGAACCGCCCACGAGCACGTCGTCCCCGTCTCCGCCCTCGAGCATGTCGCGGCCGCTGCCGCCCCATAGGCTGTCGTTCCCATCCTGTCCGAAGAGGCTGTCTCCGCCGTTCAGGCCCCAGAGACTGTCATCCCCGGCTTGCCCTTCGATCCGATTGTTTCCTTGCGTGCCGTAGATCTGATCCCAAGCGGCGCCTCCGATGACATCCTCAATGCTGATCAGCAGATCCGGAACATCGACGCCATCTTCAATGCTCACCGCGGTTCCATGGAGCAGATTGACATGCAACGGCTCGGAAGCGTCGGTGAAAACGGCTTGATCCTGTCCGTCGCCACCGTCCAGCGTATCGGTCCCGGTGCCTCCCCAAAGCGTGTCATTGCCGAAATCACCCTCGAGAAGGTCGGAGCCAGCGCCACCGGAGAGCATGTCTGCGCCAAACTGCCCGCGCAGGCTGTCATTCCCGCCCAAACCGTAGATTACGTCGTCGCCCGCGCGCCCCTCCAGAACGTTGGCATGGGCCTCGGTTCCCCGGATCGTATCATGCCCATGCGATCCGACGGCGTGTTCGATATTGCGCAATATGTCTGTCCCATAGGCCCCGACAGCCAATCCCGCCTCCAGATCGATCCGCGATACCGGATCGATCAACGTTGCAGGGAGACCCGTGAACAAGACCATGTCGAGCCCATCGCCGCCGTCGATCGTGTCGTCGCCCATGCCGCCGCTGACCTTGTCGTTGCCGCCTTCCCCTGCGACCACGTCGTCGCCCGTGCCGCCAAAGACGCGGTCAGCCCCATCGCCGCCGCGCACGATATCCGCGCCAGGACCGCCATAGGCATAATCGTTGCCGCCGAACATGCTGATGCTATCGTTGCCGCCATAACCATCGCCGCGTTCTCCGGCTTCGCTGCCAAGGATCCGGTCCGGTCCACCTGCAAACGCTTCGACTGCGCTATGGAAAATATTGGGGACCGCCGCGCCAAACCAATCCGGAGACACGCCGCCGACGGCGGTCGACACCGCGACATTGACAAGAACAGAGCCATCCGGGCCGAGTATATCGAAACCAGTCACGGCCCCACGGGCTGGCCAAGGGTGGGACCCCTCCGGGTTCATGATGCCGGAGATATTTCCTTGAAGACGTATATCGAGATCAAGCGCGGCCCCAGACCGGGAGGTGGGCAGCGAAACCTCGAGCAAACCTTCGCTCGGCATGGTCCAGTTCTCATCGGCCCAACTCATCCAACTGACTTTGGTCCGCACCGGATCACTGTCCCGCGCCCAAAAGAAACCCGGAAACTCTACGGAAGAATTCCCGAGAGTGCCAATATCGCTCGATTGAAGCTGCACAATCGGTTCCATGAACGTGACGATCGACATGATCTGCTCCCTTTTTCTCCGGCCACGGGTAAAGGGGCGTCATGCAAATGCATTGACCCACATCAATCGCATTCAAAATTTGACATGAATACCCAAGAACGGCCCGATCTCGTCCGGGAGGCTTGTCGGTTTCGGCAATGATCGCGAGATGCCCGAACCCTTCGGGAACGGCGAAGGTGCGCTCAATGCACCCTCGCTGTCATGGCCCGGCAATGTCGACAGATTGCCGGGCGGGCGCGGTGCATCGTGGCAGGGATGCCAAGCAGCGCCGACGGACCTTTTTTCAGCCGATCCAGCCCCGTGACACAGCGGCAATCGCCCCACCCACGCACAGGACCGCCAAGGCGTCAGATCCGCGAGGGGCGCCATCCCTCCGACGTCGAATGGCCCGAGCCCGGCCTGATCCGGCCAGATGGCCCATCACAACAGGATGTCATCGACGGTCACTGCCCAAGTCGCGGTGTTGATCTGTGCGTCCCTTATTCCGTCACCATCGGCGTCGATTTCGATCAGGGTAAAGACCTGGTTCGTTGGTGCAGGTGGCAATTGGCGGATGATCAATGCGCCGGCTTCTCCGGTGAAGGCGTCGCCCACATACAGGAACGCATCGTCCTCCGGCGTGGATGGATCCGCATCGATCCCGCTGAGATCGATCATGTCGTTTCCTATAACAGGGGAGTGGGAATAAGGGTGTTTGAGGATATTGTCCCGCCCCACAGGTGTCACGCCGATGTGGCCAAGCGCGTTGAACACGAACACGTCGTCTCCGGACCCACCGATCATCGTATCGGCACCCTGCCCGCCCTCGATCGTGTCATTGCCGCGACCGCCATAGAGGAAGTCCTGACCTGCCCCGCCAAACAGGCGATCATCATCCGAACCCGGCCAGCCGATGTAATCTTCACCATGTCCATAAATGGAGTCGTTTCCACTCAGACCGTAGATGACATCGTCTCCCCCTTCACCGGCGAGAAAGTTGCCGTGTTGGTTGGTGCCATAGATGAGGTCATCACCCTGCGAGCCAATGGCGTGTTCAATATTGCGCAAAAGGTCGAATCCATCGTCGCCCCGCGCCTCACCAGCCTCAAGACTGACATAGACACGGTCATACGGCGTGCGGTGCAGAATGGTATAGAGAACCATGTCGTTCCCATCGCCACCATCGATGGTATCGTTGCCCGCGCCGCCGAAGAGTTTGTCATTGCCACGTTCGCCTGCAACGAGGTCATTGCCAACACCCCCAATGACGCGGTCCGCCCCGTCGCCGCCACGCACGGTGTCGTTCCCCGTCCCACCGAAGGCGAGGTCGTTTCCTCCGAACATGCTGATATTGTCATTCCCGGCAAAACCGTCGCCGCGCTCGCTCTCGTCGCTGCCGAGAACACGATCATTGCCGCCACCGACAAGTTGAATAAACTTCTGGTAAGGGTCCGGATGCGGTTCGTTCAACGTGGCAAGATCGACACTCAACCCTGAAACCGTCACCAGCAGGGTGTCATCCAGCTCGCGCAGCTCGAACCCGGTGAGTGTTCCGGTCTGCGGAAGGGGCCGTTCGTCTGCAGGGTCCGGCACACCAGAAAAATCATCGCCAAGCAGCGAGACCCGTAGCCCATCTCCTGAATCAAATATGTTGTATTTGGTGACGTCCGTCAGCGCATCCGGCGCGGTGAATGTCCAGTCAGGACCACCGCGGTCGCGCTCCATGGCCCAAGTGCCCCAACTCTCCTGCCAACCCGGATCCCTAAAATAATTCGGTCTTGCCCACGGCGCTTGCTCGAAAAAGTTCATCGTCGCAGGGTAATCGGCCTGTCCCGGATCGGAATACGATTGCACAAAGGTGATCGTCGCCATATCGGATTACTCCCCCATAATATATAGGCATTATGGAATGCGAATCGCTCGCACGCTCTGATCGAGATCAAACTTGGTGTTTTCCTGTGCGCGTCGCGCAGGGCGACGCCGATCTCATCCACGACTGCGCGCCATCCGGAAAGCGCCACCCCCACATGGAAGAGCAGGGTCCTACCGTCCACGGCGCAGAACGCATCCCCATGTCTGGCGACAGACTCCGCGCCCGCACAAAGCGGAAGCGACGCTACGATGACTGAGGGACGCTACGATGGCCGAGGGACGGAGAACCCACCTGATCGACGCGGGACGAGCCGCAGCGCAAGCAAGCCGACAACCGCGCCCAGATACAGCAACGGCTCGATCTGAAACCCCTTCGCGAGCATCACGAAGTGCAACCCGCCCAGCAAGGCCGCGCCATAGGTCGCCTTGTGCAAGGTCCGCCAACGCGGACCAAGCGTGCGCACCGACCAGTTGTTCGATGTCAGCGCCAGCGGCAGCAAAAGAACAAAAGACGCCATGCCGACCGTGATATAGGGGCGCTTCACGATATCGGCCCAGATCTGGCTCACGATCTGCACATCCAGCACAAGCCACACAAGGAGATGCAGAAAGACAAAGAAGAATGCAATCAGCCCGATCGCCCGGCGAAACTTTAGCAGGTTGAAACCGATGAAGCGCCGCAACGGCGTTACGGCCAGCCCCACGATCAACAGTTGCAAGGCAATCTCGCCGAGCCTGTGTTCAAGCGCCTTGATCGGCTCCACCCCGAGCCCACCGGTCGTGGCGAGCCAGAATAGCCAGACCATATAGCCCAGCGCCGCACCATAAAGCGTCCATGCCGGTATCCGGCGCACCGCGGTGTTCAGGGTCTGCATCATGTCCGGCTCCAGTCCTAACCTGATACACACATAGAAACGGCGGCCGCTCCCGACAATTAAAGACGCATCACCATCGCGTTGGAATTGCTACAGATCCGGCGTGTCGCACGCCGCGATGAAAAAAATCGCCCCGCTCTGAAACTTTCCTGAACCGTGCTCCGTGGCTTTGGGCACATCCAAGAGTTCATGAAAGGACAATAGATGCTCACGAACTTCTCTGACAGCCGCACCTTCCTGATGGATGCCGAAGAATTCTATTCGGTTTCCATGGTCGCGCTCAACTCTTCCGGAGTGTCCGGTGACGTTCTGTTTGCCATCGACCGCGATGGCCCGGATGGCGCCACGCTTGCCGCGGTTGTCACCGCACAGGGCACAACGCCCGATCAGGCCCATATCCAGCATATCCACGGCGTCTTTGACGCAGATGGCAACCCGGCCAATTCCACCACCCCCACGATTGCCAATGACATGGATGGCGACGGCATGGTCGAGGTGCTCGAAGGCCTGACAAGCTATGGCGACGTGCTTTTGTCGCTCAATGACAGCGACGCGCTGTTCCCGATGTCAGATTCAGAAGGCAATCTGATGTACACCCGGAGTTTCGACATTGACGACGACTCGATTTTCGCAAGCCCGGTGACGATGAATGACTATTCGCTCGATGACGTGCTGCCGCTGACTTTGCGGGAATATGTCATGCATGGCGTCGCGGTGCCTGATGGCATCGGCATGGGCACGGGCGGCGAGGTCGGCGGCGATAACGGCTTTGTTCCGATCCTGCCCGCAGCGGCCGGTGAAATCCGCATGATCTCGCAGGCTGAAGCGCTGATGCAGCTCGACATGCAGGAGCGGGACAGCTCCCAGATGCTCGTTGGCAATGGCATGGATGAACTCATCGATGGCGGCCTCGGGATGGACACGATCAATGCCGGCGCGGGCGATGACACCGTTCTGGGCGGCGATGGCGGCGACAACGTGATGGGCATGGCCGGTGCAGACATGCTCATGGGCGGCGAGGGAGACGACATGGTGAATGGCGGCTCCGGCGACGATACGCTGGATGGCGGCATCGGCATGGATGTGATCCTCGGGGGTCGCGGCATGGACATGGTCACAGGCGGCGCGGACAATGACATCATTGCCGGTCTCGGCGATGCGGACACGCTGGACGGTGGCACAGGCATGGACATGATCTCCGGCGGCGGCGGCATGGACATGATCATGGGCGGCGCTGGCGCAGACTCGCTCTTTGGTGTGGCTGGTGACGATGAAATCATGGGTGATGCAGGTGACGATCTGATTGGCGGCGGCGCCGGTGGGGACCGTCTCTTTGGCGGCGACGGGATGGACTTCATCTCGGGCGGCGCAGGCGATGATCTCGTCGTCGGCGGCAACGGCATGGACATCCTGATCGCGGGAGATGGAGACGACATCATGGGCGGCGGTGCCGGCGATGACCGTCTGACAGGCGGTGCGGGAGCGGACGAGTTCCATTTCGACGCGGGCACCGGCACGGATATCGTGCGCGACTTCACCCAAGGTGAGGATGTGATTTCGCTGCTGGACGATGGCGCGATCAGCTTTGCCAATTCGATGGAAAACGACAGCCGCGGCGATAGCGATCTGTCGATGGATGACTTCGACACCGTTGCGATGATCTCTGAGCTGGACGCGGGCAATGACCAGCAGGTTGTCTACTCCACCGGTGGAACGACGGACGCGATGACGATGATTTCAACCGTTCAGGTGGAGGCCTACCTCGCCGCGACCGACGGGACGGACACGACGCTCTACTACGACGACGACTGGTCGACCGTTGAAGGCCGCGAAGAGATCGCCGTATTCGAAGGCCTCAATACCGAGATGACTGTCGCGGATTTCGACGTCTACTGACGCGGATCAATCTGACCCTTGGTCTTGGGGCGCGTTTACCGCATGCCCCACGACCAAAAGACCGACGCGGACCGGCCCTTTCCCAAGGGCCGGTCCTTTTCTGTGCCGCGCCTGCTTGGCAACCGGCACATGCGATCCGGACGCCCCGGGACTTGGACCGAGAGCAGAGAGCAGAGAGCAGAGAGCAGAGGGCAGAGGGCAGAGGGCAGAGGGCAGAGGGCAGAGGGCAGAGGGCAGAGGGCAGAGGGCAGAGGGCAGAGGGCAGAGAGAAACCGGATCGACCAAGAATGACAAGGGCGCTGGTCTCCACCAGCGCCCTGACCTGTTTCATGATCGCAATCCGGTGGTTTGCGCACCAGATCAAGCCAGCCCTCCGGGTGACCTCTGACGCCGCTACCCGGGTCAGTAGAATTCACGCAGATCCATGCCCTCGTAAAGGCTCGCGACCTCTTCCTCGTAGCCATTGAACATCAGGGTTGGCTGCCGTCTGGAAAACAGCCCACCGCCGATCCGTCGCTCTGTTGCCTGGCTCCACCGTGGATGGTCTACGTTCGGGTTCACGTTGGAATAGAAACCGTATTCCCGCGGGCCCGCCTTGTTCCAGCTGGTCGGCGGCTGCTCATCGGTCACAGTGATCCGCACCACCGACTTGATCGACTTGAAGCCGTATTTCCACGGCACCACGAGCCGCATCGGCGCGCCGTTCTGGTTCGGGATCGTCTGGTCATAGATGCCCGTGGCCATGATGGTCAGCGGATGCATCGCCTCATCCATGCGCAACCCTTCGACATAGGGCCAATCAAGGACTCGCGAGCGGGTTCCCGGCATCTCGTCCGGACGCAGAACCGTTTCGAAGGCCACATATTTGCCCTCTGGCGCAACTCCCGCAAGGTTGAGAAGATCTGCCAACTCGAACCCGTTCCACGGCACAACCATCGACCACGCTTCGACACAGCGGAACCGGTAGATGCGCTCCTCGACCGTCATTTCGGACATGATGTCCTCGAAACTGTAGTCGCCGGGCCGCTCGACCATGCCGTCTATGGTCACGCTCCAAGGCTGGGTTGTGAGCATGTGGGCGTGTTCTTTCGGATCGCTCTTGCCCGTGCCGAATTCGTAATAGTTGCAATAGGACGAGATCTCTTCGAACGTGTTGGGCTCCAACGCGTCCTGGGCACGCACATCCCGCGGCATCAGCGCCATCGCCGTACCGGCCCCGAGCCCCGCAATGAGTTGCCGACGATTCAGGAACAGGGCCTTTGGCGTTACGTCCTCGTGGGACAATGTGTTGGTCCAGCGTCGCGCCATGGTGATCCTCCTCGGGATGGCATTTGTATCCGTCTCAACACAATATCTAGGCGCAGCAGCGCACCAAGCCAAAGCAAGCCGGATCACAAGCCGGTGGTCGGCTTGTAACATCTGCGCCCCGTCACGGAGCGCCGCGCCGCGCCGGGTTCAACTCCCTCCCGCGGTGGACTGCGGGCCGGGCGGCACGGCATGGGCAGGCCAGAGTTCCGACATCAGAGTCGAACGCCCGTCCGCATTCACGACCCTTACATGGTCGCGCCGCATCAATCGCGGTTCCGGAACGCCGACGGAATGGGCGATTGTCTCGACTTCCTTGATGATGTCCTTGGCATAAGACGCGACGCGCTTGTCTTTCTCTTCGACCACGAGTCCGGATTGCAGTCGCTGCTTGTGCGTTGTGATGCCGGTGGGACAGGTGTTCTTGTTGCATTTCAGCGCCTGAATACAGCCAAGGGCAAACATGAATCCACGTGCGGAAGTGACAAAATCAGCGCCCGTCGCGATGGCCCAAGCCACGTCACCGGGCATCACCAGCTTTCCACTTGCCACGATCCGGATCCGCTCCTTCAGACCGTACCGGTTCCGAAGATCGACGACGATGGGCAGCGCTTCACGGATGGACATGCCCACAAGATCAATCAACGGCAAAGGGGCCGCACCCGTCCCGCCTTCGCCGCCGTCCACCGTGATAAAATCAGGCGCCGACTCGGCACCGCGCGCGGTGATCGCCTCAAACAGCCCTTGCGGGCCGGACGGAGCCCCGACAACGATCTTGATCCCGACAGGTTTCCCCGTGACGGCGCGCACATGCCCGATCATGTCGAGCAGATCGTCCCAGTCATCCACCTCCAGATGCCGGTTCGGAGAAATGGAATCCTTGCCCTCCGGAATGCCGCGGATCTTTGCGATTTCCGGCCCGATCTTGCCGCCGGGAAGGATCCCGCCCTTTCCGGGCTTGGCGCCCTGCGCGAGCTTGATTTCGAACATGCGTACCTGATCGTGAGCCGCTACCGCGCGCAGCTTCTCGTCATCCAGCGCACCATCGTCTGTCCGAACACCGTATTTCGCGGTGCCTATCTGGAAGACGATATCGCAGCCTCCTTCGAGGTGGTAGGGACTGAGACCACCTTCCCCGGTGTTCATCCAGATGCCAGCCGCCTTGGCCCCCCGGCTCAACGCACGCACGGCAGGCTTTGAAATCGCACCATAGGACATGCCCGACAGGTTAAAAAAGGACGGTGCGTGATAAGGGGTCCGGGCACCCTCCCCAATCACCTTGGGTTCCGAACTCGCAAACTGATTGTCCAACGGAGGGAAAGCCGCATTCACGAAGATCGGCGTGCCCGGCACCGTGAGCGACCGGGTCGAGCCAAAGGCGACCGTGTTGCCCTTGCTCGTCGAGGAATGCTCAATCCAGTCGCGCTGCGCCCGGTTGAACGGCAGTTCCTCCCGGTCCATCGCAAAGAAGTATTGCCGGAAAAACTCCCCGAGGGTGGAGAACAGCGATCGAAACCGCCCGATCACAGGGTAGTTGCGCCGGATCGCGTCCGAGCGCTGGGTGCGGTCAATCACGAAGACGACCAGCCCCAACAAAACCAGAGCGCCAATCGCCAGCGCGAACCCATAGGCCATCCATTGCAGGAATACGGCTGCTCCGTCCACCATCGGTTCCATCGCATCATCCTTTGTCATAGTGGCTCCGGCAGTCTGACACGAAGGCCCTGCCAAGAGCGGCACATCTGTGCCAGACTGCACAAACCGCGCGCAACTTTGCCAGTCAAAAGGAGTTCCCATGCAACGCAAAGCCCTTTTTGCCCTTGCCCTTGTCGCCGCTGCATCACCGACACTTGCCGCTGACCGCATCACTTATGAAACCGATCAGAGCTTTGACGATGTCATCTTCGGCCTTGAATCCGCGATTCTCGACGCCGGTCTGGTGATAGACAGCGTCAGCCATGTCGGCGCGATGCTCGAACGCACAAGGAGCGACCTTGGCTCCGATGTCGAGCTGTTCGATCAGGCCGATGTTTACAGCTTCTGCTCTGCGGTTGTGTCCCGGTCTGTGATGGAAGCGGATCCGATGAACGTGATCTTCTGCCCGTACGACATATTCGTGGTCAGCTTCCCGGAGACGCCGAACCGCACAACCATCGGCTTCAGAACCTTTCCGGAGGGCGCGATGAAAGAGGTTGAAGCGATGCTCGATGGCATTGCACGGGCTGCAATCGGTCTGGAGTGACGGAAAAACGGAGGAGACGCGCCAGCCCTGCGGCGGTCTCTGACATGCGGGAGCCCTCGGTTCGATGCTGAACGTTCGGCACGCAATACACGGTGTCAGGCGGTGGCCGGGTGTGAGAGCCATCCACCGCGAAGCCGATCACAAGAAGACACGCGCGTTCACGCCGGAGCCCTTGTTTTTCACAACAATGTCATTGGACGCGACGCAAAAAGGTGTCTTAGCGACACGCATTTTACCGTCAAGGCCGAAAGCAAATTTTTGCTTGTGAACCAATTGCCTAGTCGAAGCGTAATGAGAACGATGCTGACGGATGCATCATCTTCAACATGGAGTGAAAGACATGTTCCGCAGAACTTTTATCGCGCTCACTGCAGCGGCTTCCATCGCAACGCCGGCCTTCGCAGGCGGTCACAGCAAAGACATCGTTGATACCGCAGTCGACGCAGGCAGCTTCGGCACGCTTGTCGCGGCTGTCGAGGCCGCAGGCCTCGTCGAAACGCTGAAGGGCGAAGGTCCGTTCACCGTTTTCGCACCGACGGACGAAGCCTTTGCCGCGCTGCCCGAGGGCACCGTGGAAAGCCTGCTCCTGCCTGAAAACAAGGACCAGCTGACCGCGATCCTCACCTACCACGTGGTGGCAGGCAAGGTCATGTCGGGTGATCTCTCCGACGGTATGGAAGCAGCCACCGTCGAAGGGTCCAACGTGACGATCATGACCGAAGGCGGCGTCAAGGTGAACGATGCCAATGTGACAACCGCCGACATCGAAGCGTCCAACGGCGTGATTCACGTCATCGACGCGGTCATCATGCCGCCGATGTAAGCAACAATATTGCCGGGATCGCAACATTGTTGCGATCCCGGCAACCCATTAAGGCTGTTCTGCGCGAATTACGTCAAATTAGCGCGGTATTTCCGACAAACGCTTTTCACATTTCGTCTAAATCTATACATTTCTGGTCGATCGGATCGGGCCTCGTCGCGGTGAGTGCAGAATGCGCCATCGAGGTCCGCCGGGGGTGGGGGCACCTCCACGGATCGATCAGAGCGTATGATGACCAAAACCGACACGAATACTGCACTCATTGCGCCCAGCGCTGCTGTCCCTGCTGCGGAAACGCAGCGGGCCTTTACAGATATTGTGGGAGAGCATCCCGACGACGCAGTGTCAGCAATGCCACGGCAGCCCGGTGGCGGCCTGGTGGTCGATGGAGTCTTTCCCGAGAACGCGTCGCCGACTTCTCCTGACAGTCCTGCTGACATGCCGGCACCCTTTGGATGGGCGTCTTTCTGGCCGCAGCCTGGATATCACGAACCCACACATACATACCCCGCCGCCTCTTACTGGTTTCACGACACACCCGGCGCTTGGGACACCGTCAACGCGGATGGTGAGACCAGCGGAGGCGCTCACGATCGCAAAATCGCATTCCAGGCCCCGGGGCCGCTTGTGGTCGATGGCACCCCGACCAGCGGCAACGACCACATTTTCGACGGGTCCGAAGACAGGTCTTTGCATGGCGGGTCGGGCAAGGATGTGCTGCACGCGGGCGCCGGTGACGATACGTTGAACGGCGGCACCGGGATTGACCGGCTCACCGGCGGGAGCGGTACCGATACATTCGTCTTTGTTCCGCTCACCGAGCGCGACACGATCACCGATTTCGAACCGGGCAAAGACCGCATCGATCTCACCGCCTTTGCGGATCGGGGGCTTGCTTCCATGGACGATCTTGGGATGAGCCAACTCGGTGCAAGCACAGTGGTGCATCTTGTCGGCTCCGATGCGGTGATCCTGCAAGGCATTGCGCTCGACGCGCTAAACCCTGACAACTTTCTTTTCTGAACGCGATCCCGCTCCCGCGCCCTTATCAGCCCGACAGAAAAAGGCCCGCCAATTGGCGGGCCTTTGATCTTGGAGCCGGCTTTCAGCGCATGGCATTCATCGCTGTATGCAGGGCGGCACGCCCTAAGTCCGCTTGGACGGGGCCTTCCGGCTGGGCGAGGAACCCAAACGCGGTCAATGCACCACGGCATCATCCGGCTTTGGCCGGTTCGAAGCGCCGACACGATCCCCGATGATCAGCCCGTCGGCCCCGGCGCTCACAACCACGGTGTCACCGTCGGCGACATCACCCGCAAGCAGCATTTCTGCCAACGGATCCTGCAGCGCGCGCTGGATCACCCGCTTGAGCGGACGCGCCCCAAAGACCGGGTCATAACCCTCTTCGGCAAGCCACTTATGTGCTCCCTCATCAAGCTCGAGGCTGATCTTGCGCGCCGCGAGCCGCTTGAGCAGCCGTGCCATCTGGATATCGACAATCCCGACCATATCCTCACGCTTGAGCCGGTCAAAGATGATCGTTTCGTCAAGACGGTTCAGGAACTCGGGACGGAAATGTGCCCGCACCGCGTCCATGACATCGCGTCTTGCCTGGCTGCCATCGGCGCCGTCCGGCAACTGGCTCAGGGCTTGGCTCCCAAGGTTGGACGTCAAAATGATCAGCGTTTGCTTGAAGTCCACGGTGCGGCCCTGACCATCGGTCAGCATTCCGTCGTCAAGCACCTGCAACAGCACATTGAACACGTCCGGATGCGCTTTTTCGACCTCGTCGAAAAGCACAACCTGATACGGACGCCGCCGCACCGCTTCGGTGAGCACGCCACCTTCGTCATACCCGACATAGCCCGGAGGCGCGCCGATCAGACGGGCAACCGCATGTTTTTCCATGAACTCGGACATATCGATGCGCACCATCGCGTTGTCATCGTCGAACAGGAACTCGGCAACGGCCTTGGTCAACTCGGTTTTCCCGACCCCTGTGGGCCCGAGGAACAGGAACGATCCGAGCGGCCGGTTCTCGTCATTGAGACCCGCCCGAGCACGCCGCACGGCATTGGCGACCGCGCGCACGGCCTGCTCTTGGCCGATGACCCGCTTGTGCAGCCCGTCTTCCATCCGAAGCAGCTTTTCGCGCTCGCCTTCCAGCATCTTGGCGACCGGAATACCGGTCCACCGCTCCACGACACCGGCAATCTGTTCCGGGCGCACGGCCTCTTCGACCATCACGTCGTCATCTTGCTTTTCAGCATCGGCCAGTTGCTTTTCGAGCTGCGGGATCACGCCGTAAGAAAGCTCCCCGGCCTTGGCCAGATCACCCTGCCGCTTGGCTTGCTCCAACTCCGCACGCGCCCGGTCGAGATGCTCCTTGAGATCCCGCGCAGAGGCGAGCTTGTCGCGTTCGGCCTGCCATTGCGCGGTCATCTCGGCCGATTGCTGCTGCTGATCGGCGAGGTCCTTTTCGAGCTTGGCCAGACGATCCTTGGATGCCTGATCGTCCTCGAGCCGCAGGGCTTCGACTTCGATCTGCTTCTGCAAGATATCGCGATCCAGCGCGTCCAGCTCCTCGGGCTTACTGTCGACCTCCATACGCAGGCGGCTTGCGGCCTCATCCATCAGGTCGATGGCCTTGTCCGGCAAAAAGCGGTCGGTGATGTAGCGATTGGACAGGGTCGCAGCGGCAACAAGCGCGGAGTCAGAAATCCGGACGCCGTGATGCAGCTCGTATTTCTCCTTGATGCCCCGCAGGATGGAGATCGTGTCTTCGACCGTCGGCTCCTGCACAACAACGGGTTGAAAGCGCCGTGCGAGGGCCGCGTCCTTCTCCACGTGTTTGCGGTATTCATCGAGCGTCGTTGCGCCCACACAATGCAGTTCGCCACGCGCCAGGGCCGGCTTCAGCAAGTTTGACGCGTCCATCGCGCCATCTGCCTTGCCCGCACCGACCAAGGTGTGCATCTCGTCGATGAAAAGCACAATCTCACCGGCCGCAGCCGTGACCTCGTTGAGCACGGCCTTGAGCCGTTCCTCGAATTCACCACGATATTTTGCACCGGCAATCAGCGACCCCATGTCCAGAGCCAGAAGCTTCTTGTTGCGCAGGCTTTCAGGCACGTCGCCATTGACGATGCGCAACGCAAGCCCCTCGGCAATCGCGGTTTTACCCACGCCCGGTTCCCCGATCAGCACCGGGTTGTTCTTCGTGCGGCGGCTCAGGACCTGCATCGCACGACGGATTTCGTCGTCGCGGCCGATGATCGGATCAATCTTGCCTTGCTCGGCCGCCTCGGTGAGGTCGCGCGCGTATTTCTTGAGCGCGTCATAGCCCTCTTCTGCGGACGCCGTGTCCGCTGTGCGCCCTTTGCGCACGTCGTTAATAGCGCTGTTGAGCGCCTGCGGTGTGACCGATCCAGCCTCCAACGCCTCCTTCGCGGGCGACTTGACCATCGCCAACGCCGTCAGAATGCGCTCAACAGGAACAAAGCTGTCGCCCGCCTTCTTGGCCAGCTTTTCAGCCTCGTCGAGCACTTTTCCGGTGCCCTGGTCAAGGTAAACCTGCCCCGCATCACCGGTGACTTTCGGAATGCGAGCAAGCTTGGTTTCCAGAACCTGCACCACACGATCCGTCTGACCGCCAGACGCCTCGATGAGGTTTGCGGCCATGCCCTGCTCATCATCGAGCAGCGCTTTCAACAGATGTTCTGGGGCAAGCTTCTGATGGCTTTCGCGCATCGCAATGGTCTGTGCCGCCTGAATGAAGCCGCGCGACCGCTCCGTGAACTTCTCTAAGTTCATGGCATTCTCCTTTTCGACAAGCGCCCCAAAAATTGAGTTCACGCCCTGTGGCGGCACGTGAGGGGTGGGGCCTTCGCTTATCAAAATGGCTATGGCACGACCCCGGTTCAAGGGGGTCGCGTTGCAATAATGTCACTTTGTTAGCGCGCCGTGATGGGTGAGTTCCGCGCAAGTCCCGCAGCGCAGCGCATAGAGCGTCGCGACGGATCACCGCGCCACCCGATCCGGGATCGTTTCTGCGCGATCGCCCGACTGTCAGCAGCCTCGGCGCGCGGCGCGGCTCTTATCCTTCGCTGCCGGTCACACCGTCTGCCGGCATGGATGTGTCATCCGACGCGGATTGCCTGTCGACAGCTCCTGCGGCGTTTTCCGGTATCGGGCTGACAAGGCCCGTCTCCGGGTCAACCATACCGCCTTCCGGATCAATCACCTCATCCGCGCTGAGCAAGGCACGGTCCGTATCAGCGACCGGAACGGTTTCAGGGCTTTCAATCGCCGACAGGTCGCTTGCCGCACTATGCGAAATAAGGCCCGATTCATCCGGTTGCAGGGTCACCCCATCTTGAGACAGGCCCACGACACCATCAATGTTGGAGCCAGCACCTGTCGGGTTCTGCGCCACGCCGCCCTGGTCATATCCCGCCGTCTTGGAGGCGGTATCGGGGCTGAACACGGCAATTCCCGCGCCGATAACGGCAGCTGTCGTTACGGCGATGATCGCCGGGCGCGCCAGAGTGCCGGACGTCGGGGTCGTTTTCTTGCGGTCTGTCATGTCTTTCTCCTTTCAAGGATGTCAGGGGAGCAACCAACACTCCGAGCGTCGTGTTCCGCTCTGCTGTCGCGCCGGCGATAAACTCCTCGCGAGACAGCGGCGCCGCCTCAGCGGGTCGCGGGCCCCATCACCAAGCCTTGACCTTGGGCGCCAACCGGATATCCCGGCATCGCATGTCCCCGATGTCAGAAAAGGAAATCCGAATGTCCGACCCCGAAACGCCACACGCGGATGACCGGCTCATCGTCGCCCTCGACGTGCCCCATGCCGTCGCGGGACTGGAACTGGCGCACACGTTGGGAGACGCCGTGCATTTTTACAAAATCGGCCTCGGGATGCTGACCGGCGGCGGCCTCGCGCTCGCCAATGAACTCAAGGAAGAGCATGGCAAGCGCATATTTCTCGACATGAAGCTGTTTGATATCGGTGCGACGGTCGAAGCGGCCGTGCGCGGTCTGGCACAGTTCGATCTGGATTTCCTAACGGTCCACGGCGACCCGCATGTTGTGCGCGCCGCGCGCGAAGGCGCGGCAAACAGCGACATGAAAATCCTCGCCGTCACGATCCTCACGTCGCTCGATCGGGAGGATCTCGATGCAAGCCTGATCCGGGACGGCGCGATCCCGGACCTCGTGGCGGAACGGGCCGGACGCGCCTTTGAAGCCGGCGCGCATGGCGTCATCGCCTCTCCGAACGAGGCCGCGATGATCCGCGCCCTGCCACAGGCGGAGGGCCGCCTGATCGTGACACCCGGCGTGCGGCCTGTCGGGGCGGACGCGGGAGACCAGAAACGGATTGCGACCCCTGAATTCGCCATCGCAAACGGAGCAGATCACATCGTGGTCGGACGTCCGGTGCACGGCGCTGCCGACCCTCGTGCGGCAGCAGAGGCCATCACGGAAGCGCTGCGCTCCGCGACCTGACAGACAAGACCCGCCTTTCAACACACTCTCGGCCCGGCATTGGGGACATGTGCTCTGGCGTCGGGCCTGAATGCGCGCGGCGCGCAACTCTGCGCGGTTTGAGCTTGGGGCAGGAATACCTCCATTTCCGGGGAACACAGTTTCGTGTTTCCCTCTCAAAACGAGGGAACTTCCTCCCCAACTTCAAGTTATCCACAGGCAATCACACCGTGGAACAACTCTCGGAGGCACGAGCATGTCCCAACTGAAAACCGAAATTGGCAAGATTTCATATAACCCGGCCACGAGCGCTTTCGAAGCGCTGGTCACGTTCCATTTCCCCGATGGGCCTCGGCGACTGCCCGCCAGTTGCTCTGCCGGCCTCGATGCGGAGTTCAACATGATCGCCGACGGGCTTCTGCGTTCCGCACTCGCCAACTTTGGGAAAAAAGATCGCCTTCAGAGTAGCTTGCGCGAAAAACCAGAAAAAATCGAAACCCCGTGCAACTTTTTGCGCGCTGCGTAGTTATGACAGTATCCGCGGTGCCTGCGCGGAGTTTCTGCCAGTGGCCTTCCTGTCCCTCAGGTCACGCAGCTTGATCGGGCCGTTGTCATGAGACTATGTCGACGGTCCGATCTTCCCCTCCCCTAGCTGATGACAAACTGCCGGATCACGGCCCGACATCTTTTCGGTAGGCCGCAAGGATTTTCCGGAAATGCGGGATTGCGTCCTCGGCCGCGATAAACCGCTTCGGCGGCATGAGCATGCAAGCGCTGCCCTCGTCGCCGAGGGTGATGTCGCGGCCCCAGAATAGGGGCAGGTGCGCAGCAAAGAACCAGTGCCGCTTGCCATCCGCCGCCTCGCGCAGATGCACACGGCGCAAAGCGTCGGCAGGCACGCGCAAACCGATCTCTTCATAGGTTTCGCGCAACACGCATGCGTCAGGGGTCTCGCCGTTTTCCCGCCCGCCCCCGGGGAAATCGAGATACCCGGGCCAGGGAATGCCCGGCGTCCTGTCCCGCCGCAACACCACGAGGTCCGGCCCGATGTGCAGCATGAGCTTGGCACCGGTGAAGATCGCCCCGGGCTCAGCCATGGCGCTTGCGCCGCAATTCGCGTAAACCTGACTCATCCAACCCTGTCATGTCTTGATCGCTCATGCCGTCCCTGTGCCGCGACTGTCTCACCCGTTTCGACAAGGGCACACGATGCCCCGCCTGTCGGCGTCCGCGCATCATCACCCATGACGAGCTTGAAACACTCTCCATAGCGCATATGGATTGCGATGCGTTCTACGCAAGCGTTGAAAAGCGCGACAATCCCGCGCTTGCAGACAAACCGGTGATCATTGGCGGCGGTCGGCGCGGCGTCGTCTCCACCGCATGTTACATCGCGCGGATCAAGGGCGTGCGCTCCGCGATGCCCATGTTCAAGGCGCTGCAACTCTGCCCAGATGCGGTGATCGTTCGCCCACGGTTCGAGGCCTATACCGAAGCCTCCCGAGCCATTCGCGCGATGATGGAAGAGCTGACACCGGCCATTGAGCCTTTGTCGCTCGATGAAGCGTTCATGGATCTGACAGGCACGGAGCGACTCCATGGCGCGCCGCCCGCAGTGATGCTGGCGCGCTTGATAAAGCGTATGAAGGCAGAGCTTGGTCTGACCGGGTCAATCGGCCTGTCACACAACAAGTTTCTCGCCAAGATTGCTTCCGATCTCGACAAACCGCGCGGTTTTTCGATTATCGGCAAGGCGGAGACCGAGAGTTTTCTTCGCCCCCGACCTGTGCGGTTGATCTGGGGCGTGGGGGCGGCAGCGCAGGAACAGCTTGACCGCGCTGGCATTCGAACCTTTGACGATCTTCTGCGCTGGGACAGACAAGACCTGATTGCACGCTTTGGCGGGATGGGAGACCGGCTTTGGCACCTCGCGCGGGGCGAAGACCGACGGCGCGTTACCCGCAATGCACCGATGAAATCCATCTCCAATGAAACCACTTTCAGCGACGATACCAACGATCCGGACATTCTCGACGGGCACCTGTGGCGCATGGCCGAAAAGGTGGCCGACCGCGCCAAGGCAAAGGGGCTTGCGGGGCGTGTCGTGACGCTCAAACTCAAGAAATCGGATTTCGCGCTGATTTCCAGACGCCTCTCGCTGGGCGATGCGACGCAGATCGCAGACCGGATCTATCGGGTTGCGCGCGGTCTTTTTGATCAGGTGCCAACCGGACAGGCTTACCGGCTGTTGGGTGTCGGTCTTTCCGATCTCGTGTCTGAGGATCAGGCGGATCGCGCCGGCGATCTACTGGATCCCAACGCGGAAAGCCGCGCCAAGGCGGAACGGGCAACCGATGCGATCCGGAAGCGATTTGGCGAGGACGCCATCCTCAAGGGCCGCGCCCTTCGGTGATGCAGCGGCGACCCTTCAGGATGCCCTTGGCACACCTGCCCGCGACGCGCCCCGCCTGTCAACGGATCCCCGCAGAACACCGGGCACCGAACCCGCGAGCCCCGTGACAACGCTGGGCGCGGCGCAGGGGCTTACAGGACCTCGTTTTCCTCTTCGGAAACGTCGTAGCCCAGAGCCTCGAGACCGGCTTCGAGATTATCGGACAGGTGGGGTGTGCCAATCAGGTAATCAGCCGTCGGGGTCGAAGCCTCTCGATAAGCGGTTTCATACGCTTCCGCATAGTCTTCTGCCTCGAACGCACCGCGTCCGACCCACATCACAGCCACCAAAGCAGCTTGCGCTTCTTCATCCATTCGGTCGATGAATGCACGCAGCTCCCCCTCCGCGCGTCCCAGCTCTCGCGCCATCACGATCACGGCGGCGACTTGCCTTGGTGAGATTTTTTCCATTGCGACCTCCCGGTTCAAGTTTCTCCCACCCTGAACCTGTCTGAGCAATGTGACTTTGATCTTGCGCAAACCACGCATCGATCTTGGCCATTGAGCGGATTGGCTCTCGAAACAGGCGCCGCGTTCCGCCGGCACCAAGCAAACCTTGTGATGACCGTCAGGCAAACAGGCGGTAGTAGAGCCAGTCCGGAAGAAACTGGCTGCCCCGGAACAGCAGACCGAACGCGGTCGGGAATGACTTCTTGAAGGTGCTGCCGCTCAGATGTTCGAAATAGACCCGGGCTGCCTCTTCGGGTTCCATGATGAACGGCATCTTGAAATCGTTCTTGTCGGTCAGACGGGTCTTGATGAAACCGGGATTGACCAGCTGCACATCGATCTCTGTCTTGTGCAGATCCGCATAAAGAGATTCCGCAAGAACCATCACACCAGCCTTCGAGGCGGTGTAAGGCGCCGCGTTGGGCAAACCACGGAAGCCCGACAGAGACCCGGTCAGCACGATATGCCCGGTGCCGCGCTCAACGAATTTCGGGACAACGGCCCCCATGAGACGCATCGCGCCGGTGAAATTGATATCGGCCATAGCATTCGCCTTTTCGGGATCCCACTCGGACGCGCCGAAGGGCCAATACACCCCGGCCATCTGGATAACCCCGTCGATGTCGCCGATGTCATCGGCAACCCTCGAGACAGCGGCAGCATCCGTCACATCAAGCGGCGCAATCCGCGCCCGGCCGGGAAGCTTGTCGGCCAGCGCCTGCAACTTGTCTTCGGATCGCGCCGAGAGGACAAGCTCGACTCCGGAACGGCTCATCCTCTCCGCAAGCGCCTCGCCCAGACCTTCGGATGCTCCAACCAACCAGTATCGTTTGCCGTTCCATTGTCTCACAGGTGTCTCCTTTGCCGCTGGGGCCTTCTCAAACCGTGGCAGAGCGGGCGTCCCCGTCGCCGCCCCTCTCTGCTTGCGCAGCGCGGGCCGTCTCCGCCCTGCCCCGCGCTTGTGACACAAACGCGCCGTGCGCTAGACCGGTTCCTCGCGGCGCATGGTTGCAACCAGCTCGGCCACCTTGATCCCGAACTTCCGGAACTGGCTTCGATTCACAATCGTCCCGTTTGGCGCAAGATACATCCAATCGACCGTATCAAGAATATGCCCGCCCGCGTCGTCAGGCAGGCGGATTCGGTAGCACAGCCGCAAGGACGGTCCGGCCTGTTCCCCGGCCCCTTCACCCACCACGTCGGGTGCGGTTGCCACGACCCGTCCGTCATTTCCAAGGACGAGAGTCCATTCACGATCCTGAACCGATCCGTCATCATAAGTGAACCGCTCCGTCATCACACCCTTGTTGCCTTCCCAGCGCGCATCGAACTCGCCGACAAACCGGGAAGACACGCGGCCAAGCGGACCATAGATCACACCTTCACATATGATCGGACCGTTCAGGTGCCGCGGCAGGTCGAGCGCCTCTCCTGGCGCGTTTGCGTAATCCTGCGGCCTTTGACCAAGGAACGCCGCATAGCGCACCCGCAGGTATCCCAAAATCAGCATCATGACGGCGCCGATGACAATGTAATAGAGGGCTTCCATCACAGATCCTCCTCTTTGATAGGGGTGGCGACCAAAAGCAGGATCGCCACGAGTTTCAACGCCAGGGGAACCCCGGCGTACAAGGCCGTCAGCGCCGCACGCGCCGAGGCCGGGTTATCTGTTCCACTCGCGTAACCCTGCCACTCCAGCAGCGGCAGGAGCACAACGGCCGCAAAAGCCAGCGTGACCTTCGAGACGAAAGACCACAGCGCAAATCCCTCTGCCGCGTTGGGCGCAACCCGCGCCATTCGGGCCGAGAACATCGCAGGCAACAGGGTGAGGTCGGCGCCCATGGCCATTCCCGACCCGACACAAACCAGCGCGAACCAGACAACGTCACCCGGTCCCAGAAACAAGGCACCGGAAAAGGTCACAACAGCCAGCGCCATGGCCCCGAGCAACACGGTCCGAGCGCCCCAGCGCTCTGCCAACATGCCCCAGACCGGGGCTGCCAGCGCTGCCGACAGGAAGAACAGCAGCAAAAGCGGCCCTTCCCAACCCGACGCCTCAAGCCGCCCCTCCACGAAGAACAGGAACAGCGTCGAAGACACCGCCACGGGCGCCGCGTTGATCAGTGCAATCAGCAGGAAACGCCTTGCCAGACCATCCCGCAGAACGGGCCCGAACCCGGTCTGTGGCAGGTCCGCCGAAAGCGACCACTCGCGCTGCATCAACACAATGGCCAGGACCACCACCGCTGCAAATACCAGCGCATAACCAACAAACGGCGGCACACCGACCGCTTCCAGAGCGTTTGGAGCCAAGGACGCCAGGCACACGCCGATCAAGGCGCCGCCCTCGCGCCAGCGCGCAAGGCGCAGATGGCCCTCGCCGGACATGGTCTGAGCCTTGGCAACACCCGTCGAGTAGAAGGCGATGTTCAGAAACGAAAAGCTCGAGAACACCAAGGTAAGCGTGATGGCGAACCACCAAATGGGTTCCATCGGTGGCGCCACAGCGAACAGCCCGATCATGCCGAGCGCCATGGTCGCGCCGCCAATGGTCACGGCAACACCCCGCCGCCCCTCAAGCCCGCCGGCAATCCGGCCAAAGAGCGGATCCTGGATCACGTCGAACAAGCGCAAAACGAAGAGGACAGAGCCCAGCGCCGCGAGACTCACACCATACGTGTCCACGTAAACCTTGGGAGCATGAATGTAGATGGGCAGCCCTGCGGCCGCCAGGATCCCTGCAAAAACCGCATACGCCCCGAGGCGTTCCGTCACTCTATGCGGCCCTCCCGATCTGTCATTGTGTCACGTCCTCCATCGGGGGCTCCGGACGGGTCCGGTAGCGGGCACCCTTGAACCACAGCTTCAGCGCCTGCCAATGGATCAGCGCAAGCACGCGACGTGCCCCGAACGGGCGGAGGATCAAGGAGCGCAGCACGGAGCCTGTGGTCATTTCCCGGCGGGCACCGCAAAGCGTGGCAATCAGGCCGCCCTTGGAAGAGGAGTAATCGATCCAGATGCCGATCCGGTCCTCGGAGATATCAAAGCGAAACTGGTAGCCGCCCTCAACCGGTTGAAAAGGCGACACATGAAAGATCTTCTGCGCCACCATCCGATCACTCGGCACTATTTCCGACCGGTCCGGCTTCACACAAAGGTAGGAATGCCTGTCCCCGAACGTGTTCGTGACCTCGGCAATGACCGCGATCAGCTTGTTGTCGGCCGTGTAGCCCAGCCAGAAGGAGACCGGGTTGAACACATGCCCGAACATGCGCGGCTGCGCGAGAAGCATCAACGGGCCATCGGCACGGATCTGGTGCGCCTCGAGAACCTCCCGCGCCCAACCGGCCCCGCGACCCTTGCCCGGCATGCCGCCGTGATCGACATCGTGCAGCGATGTGACATTGCCCTTGTTGCGCGAGAAAAGCCGCGGCACGCGCGGATCGGTGTCCTCTGCATCGAGCATGACGAAGTCAACGGAATAGCGGAATGCATTCCCGATGGCGCCCTTGCGCCCGTGATAGGTGTGCCCTGCGATATGATCGACGCTGCTCATGGGATCATGCCGCCTCGACCATCACGGCGTCACGCGCGCGGATGGCATCTACCACGTCGACCGCGCTCGAAAGCCCGTCTTCGTGGAAGCCGTTTTTCATCCACGCACCACAGAACCACGTGTTATGGGTGCCATTGCTCGCGGCAACAAGCTTTTGACCTTCGAGGGCAGCCAGATCGTAGACCGGGTGGCGCAGAACCGTCTCGTCATAGATCAGCTCTTCGCGGATCGGGCGATTGGAGTTCAAAGTCACGAACATCGGGTCGTCTTTGGGGATGGGCTGGAGACAATTCATCCAATAGGTCAGGTCGATGGTATTCATCGCGCCCTGCGGCGCCTCGACGTAGTTCCACGAGGACCAGCACACCTTGCGCTTGGGCATGATCGCTTCATCCGCGTGCAAGACGACCTTGTTCGGCTGATAGCGGACGGCGCCCAGCGCACCGCGCTCGACCGGTGTGGCATCGGCCAGCATGCGCAGGCTGTCGTCGGAATGGGTGGCAAAGATAACGTCGTCAAACGTATCCCAGGCGCCCTGCGCCTTGATTGAAACCTTGCCGGGCTCCCGACGAACCGTCTCGACCGGCGCTCCAAGCCGGAGCTTCGTCCCCTGCTTGCGCATCGCGGCTTCAAGCCGGGAGACATACTGCACCGAACCGCCGTCAACCGTGTACCATTGATGCTGGCCGCTATGATGTAACAAGGCATGGTTCTCGAAGAACTGGATCAGTGCGTGTGCCGGGAAATCCAGGATCTTGGATGTCGGCGTCGACCAGATCGCACCGGAGAGCGGCAAGAGGTAATAGTCACGGAACCACGGGCCTGTGCCCAGCTTTTCCAGAAAGTCACCAAGGCTCAGGGTGCGATCCTGCGCACGGTCGAGCGCATGTTTGTTGAAATGGAAAATGTCGCGGACCATCCGCAAGAAGCGCGGATCGACCGCGTTGCGCTTCTGGGCAAAGAGCGCACCCAGCGTGCGCAAGCCATATTCCATCTGTCCGCCGTTGAGAGAGGCGGAGAAGCTCATGTCCGATTTCACCACCGGCACATCGAGGGCCTCGAACAGGCGCGCCATGTGAGGATAGTTGGCGTAGTTGAACACGATGAACCCCGTATCCACCGGCTGATCACCGCGTTTGCCGGCGACCTTGGTGCGGGCGTGACCGCCGAGACGGGGCTCTGCTTCAAAGAGCGTGACGTCGTGATCGTCCCCGAGCATGTGCGCCGCTCCCATCCCCGAAATTCCGGCCCCGATGATGGCGATCCGTCTTGGCGCTGCTGCGCGGGCTTCAAATGGCATCGTAAAGTCGTCCCTACTTGTCTTTTCTCTAATGTTTACGAGCCAGACCCCGCGCTGGATGAGTTTCATCCCCCGAAATTGTTGGGAAAAATATTTTTGATCCGATACGGTTCAGAGAACGTAACTCTCATATGTTTGGACATGCATCTCCGGTCGATAGCTCCGATGGGCACACAGCGCCCACAGCGCAGCTCCCGCGCCATATCGAGACCTTGTTTGAGTCCGGCAGAAAGAAAAGTGTGGACTTGCAGAGAAAGACCCACCCTAAAGACCCGTTGTCTGAAAACATGATCGAGGCGCTCATCCGCATTCGCGACAATCGCGATCAGGATGCCTTTGTGACGGTGTTCCGGCACTTTGCGCCAAGGGTAAAGGCGTTCCTCATGCGGTCCGGTGCGGATGCGACACTGGCCGAGGAATGCGTGCAGGAAGTGATGGCGACGGTCTGGCACAAGGCCGCGCAGTTCGATCCATCCCGTGCGTCGGTTTCGACGTGGATCTTCACCATCGCGCGCAACAAGAAAATCGACGTTTTGCGCAAGCAGCGTCGCCCCGAACCCGAGGACCTGCCGTGGGGACCGGAGTCGGAGCCTGATCAAGCCGAGGCACTCGGCCTGCAACAGGAAAGCGAAAAATTGGGTGCCGCAATCGCGGCATTGCCGCAAAAACAGAGGGACCTGATCGAAAAGGCCTATTTTGGCGATCTGAGCCAGTCAGAAATCGCCGAACAGACCGGCCTGCCGCTCGGGACCATAAAATCAAGAATACGTTTGGCGCTCGATCGATTGCGACACGCCATGGACGCCACCTGACGACCCAATACACGTCGTGCCCCCTCACGACGCTAAACCAGACACCCCAGGATACCCGTAGTTACACCCATGTCAGACAAGAGACCAAACACCATTACACACCATCTCACAGATGAGCTGCTACTCGGCTATTCCGCAGGCACGCTGCCGGAAGCCGTGAACCTGATCGTCGCGACCCATGTCTCGTTATGCGATGACTGTCGTGCAGCGGTTGAAGCCTATGACGCGCTGGGCGGCGCCACGATGGACCATCTTGAAACAGTCGATGTTTCGGATGCGTGCCTTGATGGTGCGCTCGACCTGATCCGCAATGGCGCGTGGGCCGCACCGGACCGGCCGCTTGTCCCACAGGACTCCGTGCTGCCGCAGCCGCTTCGCGACTATGTCGGCGGCTCGATCGAAGACGTCAAATGGCGCCCCGTGGGCATGGGGGTGAAACAAGCCATCCTGCCGACGACGTCGGATGCCTCCGCACGGTTGCTCTATATCCCGGCGGGCACGGCGGTGCCGGACCATTCACATGGCGGTATGGAACTGACACTTGTGCTAAAGGGCGCTTTCTCTGACGAAGATGGAACCTTTGCACGAGGCGATATCGAGGTCGCGCACGAGGATATGCATCACACTCCGGTGGCCGACATATCGGAAGACTGCATTTGCCTCGCGGTGACTGATGCACCTCTGAAATTCAAGGGTCTCCTGCCCCGCATTGCCCAGCGCTTCGTCGGCATCTGACGGGCGCTCGCGGAACGAGGTAACAGACAGTCGCCCCACCGGGGCGCCTCAGTCCCCTACGACTGCGCGGTTGGGGAGGTCACTCGATCACGCCTCAAACCCGGCAGACCGCCTCCCTCGGACTCAGGCCCGCTTGATCCACCAGGTCAGAGCCTTGTGATATCCCGCTCGCTCGAGAACCGCGCGCTTCGAGCGCCATCCGGCGGGACACACAACCATCGCCACCCGCATGTTCCGCGTCTGCAAGGCGCGCTCTGCCGCCCGCAGCAGCGCGCTGGACGCGGCGCCTTGATTTGCCAGCGCCTGCGCATCATGCATTTCGGCGTGGTACCAATCGTCGATGATCCCTGTTGCGCTGATCTCGTGACCGGCAGGCAGATGCAAAGCTGTTGCCGGTTGCGCGATGCTGTACCCATCGCCCTTATCGGCGACGAACATATCGCGATCCGGCAAGGTGAGGCTCTTGGTCATCCACGCGCCAAAGCGTGCATCGGCGTCGGGATGCGGCTTCCAGAACGCGTCGATCGCAAAAAGTGTCTCGCGGTTCTCTGCGCTGGCACGCACGAGACCCGGCACATCGCTTTCGCGCGCATGTCGCACGTCAATGCCCGGAGCCGACAGGTCCGACATCTCTTTCGGGTAGTAATGCGTGAGAGCCGCGTAGCCGCGACGGCCCATGTCCACAGCCCATGCGCCAGCCGGAACAGAGGAACCAAGAATAATCCGCGCCCCGGCATCCGCCAAAGCCACCTCGACTGCGTCGAGCAAAGCCATGCGCACATCGCCGCCAACGCCTTGAGCAATTGCGCAATCTTCCATGATCAAACCCGGCATGCCCTGTTCGCCCGCATAGATCGGCGGAACAGGCAACAGGATCGCGTGGGCCACACCGAGGATCTTGCCCTCGGCGCCCTGCCGCTCTGCCACCAGCCAAAAATGGCGGACGGGCGAACCGTCCGGGTGAAGCGCCGTCCGCAAATTTGCTTCGATCCGGACGCCGGCATCGGCGGCGGCGGACCAAAGCGCTCCATCGAGCGCCTCCCGCTGCCGCACATCCTCTGTCAACAGCGGCACCAACACCGGAATATCATCCCGCGTCGCGGGTCGAATGGTCATCGCCATAGGAAAAGCTCCCCAAAAAGTCGGCACAGGCTACTGCTCTTTCCGCAACGATGCGCGCCCTATTCCACGACCCGCAAAAAAAGGCCGCCCGCTCGGGCGACCTTTTTAAGTGATGCGAGGCGTTCGGGTGATGCTGCTGCCTCACCAAAACGCGATTGGCAAACCGCTTAGGCTTTTTTCTTTTTTGGCGGCATCAGGTCGGTGATTGTGCCTTCGAACATTTCAGCAGCAAAGTTCACCGTCTCTGACAGTGTCGGGTGGGGGTGAATGGTGTGACCGAGATCCACAGCATCAGCGCCCATCTCGATCGCCAGCGCGGCTTCGGAGATCAAATCCCCCGCGTTTGTGCCAACGATACAGGCCCCGATCACCCGGTCATCCGCCGGATCAAAGAGCAGCTTGGTCATGCCCTCGCTGCGACCGTTGGACAGGCTCCGCCCGGAGGCCGCCCAAGGGAACACACCTTTTTCGTACTTGATACCCTTCGCCTTGGCCTCCGTCTCCGTAAGACCGCACCACGCCACTTCCGGATCCGTATAGGCTACGGACGGGATCAGCTTTGCATCGAAATAGCGCTTGTGTCCGGCGCAGACCTCGGCGGCCACCTTCCCTTCATGCACCGCCTTGTGCGCCAGCATCGGTTGGCCGACCACGTCGCCAATGGCAAAGATATGCGGCACACCGGTCCGCTGCTGGTTGTCCACGGCGATAAAGCCGCGGTCATCCACAGCCACACCGGCCTTGTCGGCGTCGATCAGCTTGCCGTTGGGTTTGCGGCCCACGGCAACAAGCACCTTGTCGAACATATCGGAGAAACTTTCTCCCTTGTCGTCCTCGAACGTCACTTTGAGCCCATCGTCATTGGCCTCGACCGCCGTGACCTTGGTCTTGAGGAAGATGTTCTCATACCGGCCCTTGATGCGGTTCATCAACGGCTTCACGAGATCCTTGTCGGCGCCCGGAATGATCTGATCCATCAGTTCGACGACAGTGATCTTGGAGCCGAGCGCATCATAGACGCAGGCCATCTCGAGCCCGATGATTCCGCCACCAAGGACCAGCATCCGCTCGGGGATGTCCTTGAGCTCAAGCGCGCCGGTGCTGTCGATCACGCGGGGGTCGTCATGCGGAATGAACGGCAACGCAACAGGCTCGGATCCCGCGGCGATGATGCATTGATCGAAGCTCACGGTCTTTTTGCCGTCGGGCCCGTCCACTTCGATCATGTTCGGTCCGGTGAACTTCCCGAAACCCCGAACGACTTCGACCTTGCGGCCCTTCGAGAGGCCGGAAAGGCCACCCGTCAGCTGGCTGACGACACCATCCTTGAAGCTGCGCAGCTCGTCGAGATCGATTTCCGGTTTGCCAAAGCTGATGCCGTGACCGGCCATTTCCTCGGCTTCGGTGATGACCTTGGCTACGTGAAGAAGTGCCTTTGACGGGATGCAGCCCACGTTGAGACAGACACCGCCAAGCGTGCCGTATTTCTCGATCAACACGGTCTTCTTGCCAAGATCGGCGGCCCGGAACGCCGCGGTGTAGCCTCCAGGACCGGAACCCAGAACAACAACTTCCGCATGCACGTCACCGGGTCCGGACGCAGTGCCCGTGGCCGCAACAGTCTGCGGCGCGGCGGGTGCCTCTTCGGCCCCTTGCGCGGCCGCCTCGGCAGGCGCGTCCGCCGCTTCGATTTCAGCGATCACCGTGCCTTCAGAGACCTTGTCTCCCTCAGAGACGGTGATCCTTGTGATCTTCCCGGCGGCGGGCGACGGCACTTCCATCGTCGCCTTGTCGGATTCCAGCTCGATCAGCGGGTCTTCCTCGGCAACGGTGTCGCCAACGGAAACGAGGATTGAGACAACGGGCACATCGGTGAAATCACCGATATCGGGAACCTTGATATCCATGTGTCTAAGCTCCCTTTACCACATCAACTTGCGCATATCGCCGAGCAGCGTCTTGAGCGTCACGCAGAAGCGCGCGGCCAAGGCACCATCAACGGCACGGTGATCGTAAGACAAGGACAGCGGCTGCATCAGACGCGGCACGAATTCCTCGCCATTCCAGACCGGGGCCATCTTCGAGCGAGTCAGACCGAGGATCGCCACTTCCGGCGCGTTCACGATGGGCGTGAAGCTTGTTCCGCCGATCCCGCCCAGCGAGGAAATGGTGAAGGTCGCGCCCTGCATATCCTTGGACTTGAGGTTGCCCTCGCGCGCCGCCTTGGACAGCGTCATCAGCTCCTTGGAAATCTCGACGAGGCCCTTGCGATCCGCGTCCTTGATCACCGGAACCATCAGGCCGTTCGGCGTATCGGCGGCAAAGCCGATGTTGTAGAAATCCTTCTTGATCAGCTTGTCGCCATCGGGGTGGATCGAGCTGTTGAATTCCCAATGCTGCTTCAGAGCAGAGACGCTGGCCTTGATGACAAAGGAGAGCAGCGTGACGCGGTACCCCTCTTCCTTGGCCTGCGTGTCCATCTCCTTGCGATACTTGTCGAGCTCGGTGATGTCCGCCTCGTCATTATGCGTGACATGCGGAATGTTGAGCCAGGAGCGGTGCAGCGCGGGACCGGAGATCTTCTTGATGCGGGGCATCTCGATCTCTTCGATCGGTCCGAACTTGGAGAAGTCCACGGCGGGGATCGGCGGGATCCCCATGCCACCCGAAACAGCACCACCGGCGGCAGCAACGGGGACAGACTGGGTCTTGAGCGCTTTCTCGACATCTTCGCGCAGGATCCGCCCCTTGCGCCCCGTGCCGTTGACCGTGTTCAGGTCGATCTCGACCCGGCGCGCAAAAGCCCGGACGGAAGGCGAAGCGTGCGCTTTCGAGAAACCGGTATCCGTCTTGGATGCCGGCGCGGGAGCGGGAGCCGGAGCCGCAGCAGTCGCGGCAGCCGGTGCGCTTTCTGCCTTTGGCGCTGGCGCTTCTTCTTTTGGCGCGTCGGCGGCAGCACCGCCCGACGCTTCGATGATCAACAACACCGAGCCTTCGGACACGCTGTCCCCTTCGGAAACCTTGATTTCCTTGACAGTGCCGGCATGGGACGACGGCACCTCCATGGTTGCCTTGTCGCTCTCGAGTTCGACGATCGGATCCTCTTCGGCAATCGTATCGCCTACGGCAACCAGGATCGAGACCACCGGCACGTCGGAGAAATCGCCGATATCGGGAACTTTAACTTCAGTCGTCATAACGTTTTTGTCCTCTCGTTCCGCTTATACGATGCGCGGATTCGGCTTGCCGCCGTCGATGTCGTATTTCTTCATGGCTGCCTCAAGGTCCTTGTCGCTGACCGCACCCTCGCGCCAGAGATCGACCATGGCGGCCGCTGCGATGTGATTGGCATCCACCTCGAAGAAGCGCCGCAGGTTCACCCGGCTGTCCGAGCGGCCGAAGCCGTCCGTCCCGAGCACCGTGTAGCGACCGGGCACAAAGGCGCGGATCTGCTCGGCGTAGTTCTTCATGTAGTCCGTCGCCGCGATGATCGGCCCTTTCGCGCTCCTGAGCGTTTCCGTGACATAGGGAATGCGCTCTTCGGCAAACGGGTTGAGCCGGTTGTGACGCGCCGCGTCCTGGCCGTCGCGCGCCAGTTCGTTGAACGACGTCGCAGACCAGATATCCGAGGTGACACCAAAGTCCTCCTTCAGCATCTCCGCGGCCATCATCGCCTGAACGAGTATCGTGCCGGAGCCCATCAGGTTGACGTGCTTCTTGCCCGGACGGTTCGTCTTTTGCATCCGGTAAAGACCCTTGACGATACCCTCTTCGGCGCCCATCGGCATGGCCGGATGGGCATAGTTCTCGTTCATCAGGGTCAGGTAGAAATAAACGTCCTCCTGATCCGCGAACATCCGCTTCAGACCGTGCTGGACGATCACCGCCACCTCGTAGGAGAAAGTTGGGTCATAGCTGATGCAGTTCGGGATCGTCCCGGCAAGAATGTGGCTGTGGCCATCCTCGTGCTGGAGCCCCTCGCCGTTCAGCGTCGTGCGCCCGGCCGTCCCGCCCAGCATGAACCCGCGCGCACGGCTGTCGCCGGCCGCCCAGGCCAGGTCGCCGATGCGCTGGAAGCCGAACATCGAGTAGTAGATGTAGAACGGCACCATCGGCACGCCGTGGTTCGAATAGGAGGTTGCCGCCGCAATCCAGTCCGCCATAGCGCCCGCTTCGTTGATGCCTTCCTGGAGAACCTGGCCGTCCTTGCTCTCCTTGTAATACATCATCTGGTCGCGGTCTTGCGGCGTGTAGGTCTGACCCAGAGGGTTGTAGATCCCGACCGAGCGGAACAGCCCCTCCATCCCGAAGGTCCGGCTTTCGTCGGGCACGATGGGCACCACTTGCTTGCCGATCTTCTTGTCCCGCAGCAGCGTTGTGAGGATCCGCACGAAAGCCATCGTGGTGGAAATCTCGCGGTCGCCGGTGCTTTCGAGCTGTCCCTTGAACGCCTCGAGCGGCGGGACTTCCAGCGACGGTGAATCCGTGAACCGCTTCGGGAAGGCACCACCAAGCTCCTTGCGCCGCTCCGCAAGATACGCCTTCTGCGCGTTGTTGAGCGAGACGAAAGGCACATCCTTCTCAAGCTCTTCGTCGGTAACGGGGATCTGGAACCGGTCCCGCATTGCCTTGAGCTGATCGAACTGCATCTTCTTTTGCTGGTGGGTCGTGTTCTGGCCTTCGCCAGCCGTGCCCATGCCGTAGCCCTTGACCGTCTTGACCAGCAGAACCGTGGGCTGGTTCTCAGCCTTGGTCGCCCGCAGGAACGCGTTGTAGACCTTCTTGGGATCATGGCCGCCACGGCGCAGCGCCCAGATCTGATCGTCCGTCCAGTCCTTCACGAGTTCGGCGGTCTCGGGGTATTTGCCAAAGAAATGCTCGCGGATATAGGCGCCGTCCTTCGACTTGAAGGTCTGGTAGTCGCCATCGATGGTCTCGTCCATCAACTGGCGCAGCTTGCCGGAGGTGTCCTGCTCAAGCAGGTCATCCCAGCCACGGCCCCACATCAGTTTGATCACGTCCCAACCCGCACCGCGGAAATCGCCCTCAAGCTCCTGAACGATCTTGGAATTGCCGCGCACCGGCCCGTCGAGACGCTGAAGGTTGCAGTTGACCACAAAGATCAGGTTGTCGAGCCCCTCGCGTGCGGCAAGCGCGATGGCACCGAGCGATTCCGGCTCGTCCATCTCGCCATCGCCGAGGAAGGCCCACACCTTGCGGTCGCCCGCATCGATCAGGCCGCGGTTGTGCATGTATTTCATGAACCGCGCCTGATAGATCGCCATGAGCGGGCCAAGCCCCATCGAGACGGTGGGAAACTGCCAGTAATCGGGCATCAGCCAAGGATGCGGATAGCTTGACAGACCGCCGCCCGCGACCTCGGAGCGGAAATTCTTGAGTTCTTCTTCCGAAATCCGGCCCTCCATGAAGGAGCGCGCATAGATCCCCGGAACCACATGGCCCTGAAAGAACACGAGATCGCCACCGTGGATCGCCGACTTGGACCGCCAGAAATGGTTCAGCCCGACATCATAAAGCGCGGCAGAGGAAGCAAAGCTGGCGATATGCCCGCCGTATTCGCTTGATTCCTTGTTGCGCTTGACCACCGTGGCCATCGCGTTCCAGCGATTGATTGTCCGGATCCGCCATTCCATGTCCTTGTCGCCGGGGATCTCGACCTCGTCATCCGGCGATATCGTGTTCTGATACGGCGTGGTTGCCGAGAACGGCAGCTTGGCCCCGGCGGCACGCGCCCGCTGAACGGCCTTGTCGAGGAGGAAATGCGCGCGGTCGGCACCGTCACGCTCGATCACGTCCTCGATCGCATCCTGCCATTCTTGGGATTCGGTTGGATCAATATCCGGCGAGTTGTCTTTCATAGGCCCTCTTCCCTTGGTGCACCGCGTCGGGTGCCTTGTCTCTGGACGCCGTGCGGCGCAGAAAATTTGTTTAGCTCTAAACGACCCTTCAGCGAGTCCAATGCGTCAGATGGTCTTACCCGCCCACGCGCATCGGTTCGCTGTCAGGTCAGCGTTAGCGCGGCGTTTAGCACGGCATATGACGCCGCGGCAGACGACTCCGCGCATATCCTCCATGCGTAGAGTGCATGGCAGATTGTTCACATTTAAACATTGTTACTTCCCCCCCCCTATCTTGCATCGGCGTCTGCCGTGCCTTCCCGACAACGCCTCAACCGTTGCCGTGTTCCAACTTGCGCCAGACCTGCGCTGACAAGGCGAAATCACCAACGGCAATTCCACGGAAGAAAAAGCCGCGTGGCGCGGGGGATGGCGAAACCCCCGAGGCGGCAATGTCTGTCAGGTCTGCAGCAATCCGGTCTTCGGTGACCAGCGGATCCGGCATCGACAATTCCTGCTCCCGGTCATCAACGGCAATGGTGCCGAAAGCGTCGAAACTCTCGCGGATCCAAGGCTTTCCCGCATCGGTGACCACGGCGAGAGCCCCCGGTTTGAGCCAGCGCGCATCGAGAAATGGCGCGCCGTCATATGTGATCGTGATGGTGGACACCACGATATCGGCGCCGTCGAGCGCGGATCGCGGGTCTGGCGACACCTCAAATCCAAGGCCCATCTGCGCCGCAAGCGCACCGAGCGTGTCGATATTCGCCTGCCCCCTCCCCAGCGCGCGCACCGTCTTCAGCGGAAAGAGTGTCGCAAAGAATTCCAGATGGCTGCGCGCCTGCACGCCACAGCCGACAAGTGTGATAACGGACGCGTCCGGCTCTGCCAGTGCCTGCGCCGCAACCGCGCTGAGGGCCGGCGTGCGCATCGCCGTGATCCATTCGGCATCGAGCACCGCGCGGCACAGTCCGGTCGTCACATCCATGACCATGATCGCCCCGGTGATCGTCGGCAAGCCGCGTTCAGGGTTGTCCGGGCAAACCGTCACCGCCTTGACAACCGACAGCCCGTCCGACGCCGAGAGCGTTGTCATCATGTAGCGCCCGTCACCGGGTTGGATCACGGATTTCGGCGTCGTGACAAGCCGACCCTCGCCCTTGGCCACCAAGGCATCGCGGATCGCCGCGATGATGTCGGCAGGGGTCAATCCCAATGCGGTCATCTGGTCATCAGACAGGACGCGCGGGGCAAAGGGCATGGGCTATTCTCCGGGTTCGGTCACCCGCCTCGTCGACGCGGGACTCGGGGCAGGATCACCCGGAAGTTCCGCAAAGTCAAAATTATCCAGACGCAGCGCCCGTTTGCCTACCTTGTCACTGCTGATCTTGATTTCCTCGATGTCGCGGGCCGCCTGATTGAAGTGGCGATCAAGATTTGCAACGCGCCCCGCCAGCCGCTCGACATCGGAATAGAGCATCTGCAATTCGGTGCGAATTGCACCCGCCTGCTCGCGCATCCGTGCATCCTTGAGGATTGCGCGCATCGTGTTGAGGGTCGCCATGCAGGTGGTGGGAGACACGATCCAGACACGCGCATTGAAGCCCTCGCGGACAACATCGCTGAAATTCGCATGCAACTCGGCGTAGACCGCCTCGGATGGCAAAAAGAGGAGCGCACTGTCGGCGGTCTCGCCCTCGACGATATAGCGCTCTGATATATCGCGGATATGTTTGCGCAGGCTCAGGCGGAGCATCTGCGCGGCGCGCTTCGCGCTTTCACTGTCCTCCGCACGGCGCAGCGCTTCATAAGCTTCCAGCGGGAACTTGGCATCAATGGCAATCGAGCCGGGCGGGTTGGGCAAATGAACGAGGCAATCGACGCGCCGCCCGTTCGACAGGGTCACCTGCAAGCTGTAGCTGTCCGCCGGCAGCGCTTTTGTGACGATGTCATTGAGCTGGATCTCTCCAAATGCTCCGCGTGTCTGCTTGTTCGACAGGATATCCTGAAGGCTCAGAACGTCGCCGGAGAGCCGCGTGATGTTCTGCTGCGCGTGATCGATGACCTGCAACCGTTCCTGTAATTCGCCGAGGCTCTTGGCGGTGCGCCGCGCCGATCCCTGAAGGCTTTCGCCCATCCGTTCCTGAACTTCGGCAAGCCGCGCTTCCATCAATTGCAACATGGCGGTTTGCGATTTCGCCTGCGCTTCGGAAACGTGGTGCAGCCCCCCGGCAAGCCTCTCCTGGCCGGCGCCGAGCGCCTCGACGCGCTGACCGAGCTTGCCCATCTGCCAAGCGAGCGGTTCCGTGATACGGGCTGAGCGCCCCGCGGCGCGCACCGCGACAACGAGCAACACAAGGATCAAGAGAACGACTCCTGCCCCGCCGATTGCCAGAAGCGTCAGCGGATCGTCGAGCTCCAGAACCAGATCACCGATCTGAATCATGTGCGTCCGAAGAGCCGCTCGATATCGCTCAGTTTGAGTTCGACATAGGTCGGACGCCCATGGTTGCACTGTCCCGAATGCGGGGTTGCCTCCATCTCACGCAGGAGCGCATTCATCTCGTCGCCCCGCATCCGTCGTCCGGACCGGATGGACCCGTGACAGGCAACACGGCTGAGAATCGCTTCGATCTTCTCCTGAACAAGCTGGCTTGAGCCGAAATCGCCCAATTCATCGAGCACATCGCGCAAAAGCGCGGTCGCGTTGATCTCTCCAAGGATCGCGGGGGTTTCGCGCACGGCTATGGCCCCGCCCCCAAATGCCTCGATCACAAGGCCCATCTGCGCAAGCGAATCCGCGATCCCGAGCAACCGGTCCCGATCATCGGGTGACAACTCGACGATCTCCGGAATCAGCAGCGCCTGCGCCGCGACACCGTTTTGGGCCATCTGGCGTTTGAGTTTTTCATACACCAGCCGCTCATGCGCCGCGTGCTGGTCCACGATCACCACGCCATCAGCAGTCTGCGCAATGATGTAATTCTCGTGCACTTGCCCCCGCGCCGCTCCAAGGGGCAGCGCTTCTTGCCCCAAAGCGGCGGGCGCCCCCTGCTCTTCTGCTCCGGGTCTCAGGTCCGGTTCGGGATCGAGCAGGCGACCAGAAAACGACTCGGCGAGCTCTGCAAAACCCGGATCCGGGGCCTGCGCGGCATAAGCTGCGCGGCGCGCATCCCGTGACGGGCGGTCCATTTGGTAAACCCGCGGCGCCGTCGGTTCGGGCCGCATGGCGCCAAGGGTTGCCTGCGCCACCGTGGAGGAGGCGCGATGTCCGGCCTGCGCCAAAGCATGCCTCAACCCGGTGACGATCAGGCCCCGGACGATACCAGGATCACGAAACCGCACCTGGGACTTGGCCGGATGGACATTCACATCGACGAGGTGCGGGTCACAATCGACGAAAAGCGCCACTGCCGGATGCCGGTCGCGGCTCAGGAAATCCGCATAAGCGCCCCGCAAAGCGCCCAACAGCAAGCGGTCCTGCACAGGGCGGCCATTCACGAAAAGGAACTGCGCCACGGCAGCCCCCCTCGAATAGGTCGGCAAACCCGCATAACCCGTGAGCCGAAAACCGTCGCGCTCCGCATCAATCGGCACGGCGTTCTCGACAAAGCTCGCGCCCATGACATGCCCAAGACGCGCGCGCAACGCATCGAACAGGTCGCCGCTCTCGGGTTCTGTGCGAAAGCGCAACTTGTCCTCGCCGCCGGAAACATCCCGGAGCGTGAACCCGATGGATGGCTCCGCCATTGCCAGCCGCTTTACGGTTTCGGTGATCGCCTGTGTCTCTGCCCGGTTGCTGCGCAGGAATTTCAGCCGCGCAGGTGTTGCAAAGAACAGGTCCCGAAGCGTGACCACCGTTCCGCCATTGAGCGCGCAGGGCCGCGGCGCGGAATGCTCTCCGCCGGACACGGACAGGCTCACGCCCTCATGCCCGCGCGCGCGGCTCTGGATCGTCAGGCGTCCGACCGCACCGAGCGAGGGCAGCGCCTCGCCCCGAAATCCGAAGGAATGGATATTGAGCAGATCGGAACCATCGATCTTGGAAGTCGCGTGCCGCGACAGGGCCAACGGGAGGTCCGCCTCCGTCATCCCGCACCCGTCATCCGTCACGCGGATCAGCGTCTTGCCCCCGTCGGCGATCTCGACCGCAATGCGCCGCGCACCAGCATCAACAGCGTTCTCGACCAGTTCCTTGACAGCGGAAGCAGGGCGCTCAACGACTTCCCCAGCCGCGATCCGATTGATGGCGGCATCGTCAAGCTGTCGGATCTGAGGCCGCATGTTGAGGTCAGGAGCGTTCATGCCACAAGACCTAGCACCACATCGGCGATTCTGAAATCAGTTTATGCTGGGCGGTCTGTGCGTGTTGCGATCACGCAATCCAACATTCAGAAGCAAGAATTGATCAAAAGTCGAATATCATGCGACAGAAAACTACATTAACATTCTGTGGATAAGTATAGGCAACAGAGGAGACCCGCATGCTCGTGCCCCTTTTGACGTTCGAGACAATCGCTGCAGTCTATGGCGAGCAATTCGCCCGCACATGGTTTAAGCCCTACTCGCCTGTGCGCCGGGCCGAGTAACCCCCCGTAGTCCCCGCGCACCACGTCACGGTATGCTCCCCGGCCCGCGATCGCGGTGCGGCCACTATCTATGCGCGCGAGACCTTACACTTTCGGTGCCGCAACCATCAGCCCATCGGCTTCCAACTGCGCCATCGCTTCGTCAAGGCTTTTCCAAGCGCGCTCCATCAGAGTGTCAATCTCTGCGCGGGATATGGTCAAGGGCGGAGAGATAATCATGCGATCTCCGACGTGGCGCATGATTAAATTATTGGCAAAACACCGATCCCTGCACACCAAACCGACCGTCCCCGGCTCGGACGCAAAGGCCGCGCGGGTGGCCTTGTCCGGTGTCAGGGCCAAAGACCCCATCATCCCGACAATCTTGGCCTCTCCGACAAGCGGATGCTCTGTCATTGCCTGGAATTTCTCCGCCAGGTAGGGGCCGGTTTCCGTCCGAACGCGCTCGACGATTTGTTCGTCGCGCAGAATGCGCAGGTTTTCGAGCGCCACGGCGCAAGCCACCGGGTGGCCGGAATAGGTGTAACCGTGGTTGAATTCGGTCTGGTTGATGACCTCCGCCACAGCGTCTGTCACGATCGACCCACCGATTGGCTGGTAACCTGAGCTCAACCCCTTGGCGATCGTCATGATGTCGGGACGAATCCCCAGCGTTTCGGACCCGAACCAGTTGCCCGTCCGTCCGAAGCCGCAGATCACCTCATCCGCGATCAGCAGAATACCATATTTGTCAACGATCCGCTGGATTTCGGGCCAGTAGCTGTTGGGCGCGACAATCACGCCGCCAGCCCCCTGCACAGGTTCCGCGATGAAGGCCGCAACCGTGTCCGGCCCCAGTTCGAGGATCTTCTCCTCAAGCGCCCGCGCTCTCGCGAGGCCGAACTCCTCCGGCGTCATGTCCCCGCCGTCAGTCCACCAGTTCGGCTGATCGATATGCGCAATACCGGGAATTGGCATGCCGCCCTGGGCATGCATGCCTTTCATGCCGCCCAGCGATCCCGACCCGACAGACGACCCATGATACCCGTTCCAGCGCGCGATGATCGTCTGGCGCTCCGGTTGGCCTTTTTCGGCCCAATAGGTCCGCACCAGCCGCAGGTTTGTGTCATTGGCCTCAGACCCCGAAGACGCAAAGAACACGTGGTTCAGGTCTCCCGGGGCGAGCTCTGCCAACCGGGCTGCAAGCTGGATCGCCGGCACGTGGGTGGTCTGAAAGAAGGTGTTATAATACGGCAGTTCCTGCATCTGGCGATGCGCCGCATCCGCAAGCTCGGTCCGCCCGTAACCGATATTGACGCACCACAGGCCGGCCATGGCATCAAGGATACGGTTGCCGTCGCTATCGGTGAGCCAACAGCCGTCCGCACGCAGGATCACCCGCGCGCCCTTGTCGCGCAGACCATCCCCATGGGTGAAGGGATGCATGTGATGCGCAGCGTCCAGCGCCTGCAGTTCGGGCGTCGGTGTATTGGTGGAAATCACGGTCATGGCGGCCTCCGATTGAGTTGGTCGCAGAATATGATCAAATTTTCCGCTGTCAATCGAATCGGCAGACGCAAGACGCGCTCAGCGGATCAGACCGTGCTGCCGGTCACTGGCGCGGCGCTGCGTGCGATCAGAGCCATACCCTGCTCCACATCCGCGCGCATGGCTTCCTGTGCCGCCTCCAAATCTCTGGTCTCAAATGCATCCAGAAGGTCCTTGTGCCGGTCTGGCAGGTTCCGTGTCCCCACCTGCCCACAGATCACACGCATGGACGGCCCGAACCGAAGCCAGAGACCTTCGACAAGCGCCGTGATAATCGGCGCCTCTGCCACTGCGTTAAGCGAGGTATGAAACTGGTGATTCGCGCTCAGGTAGCCCGATACATCGCCGCGCGCGATGGCGTCATCCAGCGCCCGATCAATGGACCGGAGCATCGCGATCGTCTTGGCATCAACCCGTTGCGCCGCGCGATATGCGAGCCGCGGCTCAAGAGCCAATCGCGCCTCGGTCAGCTCTTCGATATGCTGCGCGGTAAGCTCGGGCACCACGATCCGCCGATTGCCTAGCGCGTGCAATGCGCCCTCCGCCGTCAGCCGGCGCAGCGCTTCCCGCACCGGCGTCATACCCGCACCAAGCCTTTCCACCAGACCCTGAATCGTCACCGGCTCCCCGGGGGCAAGCGCGCCAAAAAGCACCTGGTCGCGGATCTCGCGATAGACCCTTTCATGTGCAGGCAAGCCCGCCCGCCCGGTTTCAGATGACGCATTGTTCATCGCCCATCCCTTATCACCCAGCCTTGTCATCTCGATTGATCGCACGTGGCTTGCACCCGCCGCAAACGCATGAAAGCATCATTCATGTTGCACGTCGACGCAACATTTGATCAAATCACGGGGCAAGAGGCGAAAGACCTCAATGACCCAGGGAGACCCGAATGAAGACCCTCATGAGTTTTACCGCGACCATCGCGCTTGTCGCCTCCGCCGCATCGGCCGACGAGGTTCGCGTCTACAATTGGTCGGATTATATCGACGAGAGCCTGTTGGAAAAGTTCGAGCAGGAGACGGGCCTCGAGCTTGTCTATGATGTGTTCGACAGCAACGAGGTTCTCGAAACCAAGATGCTTGCCGGAAGCTCCGGCTACGATGTGGTCGTGCCCTCCGGTACGTTCCTCCAGAGACAGATTCAGGCAGGTGCGTTCCAAAAGCTGGACAAGGGGCAGTTGCCCAATCTGGAGAACATGTGGAGTGTGGTCAGCGACCGCACCGCGCAATATGACCCCGGCAACGAGTATTCCATCAACTACATGTGGGGCACCACCGGTATCGGTGTGAACGTCCCCAAGGTGAAGGAGCTCCTTGGCGAGGACGCCCCCATCACCAGCTGGGATCTGGTGTTCAAGCCGGAGAACATGGAGAAACTCGCAGAATGCGGCGTCTATTTCCTCGATGCCCCTGCCGAGATGATCCCTGCCGCGCTGAACTACATCGGAGAGGACCCCGACAGCCACGACCCCGAGGTCATCGCAAAGGCAGAAGACGTCTTCATGGCCGTCCGTCCCTACATCACCAAGTTCCACAGCTCGGAATACATCAACGCGCTGGCAAACGGCGATATCTGCGTTGCCGTCGGCTGGTCCGGTGACATTCTTCAGGCTCGCGACCGCGCAGCCGAAGCCGATAACGGCGTCGAAGTCGCCTATCATGCTCCTGATGAAGGCGCGCAGATGTGGTTCGACCAAATGGCCATTCCGGTCGATGCGCCGAACGCGGAAGGCGCGCACAAGTTTCTGAACTTCATCATGGACGCGCAAAACATGGCTGCGGCGTCGAACTACGTCTACTACGCCAATGGCAATGAGGCCTCGAAGGAGTTCCTTGTCGAGGATGTGATCGGCGACACCGCCATCTATCCCGACGATGCGACGCTGGAAAACCTCTTCACCACAACGCCTTATCCGCCGCGCGTGCAACGCACGGTGACCCGGCTCTGGACCAAGATCAAGTCCGGCACCTGATCCCCTCCATCAGGTCCGCGCCTCGTCATCCGGGGCGCGGGCTTTTTTCAAGGTCGGAACGCATATGGCTGAAACCGCTGCCAAGCCCAAACCAAAAGCAAAGCCAATGCCCCATGAGGGCGTGTTCGAGCCCTGGAACGACCCGAACGCCAAACCTCTGATCGAGTTTCGGAATGTCACCAAGCGCTACGGTGATTTCACGGCAATCGACGATCTGACCCTGAACATCTACGAGAAGGAATTCTTTGCCCTTCTCGGCCCGTCCGGCTGTGGCAAGACCACGATGATGCGGATGCTCGCCGGTTTTGAGTCGATCACCCAAGGCCGTATCCTGCTTGCCGGGCGCGATATTGGCGACGTGCCGCCCAACAAGCGCTCGGTCAACATGATGTTTCAGAGCTATGCGCTTTTTCCGCATCTTTCCGTTTGGGAAAACATCGCTTTCGGTCTCCGCCGCGAAACCAAGGACGCCGCGCGGATCACGGAACGGGTCGAGGAAATGCTCCGGCTGACCCGGCTCGAAAAATTTGCTCGGCGCAAGCCCCATCAGATTTCCGGCGGTCAGAGGCAGCGCGTCGCGCTGGCGCGTTCGCTGGCCAAGGCCCCGAAGCTTCTGCTCCTCGACGAACCGCTCGGCGCGCTTGACAAGAAACTGCGCGAGGAAACGCAGTTCGAGTTGATGGACATCCAGGAGAAGACCGGCACCACCTTCGTGATTGTGACCCATGATCAGGAGGAAGCGATGACCGTCGCTTCGCGTGTTGCGGTGATGGATGAAGGTCGACTGGTGCAAGTGGCGACGCCCCCGGTGATCTACGAAGCACCAAATTCCATCTATGTCGCTGATTTCATCGGTGACGTATCCCTCATTCAAGGCAAGGCCAGCGCGCGCCCCGAAACCCCTGTGCCCGCGCCCCCTGTGTCTCCGACAGAAGACCCCGCCGCCAAGGCCGCGCCTGCCGCTATGCCGGAAGTGCCGGTGGCAAGCGCCGCCCCACTCCCTGACGGGCGCGCGCCCGCACCAAACGTCATGGGGGAATGGTTGCACGACAAGGTTCTGTTTCCAATCCTTGGCCGGCGCCCCCCAACACCCAAGGCGCTTTCGGCTCCGGATAAGGCTCCAGCGGTCCCGGAACCGGCACCGGCGCCGCCCGAATCAGGTACGCCCGAGAGCCCCCCCGAGCTTCCCGGTGGCGGCCTCGCGATCCACTGGGCCGACGGGCTGGACCCGCTCGTCGCCGTGAATGGCGACCCCGCGCTTGCAGGCCGCACCGTGACGCTTGCGATCCGCCCCGAAAAGGTGACCATCTCGCGCGACAAGCCCGCCACAGACAACGCCATTGAAGGGACGGTGATCGATATTGCCTATCTCGGCAATATCTCCACCTATCACGTCGAGATCGCCGGTGGCGTGATGGTCAAGGCACAGATGACCAACACCCGTCGCATCGCCAAGCGGGACATCACATGGGACGACGCGGTGTGGATCGGGTTCTCGGCCACCGCAGGCGTGGTGCTCGACGCATGATGCTCGATCGCACATACCGGCATGGCTGGAGCCGTTCCGATGCGTAAGGCACTTGTCATCGCGGTGCCCTATCTCTGGCTGCTCGCGCTGTTTCTTGTGCCGTTTCTCATGGTGCTCAAGATCTCGCTGTCGGATGTCGCGCTGTCGATTCCGCCCTATACGCCTCAGCTTGACCTGACCGGGGGGCTTGCCGCGATCGGTGAGTTCTTTTCGCAGCTTGACCTGGAGAATTTCGTCTTTCTCACGTCGGACGATCTCTACATCAAGGCCTATGCCAGTTCCCTCACCATTGCGGTCATCTCGACCTTCCTGACGCTGTTGATCGGCTACCCGATTGCCTATGCCATGGCGCGCGCCGCGCCGGAATGGCGCCCGACGCTGTTGATGCTGATCATCCTGCCATTCTGGACGTCTTTCCTGATCCGGGTCTATGCGTGGATGGGTATCCTGTCGAACACGGGCCTGCTGAACCAGTTCCTGCTGTGGCTCGGGGTGATCTCGGAACCGCTGGAAATTCTCAATACCAACATCGCGGTCTATATCGGTGTGGTCTACACCTACCTGCCTTTCATGATCCTGCCGATCTACGCCACGCTGGAGCGTATGGACGGCTCGCTGCTCGAAGCCGCGGAAGACCTCGGATGCTCGCGTCTCTCCGCTTTCTGGCTGGTGACGCTGCCGTTGTCAAAAACCGGCATTGTTGCGGGCTGCTTCCTTGTCTTCATCCCAACCCTCGGGGAATTCGTCATTCCGTCCCTTCTCGGGGGCTCTCAAACCCTGATGATCGGCAAGGTGCTTTTCGAGGAGTTCCTCAACAACCGCGACTGGCCCGTGGCCTCCGCTGTCGCCGTGATCCTGCTGCTGATCCTGATCATCCCCATCATTCTGTTCCAGCGGAACGAACAACGGGCGCGGGAGCTCGACCAATGAGCGGATCCTCGAACACAAGCGGCGGTGCGTGTTTCTTCTGTCCGGAAATACTCCGGGGGAGTCGCCCTTCGGGCGACGGGGGCAGCGCCCCCTCCCCCGTCACCATCACGGGATTGCGCCGATGAACAGGTTCTCATGGTTCAACGTCACGTCCCTGACACTGGGTTTCGCCTTCCTGTATCTCCCGATGCTGATCCTCGTGATTTACAGCTTCAACGAAAGCAAACTGGTCACGGTTTGGGCGGGCTTCTCGACCCGGTGGTATGGCGAGCTCTTTCGCAACGAAGAGTTCCTTGACGCCGCATGGATCACGCTTCAGGTCGCGTTTTATTCGTCGACCATCGCAACCGTTCTGGGAACCATGGCCGCCTATGCGCTTGTGCGCGGCGGGCGTTTTCGCGGGCGGACCCTGTTTTCCGGCATGGTCTACGCGCCGCTGGTGATGCCGGAAGTGATCACCGGCCTGTCATTGCTGTTGCTGTTTATCGGGCTGGGCATGGCGACCGGGATGCTGACGGTCACGCTTGCCCATACGACCTTCTCGATGGCTTATGTGTCGGTCGTGGTGTCCTCGCGCTTGTCGACTTTCGATCGCTCGCTGGAAGAGGCAGCCCTCGATCTGGGTGCCTCGCCGTTCGAGGCGTTCCGCCTCGTGACCCTGCCGATCATTGCTCCAGCCGTCATTTCTGGCTGGTTGCTGGCCTTCACGTTGTCGCTCGACGATCTGGTGATCGCCTCATTCACAACCGGTCCCGGTGCCACAACGCTGCCGATCAAGGTCTTTTCCGCGGTCCGCCTCGGCGTCAGTCCCGAGATCAACGCCCTGTCCACCATTCTCATCGCGATCGTGACGGTCGGTGTGGTCACCGCATCGCTGGCCACGAAGCGCCAGGCGATCCGCCAAGCCCGCGAAGAAAAAATGGGCGAACGCGGCGTCGCGTGAAACGGCTTTACGAAGCACCCGCTTACGGACCACAAGGCGCCTGCTACTGGTCTGACACGGTCCCCCCCGAACCATGGCCCAAGGCCGAGGGCATCCAGCATTGCGACGTGGCAGTGATCGGCGGCGGCTTCACAGGGGTGTCGGCGGCCCTGCGCCTTGCAGAGGCGGGCAAATCCGTTTGCCTGTTCGAAGCAGAAAACGCAGGCTACGGCGCATCCGGTCGCAATGGGGGCTTTGCCTGTCTCGGCGGGAGCAAGGCATCCGGATCACTGCTCCGACGACGCTACGGCGATGACGGTCTGCGCGCGTGGCGAGAGACGGAGAAAGCCGCCGTTTCAACCGTCGACAGGCTGATCCGCACGCATGATATGGCCGTAGACCGGCATTCGGAAGGTGAAACCCAGCTTGCGCACACGCCCCGTGCCTGGGCGACGATGCAAGCCTCGGTGAACGAAGTTCGCGCGGACTATGACGTGGAACCGATCCTGACCTCACGCACGGAGCTGCTTCAGGCCGGCATGGGTGGCCCATGGTATGGCGCGCTGACGATCCCCATCGGTTTTGCGCTGGATCCTCGGAAATATCACGCCGGGCTGGCGCGTGCGGCGCGCGCTGCCGGGGCGCGGCTGTTTGGGCACAGTCCGATCACGCAGATCGCGCGGCAAAAAGGGCTGTGGCGGCTCTCAACGCCGCGGGAGCAACTGACGGCCGAATCCGTTCTCATCGCCACAAATGGCTATTCCTCGGAGGATGTGCCGGATTGGCTCCGGGCACGGACCTTGCCCGTGCAGTCGAGCGTGATCGTCACACGTCCGCTCACGGCGGCTGAGCGCGATGCACAAGGCTGGCGCAGCGGTCAAATGGCCTATGATACCCGCCAACTGCTTCACTATTTTCGCCTGATGCCCAACGGTCGGTTTCTGTTCGGGATGCGCGGCGGATTGCGGGCCACCCCGCGCGCGAGCGCCCGCACCCGCGCAAGGATCCATGCCGATTTTGCCAAGCTCTTCCCGGCGTGGCGCGACGTGGAGATCACGCATCACTGGTCCGGGCTGGTCTGTCTCATGGCCGGTCTGACGCCCTTCGCCGGGGCCGTGCCAAACACCAGCGGTCTTTACGCGGCGCTGGGCTACCATGGGAACGGTGTCGCCATGGCCAGCCACGCCGGGAAACTGATCGCCGATGAGATACTTGGCCGGACGCCCGACATCCCCGAAGCGATGCGCAGGCCGCCCGGTCGCTTTCCGTTTGGGCGGTTTCGGCGCGCGCTTCTGGCGCCCGCCTATTGGGGCGCCGAGCTGTTCGACCTCTGACGACGCGCGCCACTTTGTCAGTTATGCGTAACGCCGGACTGCCGCGCCTTGCCCCGCTGCAACCCAAGCTGGCGTTCGCGCCAGATGATCAGACCGCCAGCCGCGATGACAATTGCCGAACCCACCAGCACGGTGACCGTCGGCACCTCCGAAAAGAAGACATACCCGAACAGGATCGCAAACAGGATCGAGGCATAATCGAATGGCGCCAGCAGGGCCGCCTCTCCGAACCGATAGGCCGATGTGATCAGGATCTGTGCAACGCCTCCGATAAGTCCCGCGGAGACCAGCATGACCAGCGTTGCGGTGTCGGGCCACACCCAGCCGAAGGGGATGGTCAGCAAGGCAAAAGCCGAGGACGTCAGGGAAAAATAAAAGACGATCGCCGAGGTTTCTTCGGTCGCAACAAGCCTGCGGATATGGATCTGGGACAAGGCACGAAGCGCCGCAGAGGTCAGCACGAAAACGACACCGAGCTGTGCCGCACCACTGACATCATCCAGCGTAAGCCTCGGCCACATGACCACACCGACCCCCAAAAGCCCAAGGAACACGGCGCTGATCCGAACAAGGCGAATCCGCTCACCCAGAAGCAACGCCGCCAGGATCACGGTGAGCAGCGGTGAGGCGTAGCCCAGCGCCGTGACTTCCGGCAAGGGCAGCAAGCCGAGCGCGGAAAAGCCGAAACCCATTGCGCCGACGCCGATCAAACCCCTCCAGACATGTCCCATGGCCCGTTTGACACGCAGCCCGGTGGAAAGATCCCCCCGATAGCCGAGCCAGACCAGAATGACGGGGATTGCAAAGAAGGACCGGAAAAACACCGCCTGCCCCGCCGGCACGGTTGCCATGCTTGCCTTGATAAGCGACGCCATAATCGTGAACAGGAAGACCGAGGCCAGTTTCAGGCCAATACCACGCCAGGGGGACATGAACGCTCCTTTTCGTGCCCGGCCCAGCCGGACACGCTTGCAGGCAACCCTGTCCTGTTCGCCAAAGCGCGTCAATGGCTTGAGCGATAGGGCGCGCCCCATCGGCACCCGCAGGCAAGCCTGGCGAATTACCCGCCTTTGTTCCGATTTTCGATACCCGGTCGTGGCCCGAAGGCGGAGGTCGCGGCCCAAAGGCGCGGATCACAAACCGAAGGCGCGGGTCGCGACCCGAAGGGCCGAGCAGGTGTAGAAGTCTACGGTTGGTGTGCGACGGCCTGCCGTCTGACCACCTGTTTGAGAAGCTCCATCTCCGCCCGCAACAGCGCCACTTCAGCCCGGAGATCCGCGTCTGCGCCTTCTCCCGCAATGACCGGGACACTCTCGAGCACGGTGTTGTTCAAGGCATCGCGGATCACCAACGTGCGGATACCGTCGCCCAGCGCTTCGCGTGGCACAGGGATTTCAATGAACCACTGAGACGTCTCCGGGATCGGGGAAAGCGTCACACCCGGACAGCGCCGGCCATCCAGGGTGACCGCGATATCAGGATGGCCAAAGGCTCCGCTGCCTGGATCAAGGACCCCTTCCCACAGCCCATCGGCAAACCGTGTTTTGACCAACGAATAGAGTGAGTTGTAACTCGGCTGCCCCCAGCTCTCGGACATCAGGCGCACTCCTTTGGCATCGCGGGTGCAGCAGTGTCGGGACGGTGTAAGGGCCAAGCAAAAGCGCCCAAAGCGGCTGCTCTCAAAGCGCGGCCCTCCACCGGCGTGACACCACGAGGTCACGGACCGACACCGCATTCATCGCCGGTTGCACACAGATCAGGTCAAGCCAAAGCTTGTCCACGCGCGCAGCGTTGAACCCTGTATAAGCGAGATCAAACGCAACGCTCCGCTCTTCAAGGTGCATGGGAACTTCACGCACAAGGCGCTCGATATTCGGCCCCGTTCGAATGTTGAGCCGGATATAGACCTCCATCGGGCGCTCCACCTCAAAGACGCCATCCACGGCGATCAGATGCGCCTTTGTCAGGCCGCGCACCGCATCGAGCGGCAAATCGACGGCCATCGACAGATAAGTGCCCGAAAAACCGAACACCTCAAGGCACAAGGCATAGGGTGCCGGGTCCGCCGACCGGTTTGACGGACATTGCCGCATCGCGATTTCCGTCCGGTCGCAATCGTGAAACAGATATGTCCCCCGGCCAAGCGCCGCGCGCCGCCCAACCCCGGCCTGTCCGACTTTGTCCAGCGGTTCGCGCCATGCCGGCGGGCGCCACACCCAATCCGAACCAAGGGGCACAAGCGGCGTTGCCGGATCGTGCCCTTCCCCGACCGGCCGACTTTCCGCGGATTGGAGGAATCGGTCAATCCGTGGCATGAGCCGACGCGCCGTCCCCTGATTGCGGCGCAAAGCCAGAAGATCGCCCGCAGCCGCCTTCTTCGTGGCGCGGCGCAAACGGCGCGTAAGCCCGGCATGCAAGCCGTCATCAAACCAGTTCAGTGAGTCGTGCAACATCAGCCAACCATTTGCAGCAACGGATTTTTCAAACCCGGCGCGATCTTGGCTGAGAAAGGCTAAGGATTGAGTAAACGGCCCAGGAATCCGCGTTGCTTTTCCCCCGCGGCATCGCCGACAGCGGGTTTTGCAGGGCCGGCGCGGAAGATCCCCAAACCAGACACCTGTTGTTTCGGCGACCCGGCAAGAATGCCATCCCGGACCTGCCCGAGGAGCTGCGCGCCACCGCGCCCGGCAAGCGGACTGCCTTCGGGAACGTAAAGCGCCAAGGCAACCAACCTGTCATTGACAAGCAGCGTTGCACGCCAATACCGCGGGTCGGGTCGCGCCAACACTCTGATCGTGTCATCGGACAGGTTTGCCATGACCATACCCGATTGGCGCGCACCCGACACGAGGCTTGCGCCGCTGGCGCTGGCCAGCTGTTCCGGTGTGGGCAAGTCGTCCATCGTGGCACGGTCACCAACGGCAACGGTGATCAGCGCTGGCCGCACCCGTCCTTGTCCCGTTTCACCGCTCAGGATGTGGCAGCTGCCGAGCACCGCGAAACCGGCCTCCGCTCCCGTCTTGAGCGTGGTGCGGTCGATGCAATAGCCGCGCGGGGCATCGATGCCGACAGCCCCGCGCACCAGCATGGCACTTCTGAGTGTTGCACCTTCACGCGGCGAAGACAGGCCCCCGAGAACGCCGGGCTCGTCATCCCTCTGCGGCTGTGTCGCCAACGCAAGGATGTTCGGCAACCCGGCGCGTGCGCCCTCCGCCCCGGTCGCGATCTCTTCGGAGCAGGCCGCCGTCAGGCCAAGGCTCGCGCAAAGAGCGGCACGCCGCAGAAGCCGCATCACTCAGATATCCGCATAGACGTGCTTTTCCTTCTCCGCGCCGGGATGTGTCACGGCGCCCTTGTAAGTCTCACCCACGAGCTGCGCGTATTTCCACAATGCGCCCGACGCATAGATCGTCTCACGCGGACCGCTCCACGCCTTTTTGCGCGTATCCAGCTCTTCGTCTGAGAGATCGACGGACAGCACACCCGATACAGCGTCGATGGTGATCATGTCGCCGTTCTTCAGCAGCGCGATCGGTCCGCCATGCGCCGCCTCGGGTCCGACATGTCCGACACAGAAACCGCGCGTCGCACCGGAGAAGCGACCGTCGGTGATAAGCGCCACCTTCTTGCCCATGCCCTGCCCGCTGAGCGCGGCGGTCGTCGCCAGCATCTCGCGCATGCCCGGACCGCCTGCGGGGCCTTCGTTGCGGATGACGATCACCTCTCCTTCTTCGTATTCACGCGCCTTGACCGCCGCAAAAGCGTCTTCCTCGCATTCAAACACGCGCGCCGGACCGGTAAAGACTTGATCCTCCGCAGAGATGCCAGCGACCTTCACGATAGCACCCTGCGGGGCAAGGTTGCCCTTGAGCCCCACGACACCGCCCGTCTTGGTGATGGGCGTTTCAATGGAATAGATCACCTTGCCGTCCGCTTTCCGCGTGACCTTGTCGAGCTCTTCCCCGACGGAATAGCCCGAGGCGGTCATGCAATCCTCGTGAATAAGACCCGCCTTGCGCAGTTCGTTCATCACGACAGGCACACCGCCCGCCTCGTAAAGGTCCTTGGCCACATACTGACCACCGGGCTTGAGATCGACAAAATAGGGCGTGTCGCGGAAGATCTCACAGACATCATCAAGGAAGAACTCGATGCCCGCTTCATGCGCGATGGCCGGCATGTGCAACCCGGCATTGGTCGACCCGCCGGTGCAGGCAACGACGCGTGCCGCGTTCTCGAGCGCTTCTCGCGTGACGATGTGGCGCGCGCGAATCCCGTTCTCGACAAGGTCCATGACCGCCCGGCCCGAAGCCTCGCCATATTGATCGCGGCTTTCATACGGGGCCGGCATGCCCGACGAGTTGAAAAGGGCAAGCCCGATCGCTTCGGAGACGCAGGCCATGGTGTTCGCGGTAAACTGTCCGCCACAGGCGCCAGCCGACGGACAGGCGACCCGCTCCAGCATGTCGAGCGCCGCGTCGGACATCTGATCGTTCTGGTGACGCCCAACCGCTTCGAACATGTCCTGAACCGTAAGGTCCCGCGAGCGGAAATCATCGGGGATTTCATCCACCTGCGGTGCGCGGCCCGGAAGGATGGAACCGCCATAGATAAACACCGAAGGCACATTGAGCCGGACCATCGCCATCATCATGCCCGGCAAGGACTTGTCGCACCCGGCCAGCCCCACGATGGCGTCGTAGGAATGGCCACGCATTGTCAGCTCGACCGTGTCCGCGATCGCCTCGCGCGACGCCAGCGACGAACGCATGCCTTCATGGCCCATCGCGATGCCGTCCGTCACGGTGATCGTCGTAAATTCACGCGGGGTGCCAAAGGCCTGCTTGACCCCCATCTTGACCGCCTGCGCTTGTCGGTTCAGCGCGATGTTGCAGGGCGCCGCCTCGTTCCAGCAAGTGGCCACGCCGACAAGCGGTTGATGGATTTCCTCCTCGGTCATGCCCATGGCATAGTAATAGGACCGGTGGGGCGCCCGTTCCGGCCCTTCGGTCACGTGACGGCTGGGCAGCTTGGATTTGTCGAAGGGGCGCTTGAGCATGGCGGAAGCCTCTTAAGGGGATCTGAGTTGAATTCGCTCCCGCTTCTGTAGCAACGCGTTTTGTCGCAGACAAGCATTGCGCATACTCCGCCCGTCAATGCACTTCGTCCGTGCGCCGCCCTCGCCGGACCGGATCGCCGCAAAAGGCCCGCAAGGTTTGACAGAGCGCCAGCTGCGCCCGATGATCCCGACGAACCCCAGTTTCGCGACCGAGGTGCCACCGATTTACACCAACCGGACCCCTGATCCGCCATGGACCTCGAACAAATAGGATACCGGTCAAGGCCCGCAGAGCGTCTTGGGGCATCCGCGCGACGGGCAGTCGCTCCGGTCGCAGCAGCGCAGGGCCAGCGATCCGTTGCACAGAGCCACCGGTCTCAAAGGGCAACGCCGTCATGACGCAACCGAGCCCGATAACCGCTCTTGTGGCCTTTTTCGCGATCCGTCTGCGCCAACTCACCCGCGCAATACCGGTGCAAGTCGCGGCGCTTGCTAGAGCGTTTCCGGCACGCCGCGCCGAGGCTCGGTTCGGCGCGAAGCATGGCCGCCGGACGATCCGCGTCGAACCCGTCACTTGCCCGCGCGACCATGGGGGTGGCTGCAACCGGTGCCCGATCACGCAAGCAACCATCCGGACCAGCGACGCCAGGCGCGGCCTGGCCGTCCCGCTGATGCCATCGCGAAGGAAAAACCCCCGGCGAAAGACCCCCGAAAGACAGGGCTCAGCACAGAGCCGGAAGCGGCCCCGTGCCCAGCTCTGCTCCGCACCGTTGGAAGCCTCCATCGCCTTGGCAGTCATGAGGTCCACCCCCTTGCGCCAGCGCAGGGCGCTTGGGATATGACCGCCTATCGCCCCTTCCGGCTGTTGACAGACCCTGCGCGACCCAGCGCGGCTCTGTGGCGCCTGACGCTTGGTCTGTTGGTGGCTCTGGTCGTCATGTTTGGCCTGAGTCGCGCCGTCCTCGCGCTCGCCCGCGCAAGCCTCGAGGATGACAGCTACTGGGCGCTCGTGGCCGCTCTGGAGCGCGCCGACACCCCTCTGGGGCTGTTGGGACTCCTGACGATCATGGGCGCCATGGGCGTCGGCGCCCTCGTCGCATGCGAGCATGTGCACAGGCGACCGGTCTCAACACTGTTCGGACCATTGCGCCTGTTCCGCCGGCAATTCCTTGTCGTCGCCTTGGCCGTCTCCATGCTCCATATCGGTGTCGCGATATTACCGCCCTGGCCGCATGCGCAAACACTGCAACCGGGCCTGCCGCCGACACTATGGGTGAGCCTGCTGCCGCTGACGCTGGTCGCCCTGCTGATCCAGACAGGGAGCGAGGAACTGCTCTTTCGCGGCTACTTGCAAAGTCAGCTCGGCGCGCGCTTTGCGCATCCCGTGGTTTGGTTGAGCGTGCCCTCCGCCCTGTTCGCGCTTGGGCATTACGCACCTGAGGTATACGGCGAAAACGCGCTGGCCGTGATGCTCTGGGCCGGGGCCTTCGGGCTCGCGGCCGCCGATCTTACCGCACGTGCCGGCAGCCTCGGCCCGGCGATCGCCCTGCATCTCGTCAACAACATCGCCGCAATCGCCCTTGTCTCGCTAAGTGGCGAAATGTCCGGGCTCGCCCTTTATCGCCTGCCCTTCGGCGCCGATGACAGCGCGGCCATCGCCGCAATCCTGCCCGCAGACCTCGCCATGATCGGCCTGAGCTGGCTCACCGCCCGCATCGCGCTCGCGCGATGACCCCATAGCACATCGGCCACTGCACGCCCGCGGATCCCGCACAGCGCGCCACAGCCACCATAGAGACCCGAAACCAAGCCAGGCGTCCCGCCTCCCGCCTGTAACGCGCAACCCAGGTTTCTTCTGTCCTGAAATACTCAAAATATCACCGCCCACCACCACAACACCGGCAACCGAGACACCGCGCACCGGTCCACACCCGCGCCTGGCACCGCATTACACCCGTGTACGCCGTCACAATCCGATCCCGACACGGTCCCGCCTGCCTGATTGCAATTCCGCTTGGCCGCGCTTAAGTCTCCCGCAGCATCAACAGCCTCGGGCCGTTCCCCATGAACTGGATCACAAATTACGTCCGCCCCCGGATCAACTCGATCTTTTCGCGTCGTGAAACGCCGGAGAACCTGTGGTCGAAATGCGATGGTTGCGGCACGATGCTCTTCCACCGCGAGATCTCCGATAACCTCAATGTTTGCACGAACTGCAACCATCACATGCACATCACACCGCGCGACCGCTTTGCCGCGCTGTTTGACGGAGGGATCTTCAGCGAGGTCGCCGTGCCGGAACCGCTCTCCGATCCGCTTCAATTCCGCGATCAGAAACGCTATCCAGACCGGCTCAAAGCCGCCCAGAGAGACACGGGCGAGAAAGAGGCGATGCTGGTTGCGACCGGAGAGATCGGTCGCACGCCCATTGTCGCGGCCGCACAGGATTTCAGCTTCATGGCGGGGTCCATGGGGATGTATGTCGGCAACGCGATCATTGCCGCCGCCGAAGAGGCCGTGCGCCTTGGTCGGCCGCTGATCCTGTTTTCGGCCGCAGGCGGCGCGCGCATGCAGGAAGGCATCCTGAGCCTGATGCAAATGCCGCGCACAACCGTCGCGGTCCAGATGCTCAAGGAAGCGGGGCTTCCCTATATCGTCGTGCTGACCCACCCGACGACCGGCGGCGTAACCGCCTCTTACGCCATGCTGGGCGACATCCAGATTGCAGAACCCGAAGCCTTGATCTGTTTCGCCGGACCGCGCGTCATCGAACAGACGATCCGCGAGAAGCTGCCCGAAGGGTTCCAGCGCGCGGAATACCTGCTCGAACACGGCATGCTCGATCGCGTCACCGACCGCCGCGAGATGCGCAAAGAGCTGATCGTCATTACCCGCATGCTGATGCAGATGCCGCCACCCACATGGGGTGACCTGCCCCCGCCCGGTCCGGAAACGGTCAGCGGCTCTCCGGAACCGGCCACCCAAACCGATCGTTCCGGATGACCATGCGAAAATCCGACGCCATCCTCGAAGAGATGATGGCGCTGCATCCGAAATTCATGGATCTGACGCTGGATCGCATGTGGCGTCTGCTCGACAAGCTTGGCAACCCGCAGGACAAACTGCCGCCCGTCATCCATATTGCCGGAACCAATGGCAAGGGCTCGACCCTTGCGATGATCCGGGCCGGGCTGGAAGCCGCAGGCCATATCTGCCACGCATACACCTCGCCCCATCTCGCCCGGTTTCACGAGCGCATCCGGCTTGCGGGCGCGCTGATCAGCGAAGACGCGCTGGCGAAGGTTCTTGACGAATGCCGGCGGATCAACGGCGGCACGCCAATCACCTATTTCGAGATCACGACCTGCGCAGCGCTTTTGGCCATGTCTCGCGAACCAGCGGATTACATCCTGCTTGAGGTGGGGCTGGGTGGCCGGCTCGACGCCACCAATGTCATCGCCCGGCCTGCCGTGACTGTAATCACCCCCGTGTCCATGGACCACGAAGCCTATCTTGGTGATACGGTCGCAAAAATCGCCGCAGAGAAGGCCGGCATTATCAAGCGCGGCGTGCCATGCGTGGTGTCGCAACAGGCCGACATGGCGATGGAAGTCATCGAAGCCAAGGCCGACAGGCTCGGGGCCCCGCTGATCGCCAATGGCCAGCATTGGCACGTCTGGAAGGAACATGGGCGACTTGTCTTCCAGGATGAATACGGGCTGCGCGACTTGCCCCTGCCCGTGTTGCCCGGCGCCCATCAGATCCAGAATGCCGGCACCGCCATCGCCGCCCTGCGCGTTCTGGATGCCGGCGATGCGGCGTATGAAGGCGCGATGCGCGATGCGGTTTGGCCCGCACGCATGATGCGGCTCCGCGAAGGGGCGCTTGCAGAATTGGCCGGCAATGCCGAACTCTGGCTGGATGGCGGGCATAATCCAGCGGCAGGACAGGCAATTGCCGAACATCTTGCCACGCTTCCCGCGCGCCCCACCCACGCGATTTGCGGGATGCTGAACACCAAGGATGCGTCCGGCTTTCTGAAACCACTGTCCCGGGTCGCCGACAGCCTGACGGCGGTGGCAATCCCGGGCGAAGCAAACAGCCTGTCGGCAGAGGCACTGGCCGAAATGGCTGTCGAATCCGGGCACGACACGACAACCGCGTCATCCGTGCGTGACGCGCTGAGAAGGATCGTGGCTGAAGCCCCCGATGCGCGGATCCTGATTTGCGGCTCTCTTTATCTGGCGGGTGCGGTGCTGCGCGAGAACGGCTGACAGAGCAATCCCGGTCTGCGCGCGTCGATTCGTTCGACATATCTTGCGTTGTCGTGCGAACCGGTATGATTCGCCGCTAAATGTTGCCTCCAATACTAGATATTGACGCCCTTGCAGCGATTCGCCTATGATTCGGGTGCGTGGGGTCGGCCTGCCACCAGACCGCATGCAAGGGGGAGAAGCCATGACTGCGCGCCACAGCGACACGCGCCTGCCTTTTGAAACGCCCCCGACGCGTCGCAAACGCTCGCCCGCGCTTTTTCTAAGTCTGATCGGTCTGCTTACCGGATTTGGCGCGGTGTATTGGAGCCTTGAACATGGCAGCACGCTCGACGAGGGCGACATGGCCGCAGACCTCGTGGCACGCGGTGTTCAGATGCCGTTGACCGTGGCCACGCCAGAGCCCGCGGCGCTCCCCGAATTGGCCCGTGCCGTGCCCGTTGCTCCCGCAGCCCCGGAACGCCGCCCAGCCGCGCCCAGCCAGGCCGTTTCTGTATCTCTGCGCCCTCTTGCGCGCCCGGAGGCCTTGTTTGCTCCGGGATCGGCGTCTGTGCCAGAAACAGATCTCACACCCGCGCCCGTATCGGGGGCGCGCACCGCCCCCATCGCACCCGCGCCAGCAGCCATCGCTGAGGACAGCGCAGCGGACAGCCGCTCCGGGTTCGACCTTATGCGCCAGATGAGCTTTGGCATCGTCGGGAGTGACGCATCGGGCACGCAGGCACCTCCCCCGCCGGAACCCAACCGGCTTGCAGCCGCGCCCCCGGCCCAACCCATCCCGGAGACGATCGCGGCGCCGGAAGCGCCCGATAACCTCTACGTTGTGCAGGACGGGGACAGCCTGCATGGCATCGCCTTCAAGACATACGGCAGCATGGTCCGGTATCTCGACATTCTGGAGGCCAATGCGGATGTGATCACCCATCCCTCCGATCTCCGCGCCGGCATGGTGCTGACGATTCCCGATTAGAACGACAGGCAGAAGACGACCATAACGAGCAGCCTTGGGGCCCTTAGGGGCCCCATTTTTTTCGGTCCCAGCCAACGGCCGGGTGATGCCGACGGAGGCTGCCTGTGGTGCGAGCCAGTCCGCATGACGGACGCCAGTCTCACCCCGCCGATGCATCGTCTTTGGGTGCTTCGATCCAATCGACGCTTTGCATCTCGCGCAGGCGGCTGGCGGTTCTTTCGAACTCGAAACTCCCCGCACCTTCCACATAGAGCATTTCCGGCTGCGCCGCTGCCGACGCCACGAGTTTGACCCGCGCCTCGTAAAGCGCGTCGATCAGCGTGACAAAGCGCTTGGCCTCGTTGAAATTCCGGCGAGAGAGTTCGGGAATGTCGTCGATAAACAGCATCCGGACCGCTTCGGCCAGAGCCAGATAATCCGCCGGGCCAAGCGCCTTGCCGCACAGGTCATAGAATTTCGCGCGCGCCACGCCGTTGTGATAGCGCGGCAGCACAACCTCGCGCCCCTTCACGTGCAGGGTCAGCGTTTCCTGTTGGCCATGGGTCAGCTCCGTCCAAAGGGCGTCCATCGCCTGACGTGCCGCGGTATTGGCAGGCGTGAAATAAACCTCTGCCCCAGCCAATCTGTCCTGTCTGTGGTCGCGCGGGGATGCGAGTTCATGCACCACCATCCGTTCCTTTAGCAACGCGATGAACGGCAGGAAAAGCTGCCGGTTCAGCCCATCCTTGTAGAGATCATCGGGCACGCGGTTGGATGTTGTCACGACCACGCAACCGGCCTTGAACAACTGCTCGAACAGGCGCCCGACGATCATGGCGTCTGTGATATCGGTGATCTGCATCTCGTCAAAGGCAAGCACGCGCAGGGCATCGCTCACGGCCTTGGCAACCGGCTGGATGGGGTCTTCGATACCCTTGCTGCGCAGGCGGTGAATCTCGCTCTGGATCTCCTGCATGAAGGCGTGAAAATGCACTCGACGAGCCGGCACGGTCAAAGTCTCGACAAACAAATCCATAAGCATGGATTTTCCGCGCCCGACGCCGCCCCAGAGATAAAGCCCCTTGGGTGGCTCCGGGGCCTTGCGAAACAAGCCCCGCCGCGGTGGCGGCGCGGCCAGCGCCGCACGAATGCGTTCAAGCTCGGGGATCGCCGCCTCTTGCGCCGGATCCCGGACAAGGCGACCTTCTGCAACAAGCGCGTCGTAACGTTCGGACAAATTTGGCATGCCTTCGCATACCGCGCTTATCCCGACTTGAACAGAGGCCGAATGCCGGCCCATGTGTATCACGTGCGGGCGTGCCCGACCGGGGCTTCATATTTGCCGTCTCATTGGTCCTTGGACCGTGTCCCGGGTCAGGACTCATCAACACAGAACTGCCGGGGCGATGCAAAAACCCAACCGGGACCGGTCGCCGCATTGCTCCGAACAAGTCACAACGGGGCGCCGGTCTTTCGCCCGCGAGGCCCTCGTCTCGCTCGAAAGGCGTTCGCGTCACAAACTGGCGTCATCGTCAGATGGGTCGGTCCTCCGTCACGTGCAGCGATGCGTGCGTTGATGCAGCGTTTGCCCCCTCTTGAACCGGCTTGCGTGGCGTCCGTGTTTCGCCCTCAGCATGCTGGCAGGGGGCAGGCTGTCGGGCAAAGCCAGAGCATGTTTGGTAACGCGCGATCAGCCACCTTGGTCAAAGAGACACCCCTGTTTCCCGCATCCGTTGCAGACTGCGTGGTTGCTGGAAGCCATGGCAAAGACGATTGGCGCGCGTGTCGTCGCCCCGGGTTTCCAATGCCGGGGAAGACGCGCATCAAGGTCGGTATCGAGGAAATCGTGCGACGGCTTTTGTGTCGTTGCATGGGCGGCGCGCGTGACGTTGCATCCACTGTCCGGAGCAGGATCGTGCAGGGGTCCCGCGCCTTAGTGGACCGGTTTGTTTTTTGGGAGCAAAGACCCGTTTGGGGCCATCCGGGAGCAATCTGACGAGTCTTTGGGCTTGGGACCGACTTGTCAGGCATGATCCGCGATGGAGGATCGCTTGACCTCGGGGAGCCCGCGAAACCGACAGCCCTTTGGGCCAGTCTGTGGCCCCGTGGCCGGTGGGACAGAGAGCAAGCGCCCCAAATCAATGCCCCTACGCCACCGTCGTCCCGCAACCCGGGCGTTGCCCCGAACCGGTCAACCATCTTCGGCAGGCAGAAGCCACCGTTGCGTCAGGGGCAGGACTGTCGATCATCACGCCACCCGGTGCCGTTTGTGAACCACGCGCGCACCCGGAAGCCGCTCGCAACCGCTTGTCTCCCCTCCCCGTTGCAGCCATGGTATCGCCGCACCCGGTCTCCACATGGTCGCCCGGACGCGATCACGCTTTGCAGAACTGGAGCCACCTTGGTTCGAACGCCTTCTCTCTTTACGCCCGTTCTGATCGTTGGATGCCTGATCATCATCGTGTCCTTCGGGATCCGGGCCAGCTTTGGCCTGTTCCAGATTCCCATCGCCGAAGATCTCGGGTGGATGCGTGCGGATTTTTCCATCGCCATTGCCATCCAGAACCTCGCATGGGGCGTGGGCCAGCCGTTTTTTGGCGCGCTCGCAGAACGGATCGGCGACCGCAAGGCCCTGTTGCTTGGCGCGTTGCTCTATGTGATCGGTCTGCTTTTATCGGCAGAGGCCACAACCCCTTTCGCCATGCAACAGCTGTCCTGGCTGGTGGGTTTTGGCGTGGCGGGAACCGGCTTTGGCGTGATCCTTGCCATGGTCGCGCGCAGCAGTTCGGACGCCAATCGCTCCATGGCGCTGGCGATCACCACGGCCGCCGGCAGCGCCGGGCAGATCTTTGCCCCGCCCCTGACCGAAGCACTGCTTGCCGTGATGCCGTGGCAAAGCGTTTTTGTGGTCTTTGCCGGGATGGTCGCGGCTTCAATGCTGCTGCTCCCGGCAATGCGGGCACCAGGCCCGACAAGCGCAACCGAAATCCGCGAAGACTTTGGCGCAATGCTGTCTCGTGTGGCGCGAGATCCCAATTTCGGCCTGATCGCACTTGGCTTTTTCAGTTGCGGCTATCACGTGGCCTTCCTGACGGCGCATTTTCCGGCCTTCGTCACCGAACGCTGCGGCCCGGTGGCACCGGGCGGTTTGCTCGACAGCATCGGCATCACAACCACATCGGCGCTCGGTGCGCTGACAATTTCGGTGATCGGCCTGTTCAACATCGTGGGCACGCTTGCGGCCGGGTGGGCCGGCAACCGCGTCCCCAAGAAATACCTGTTGTCGAGCATCTATGCAGGGCGCGCGGTCGCATCGGTGATCTTCATCCTGACCCCGATGACACCGGAAACGGTTCTCGTCTTTGCAGCGGTGATGGGCATCCTCTGGCTTGCAACCGTACCGCTGACCTCGGGGCTGATCGCGCATATCTTTGGTCTGCGCCATCTCGGAACCCTGGTCGGTCTGGTGTTCCTGAGCCACCAGCTTGGCAGCTTCCTGGGGGTTTGGCTCGGCGGACGCCTGTATGATGTGACCGGGGATTATACCCTTGTCTGGTGGATCGGCATTGCCGTCGGGACGGTGAGCGCGCTTGTGCATCTTCCGATCGAGGAAAGACCCGCGCCCGTGCCGAACCCGGCATAGCCACAAAGGCGCAACCGGACAGTCTGGATGCCCGGTTGCCTCTCATGCGGTCGGGGAGCCTGCCACCTAGCCCGACCCGATGAGCACACCGGCTGCGAACACGAGCGCCCCGCCGAGCACGACCTGAAAGGCCGCGCGGAAGAAGGGTGTTTCCATGTAGCGGTTCTGGATCCACGCAATCGCCCAGAGTTCGATGAACACAACGATGATCGCAGTGATCGTCGCGGTCCAGAAGTCCGGGATCAGGTAGGGCAGGGCGTGCCCCAAACCGCCAACGGTCGTCATGATCCCGGAAGACAGCCCGCGCTTGATCGGGGAACCGCGGCCGGACAGTTGCCCGTCATCGGAAGCCGCTTCGGTGAAGCCCATGGAAATCCCCGCCCCGACGGACGCGGCAAGCCCGACGAGAAAGGTTGTCCAGGTATCCTGCGTCGCAAAGGCGGTGGCAAAGATCGGCGCGAGGGTCGACACCGAACCGTCCATCAACCCGGCAAGCCCCGGCTGCACCCAGGTGAGGATGAACCGGCGCTTTTCGACGGCATCCTCGGCCTCCCTTGCCTCTTGATCAAGATGCGTCTTTTCAAGGGACTGGGCCTTGATGTGATGTCCGGCTTCAGCGGCCGCAAGATCGCCAAGCAGTTTGCGCGTCGCGGCATCCTGCGTGGCCTGTGCTGCCAATGTATAGAAGCGCTCGGCATTGCTCTCCATGGTCGCGGCTTCCTCGCGGATCCGCTCCAGCGGAAGCGTATCGAGCAGCCAGACCGGTCGCCGCGCGTAAAAGCCTGCCACATGCTCCCGACGGATCAGCGGGATCACATCGCCGAACCGTGCCCGGTGCATCTCGATCAAGGCCGCGCGGTGCTGATCCTCTTCCTTGGCCATCCCCTCAAAAACCTTTGCGGTGTCGGGATAGCTCTCTCGCAACTTGTCCGCATAGCTCCGATAAATCCGCGCATCGTCTTCTTCGGAGGATATGGCCAGCGCGAGCACTTCCCTCTCGGACAAATCCTTGAAACGCCGTCTCTGGGTCAAAAACCGCATATCTCACCCCACCTTAGAATGATTCTAATTTATGGATCACCCGCCAAATTGCAATCCGGAAATGTGAACGATACAGTTCACTTTATGCATTGAACGCGCAACTGCCCTGCCTAAGTCTTCTGAACCGGTTAGTTCAGTTTGATAAGGATATCTCATGACAGTGTCCAAACCACTCTTCGTCGCAGCCCTGTCGGGTGTTTTGATGGCGTTGGCCATTTCCGGCGCGCAGGCGCTCCCGCATGGGTTTTTGTCTCCCGATCCGGCAATGCCCGCACCGCTACCCGAGCCGGACAGCACGCCTTTGGAGTGTCACCCCGACGCGGATGTTTCGCGATGCCCGTAGTCGCGGTTCGCTTGCTGAAAATGAACCGTTCGGTTTATGGTATGCAAGGCAAGACAGGCAGGGGACGGCATGGCAACTGACATGATGGCGGTGCGTAAGGGGCGCAAGTTCGACCAGGTTCTGGAAGGCGCGAGAGAGGTCTTCCTGCGCGACGGTTTCGAAGGCGCAAGTGTCGATGAAATCGCGCGCACGTCAGCCGTGTCCAAGGCCACGCTCTACAGCTATTTCCCCGACAAGCGGCTTCTGTTCATGGAGGTCGCCAAGGCCCAGTGCCAGCGACAGGCCGAAGAGGCGCTCGACACGCTCGACCCCAGCAAGCCGCTGGAGGAAACCCTGCGCTACGTGGCCACAAGCTTTCTCGGGTTCATCTTTTCGGACATGGGCCAACGCATCTTCCGAATTTGCGTGGCGGAGGCGGATCGCTTCCCGGATCTTGGGAGGGAATTCTATAAATCCGGGCCCATGACCATGCGCAGCGCCCTTGTCTCCTACCTTCGGGCCGCGCAGGATCGCAATGAAGTGGAGATCGACGATCTCAACCTCGCGGCCGACCAGTTCGCCGAGCTGTGCAAGGCCGATCTCTGGCCCAAGCTGATCTTTGGATTGCAAACGCGGTTCACCGATGCCGAAGTGACCCGCGTGGTGGACGGAGCGATCAAGACGTTCATGGCGCGTTACGGGCGTTAGGCCGGTCGTCACACCACCGCTCTGGCACAGACGCCCGCGACATGGCAGGGTGCGCGCAACAACGCCCGAGGGAGAACTTCCATGCAGACCGTGTCCGAAAACCGCGCCTTTGGCGGAACCCAAGGTGTCTATTCGCATCGCTCCGCATCCTGCGCCTGTGACATGACCTTTGGTCTCTATCTGCCGCCCGCGGCCTCGGACGGGCCGGTGCCCGTGCTGTGGTATCTGTCCGGGCTGACCTGCACGCATGAGAACGCCATGACGAAGGCCGGCGCGCAGACATGGGCGGCCGAAACCGGGATTGCCCTTTTCTTTCCCGATACCTCACCACGCGGCGAAGATGTGGCAGATGACGATGCCTATGACCTTGGACAGGGCGCGGGATTCTATGTCAACGCAACCGAGGCGCCTTGGGCGCCACATTTCAACATGTGGGATTACATTGCAGCGGATCTTCCCGCGCTGCTGGCCGATCACTTTCCCATCGATCTCGAACGGCAGGCGATCACCGGGCATTCCATGGGGGGCCACGGCGCCCTGACCTTGGCCATGGCCCATCCCGGCCGTTTCCGGTCCGTATCCGCTTTCGCGCCCATCGCCAACCCGACGGCGTCGGACTGGGGCCGGAAACAGCTCTCCGCCTATCTCGGCGATGATGAGGCGCGCTGGACCAAGCATGACTCCACGCTCCAGATGACGGCGGTCGGCTTTGACGGGCCGGTGCTGATCGATCAGGGCGGCGCAGATCAGTTCCTCGATCTGCTGCGGCCAGAAGCGCTTGCCCACGCAATCGCGGCGCGCCGTCAGCGCGCGCAGGTGAACATTCGCGCCGGGTATGACCACTCGTATTTCTTTGTCTCCACTTTCATGGAGCACCATGTCGCCTTTCACGCGGAGGCGCTCTACGCGTGACAACGCTCTATGTCGACGCCGATGCCTGCCCGGTAAAAGCCGAGGCGGAACGCGTGGCCACCCGCCACCGTGTCGCCATGAAACTGGTGGCCAATGGCGGCTTGCGGCCCTCACAGAATCCCTTTGTCGAAACCGTCATTGTGCCCGACGGACCAGACGTGGCCGATATGTGGATTGCGGAGCGCGCCGGACGCGGCGACGTGGTGGTGACCTCGGATATGCCGTTAGCGGCGAAATGCGTGGAGGCGGGAGCGCAGGTTCTTCGACATGACGGGTCTGAACTCACCGCGCGCAATATCGGGCAACAGCTGGCGATGCGTGACCTGATGTCGGATTTGCGGGCCGCGGACCCGTTTCGGCAAGGCTCCGGCCGGAGCTTTTCAAAATCGGACCGATCCCGCTTCCTCAACGCCTTGGAAACCGCTTTGCGCCGGGCTGCGAAGGAAACGCCATGACCAGACCTGCCGCCGTGATCTTCGATATCGGAAATGTGCTGATCGAATGGCAACCGGAACGGTTCTATGACGCGGAGATTGGCGCGGAGCGCCGGCGCGCGATGTTTGCAGAGGTGGACCTGCATGGCATGAACGATGAAATCGACCGCGGCGGCGATTTCCGCGATGTCATCTATGCCACGGCGGAGCGTTATCCGCACTGGCGCCGCGAAATCCGCATGTGGCATGACCGCTGGCTGGAGCTTGCCAGCCCCGCCATCGAACGGTCTGTGAGGCTCAAGGCGGCATTGCGCGCCAAGGGCATCCCGGTTTTTGCGCTGACCAATTTCGGTATCGGCACCTGGGCCATTGCCACGCCCCGCTATCCGTTTCTGAACGCGTTCGACAAGCACTACATCTCCGGTGCATTGCAGGTCATCAAGCCGGACGCGGAGATCTATGCAGCGGTCGAGCGCGATTGCGGGTTGGCCCCGGAAACCCTGCTTTTTACCGATGACCGGGTGGACAATATACGCGCTGCACAGGCTCGCGGGTGGCAGACCCACCTCTTCGATGGACCGGAGGGCTGGGCTGCGTGTCTTGTGGGGCATGGTCTGCTCGACGAGCGCGAAGCACTGTAGAGATCAACGGCCAAAGGCCCGCCGCAAGGGTTCTTTACTGCTCAAAACTCACGGGATTGTTTCAAGGCATCCGCCGCCTCAATTGAACGCACGGCTATAGGCAGCAAAGCATAGGGAATTGACGCCCGTGGCGTTCCTGTTATCCCCGTGTCATGATCGAGGTGTTCCTGAAAACCTTGCCCTTTTTCGGGCTTATCGGCCTCGGCTATGGCGCGGGGCGCACCGGGTTTTTTACTGAAGACGCGACCGCCTGGCTGACCAAGTTCGTTTTCTACTTTGCCCTGTCGGCGATGCTCTTCCGGTTCTCCGCGAACCTCTCCTTGACCGAAATCTTCGATGCACGTCTGGCCATGGCCTATCTCTGGGGCACGGCTTTTGTGTATGGCGTGGCCATGGCGGTGGCCTTTTTGCGCGGACTTGACACCCCCACCGCGGCCATAGAGGCGCAATGCGCCGCGATCGGGAACACCGGCTTTCTCGGTGTGCCCATGCTGGCCTTGCTTCTCGGTCAGGAAGCGATTGGGCCGATTATTCTGATCCTCGCCATTGACCTGATCGTGTTTTCCTCGTTGCTGGTCATCCTCGTGACCGGATCGCGTGGAGATGGGGGCGCGCGGCGGGTGTTACCAACGGTGGGCATGGGCTTACTCAAGAACCCAATGATCGTCTCCATCACGCTTGGGCTTTTTGTTTCGGCGCTCAGCCTGCCAATTCCGGCGGTCGCCAACGAATTCCTGACCATTCTGGGGAATGCCGCCACACCCTGTGCCCTGTTTGCGATTGGCGCATCGCTGGCCTCCAAATCCGCCGAGCGCCTTGCCGTTGCGGGATGGCTGAGCCTGTGCAAACTGGTGTTGCACCCGCTGTTCGTGGGGGTCGCGGCCTTCGGATTTTTCGCTGCGGATCCCTACAAGGCGGCCGTGGCTGTCTCCGCTGCGGCGTTGCCCGTGGCAGGGAACGTCTTCATCCTCGCGCAGCATTATGGCATCGCGCCTGCGCGGGTCTCAGCCTCGATCCTGATCTCCACCGCAATTTCCGTTGTCACGGTCAGCGTGGTGATCTCACTGGTCTCGTGATGCCGGCCAAGCCCGGTTAGTCGCGGCGGCGCACCAGGAGCTGATTGGTGCTTTCCGCCTTGCGCGTTTCGAAAACCTTGAGCTCCGCCACCAGATCGGACAGCTTGCGCTTGCCATAGGTCCGGGTGTCGAAATCGGGATCCGTTGTGGTCAGATACTGACCAATCTGACCAAGGCGATACCATTCATCATCCTGCTCGATCCCGTCCATGGCCTTGAAGATCAGGTCACGGACAGCGTTGAGATCACCGATCTTCGGTTTGGACTTGGTCGCCTGCCCGCTCTCTGGCGCGTTTTCGAGGTTTTCGAGAAAGATGAACCGCTTGCATGCCTTACGGAACGCATCCGGCGTCTTTTTCATCCCCATGCCAAACACGTCCAGCCCTTGTTCCCGTATGCGGCTGGCGAGGCGCGTGAAATCGCTGTCGGAACTCACAAGGACAAAACCGTCGAAGCGGTTGGAATGCATCAGGTCCATCGCATCGATGACCAGCGCAATATCGGAGGCGTTCTTGCCGACGGTGTTGGCCGGCTGGTGATGCGGAACGAGCCCGAACTCTGCCTGCACCTTCGACCATCCCGCCATCTGCTGTGAGGAGAAATCACCATAACACCGACGGACGCTGGCCTCACCAAGCGACGCAATTTCGTCAAACAGGGCTTTGGTGTATTTCGGCGAAGTGTTGTCGGCGTCAATCAACACCGCAAGAAGATTGGCTTTGGCCACGCTGCCGTCCTTATGTTCGGAACCCCTGGCTCCTGACTACGCGGTCTGCGCAGTTTTTGCGAGGGGGCGTATGAAAATCAATGGATTTTCGAGAGGCGGCGGATAGGGTTTCGGTATTGAAGAAAAGGAGAGTTCCGTGGGCTATTCGGAACAATTGCCAATTGAAGCCGGCTTTTCAGACGTTTTTGCCGCGAAGATCGCGCCACAGATGGACGATCTGGAAGCCAAGCGGGCCAAGATGAGCCGCACGGGATGGATTCTGTTCTTTTTGCCAGTCGCCGGGTCGATCCCGCTCGCCTATTTGATGCTCGAAATCGCGGAAACCGAGGTTGGAGGGTATATCGCCGGTGCGCTGATGCTTGCGGGTGGAGTGGGTTTGGGCTGGTTTCTGCGCTCCATGCGCGATGTGAAGCTGGATAAGGAAGTCGCCGCCGCGATCATGCCGGTGGTTTGCGATTTCCTTGGCAGAACACAATACGACAAGTCGGCTCGCGCTGGATTTGCGACATCCCTTCTTCGCGACGCGGGCATGGTGCCGCGGTTTGACAAGGCGCGCTACGAAGATCTGATCGATGGCCATCATCGCGACGTGCGCTATTCGATTGTCGAAGCGCTTCTGAGCAAGGAAGTCTCCCAGTATATCAATGGCGAGACTCGGGTGCAGTTGGAGACCGTCTTTTCCGGCGTGCTTATCCGGATCGTGCGACCGAGGGCGGAAGATGGAAGCGTTCTGCCGATTGAAGACCGCAGTTCCGTCTATGACGCAGCCGCGGGCGTTTCTCACGTGGTGATCACCGATCAATACGTTCTGATGGCGCAGGACCGGACCGATAATTTTCTGCAGCTGGCTTCGTTCGACGACGGCATCGACGGCTTGGAAACCGCGCTGCACAAGCTGTTTTCCGACCTACAGAGGCTACACAACACCATTGACGCGATACTCGGTCCCGAAGCAGAGCCGATGCCGCGAGACTGACCCCAAGCGCAGGACAAGAAAAAAGGCGCGACAAGTGCCGCGCCTTTGATGCTGTCTCAAGGGGCTTGAGCCTTAGTCGAGCTTCCGCTCAACCTCTTCGCGCTCGAAGATTTCGATCACATCCTTCGGACGGATGTCATCATAGTTCTCGAACGCCATGCCGCATTCCTGACCGGATTGCACTTCGGCAACCTCATCCTTGAAGCGCTTCAAGGTCTTCAGCGTGCCTTCGTGGATCACGACGTTGTCGCGCAGCAGGCGCACACCGGCGGACCGACGCGCCACACCTTCGGTGACAAGACAGCCCGCAACCTTGCCGACACCGGAAACCTTGAAGACTTCCTTGATCTCGGCATAGCCGATGAAGGTTTCGCGAACCTCCGCAGACAAGAGGCCGGAGGCCGCCGCCTTCACGTCGTCCACAAGATCGTAAATCACGCTGTAGTAGCGGATCTCGACGCCCTTCTGGTTGGCCACGTTCCGCGCAGATGCATTGGCACGGACGTTGAAACCGATCACCGGCGCGCCGGACGCTTCCGCAAGGCCCACATCCGTTTCCGTGATCGCACCCACACCGGAATGCAACACGCGCACGCGCACCTCATCGTTGCCGACCTTTTCAAGCGCCTGAACAATCGCTTCGCTCGACCCCTGCACGTCGGCTTTTACCAGAACCGGCAGTTCGGAAACGTTCTCGTCGTCCTTGGCCTTCTGCATGAGCTGTTCAAGGGTGGTAGCGGCACCGGCAGCGGCGCGCTTCTCCTTGGCGACATTGGCTCGGTATTCCGCAATCTCGCGCGCCTGCGCCTCGGTCTCCGTCACGTTGAGCACGTCGCCGGCTTCCGGCGTTCCGTTGAGGCCAAGCACCTCGACAGGCACCGACGGGCCAGCTTCCTTGATGCGCTCACCCTTGTCGTTGATCAACGCGCGGACCTTGCCGTACTGCTCGCCCACGACAAAGATATCCCCCTGTCGCAGAGTGCCGTTCTGAACAAGAACCGTGGCCACCGGGCCGCGCCCGACATCAAGTTGCGCTTCGATCACCGCACCTTGTGCCGCGCGGTCCGGGTTTGCCTTGAGTTCGAGGATCTCGGCCTGAAGCGCGATGGCTTCGAGCAGTTGATCAAGCCCCTGTCCGGAAATAGCAGACACTTCGACGTCCTGCACGTCGCCCGACATCTCTTCGACGATCACTTCGTGCTGGAGAAGGTCGGTGCGCACCTTTGTCGGGTTTGCTTCCGGTTTGTCGATCTTGTTGATCGCCACGATCATCGGCACCTCGGCCGCCTTTGCGTGATTGATCGCCTCGACCGTCTGCGGCATCACGGCGTCATCGGCCGCGACAACCAGAACAACTATATCGGTCACCTGCGCACCGCGGGAGCGCATGGATGTAAACGCGGCGTGGCCGGGCGTATCGAGGAACGACAAGATCGCACCGCTGTCGGTTATGACCTGATAGGCCCCGATATGCTGCGTGATTCCCCCGGCTTCGCCGGCTGTCACCTTGGCATCGCGAATCGCGTCGAGCAGCGATGTCTTGCCGTGGTCGACATGCCCCATGATCGTGATCACGGGAGGCCGCGGCTTGAGATCGGCCTCGTCATCGACGATTTCCTTGATGACGTCTTCGACATCGGCATCGGAAACACGCGTCACGGTATGCCCGAATTCCTCGATGATGAGTTCGGCGGTATCCTGATCAATCGTCTGGTTCTGCGTTGCCATGATGCCGTTGTTCATCAGCGCCTTGACAACATCGCCGACCTTTTCGGTCATTCGGTTGGCCAGTTCGGCCACGGTAATGGCCTCTGGCAGCTTCACCTCACGCACGACCTTTTCGCGCTGCTGCGTGCCGCCCATGGCTTTCTGACGCGCGCGCTCCTGCTTGCGCTTCATGGCCGCCATGGATTTCTGACGTCCACCGCCGGCACCCAATGCCTGGTTCAGGGTCAACTTGCCCGAACGGCGACCGCCATCATCGCGACCCTTGCCGCGGGTGTTGCGGTCGTTGTCACGGTCCGTCTTGCGCGGTGCGCTGGACGGCTTAGCACCACCGCCGCCACGCTCTTCGCGCGCCTGCGGCGCCGGAGCGGGTTCCGCGGCGCGCTTGGCCGCTTCCGCGGCCTCCCGTGCCTTGCGTTCCTCTTCCTCTGCCTTCGCCTTGAGGCGCTCTTCGGCTTCGCGCTGCTCGCGCTCCTTGGCTTCCTTTTCCGCACGCTGCCGCGCCCGCTCTTCGGCACGGGCCTTTTCCTCGGCTTCACGCCGGGCGGCCTCTTCGGCTTCGCGGGCCTTGGCAGCCTGAAGCGCCTTGAGGCGGCGCTCCATCTCAGCATCGGAAATCCCGGCGGGACGCTTCGCGCCGCCAAGCGGCGCCTTCGGCGCGCCGGCGCTCGAAGCGCTGCCTGCGCCCGGCTTGACCCCGGGGGCCGCCGGTTTGGGCACCACAACGCGCTTGCGTTTGGTTTCCACCACGACGTTCTTGGTCCGTCCGTGGCTGAAGCTTTGCTTCACGTTTCCGGAACGAGCGCCACCGCGCAAACCCAATGTCTTCTTGCCGTCGTTATCGCTCATTAAGCTTCTTCATCCTTTCGGGGCGACCCCTGTCGCCACTTGCCGCATCGGCATGTCCGATGCGCAATCCCTTCAATCTTTGGGCTTCCTCTACAACACGCGGCGCAAGACCGCCAGCACGAAGCGCTGCATGTATCGCAGATTGTCGACCAAAGGCCATGCCAAGCTCATCTGCCGTGAGCCAGCCGATATACGATCCGCCATAGGGCGTGCTGAGTTTCGACTTTCCGCGCGCCGATCCATCTTCGGCCTGGATCAGGATCTCGGCCTCTTCCTTGGAGAGCCAGTCCTTCACCTTCTCGTAACCGGAAACCGCATCCCCGGATTTCCGTGCGAGGCTGATCAGATCGACCACCCGACGCACAACCATTCGTTCCACCAGATCGCTCAACCCGTCCGGAACGCTTGTCTGCGTCTTGAACCCGCGGGAAAACAATTTTTTGGCGGCCGCGCGGTCCAGCGCCGCGCGATCAGGAACGACATATAGTCCACGGCCCGGCAATTTTCCAGTCACATCCGGAACCGCCGTGGCGTCGGGGCCAAGCACGAAGCGGATCAGGCGGGACTTGGGAAGCTCCTGCCCGGTTGCGATACAGGTTCGAAACGGTCCCTCCGACCGGTCTTTGTGTGCGCCGCCCCGACCCATACCGCTTTACGCCTCTGCTTCGGCGTCGGCGCCATCAGCAGCGGCCGCTTCGGCCTCGGCCGCCGCTTGCTCCGCCGCCAGCTCGTCAGGATCGACCCATCCGAGCATCACCCGTGCGGTCATCACCATGTTCTGCGCTTCGTCGAGCGACACGTCGAACTTTTCGAGAAGCCCATCGTCCTTCACTCGCTGACCGTCGACGCTCGTCCAGCCACCAGCCAATTCCCAATCCGCGCATGTCGCGAAGTCTTCGAGCGTCTTCACGCCATCCTCGGCCAATGCCTCGACCATCTGCGGGCTCAGCCCGTCAAAGCCAATCAGATCGTCCTGCGCCCCAAGCTCGCGCGCGCGGGCAAGCGCGCGTTGCGCCTGCTCTTCGAGCACGTCGCGGGCCCGCGCCTGAAGCTCGTTGGCCGTATCCTCGTCGACACCGTCGATGACAAGCAGCTCGTCCACTTCGACATAGGCCACTTCTTCGAGGTTCGAGAACCCTTCGGAGACCAGAAGCTGTGCGAAGAACTCATCAAGATCGAGCGCCGCCATGAAGAGCTGCGTGCGCTCTTCGAATTCCTTCTGGCGGCGGGCCGATTCTTCTTCCTCGGTCATGATGTCGATATCCAGACCGGTGAGCTGCGACGCCAGACGCACGTTCTGACCGCGGCGGCCGATGGCGAGCGAAAGCTGCTCGTCCGGGACGACAACCTCGATTCGCTCCGCATCCTCATCGAGAACAACCTTGGCGACCTCTGCGGGCTGCAACGCGTTCACAAGGAAGGTCGGCATGTCCTCGTTCCACGGGATGATGTCAATCTTCTCGCCCTGAAGCTCGTTGACAACCGCCTGCACACGGCTGCCGCGCATACCGACGCAAGCCCCGACCGGGTCGATGGAGCCGTCATAGGAGATCACGCCGATCTTGGCGCGGCTGCCGGGGTCGCGGGCCACTGCCTTGATCTCGATGATGCCATCGTAGATCTCCGGCACTTCCATCTTGAACAGCTCGGCCATGAATTCCGGTGCGGTGCGCGACAGGAAGATCTGCGGTCCGCGTGCTTCACGGCGCACATCCTTGATGTAGCATCGGATCCGGTCGCCCGGCCGGTAGGCTTCGCGGCCGATCTTTTCGTTGCGGCGCAGGATCGCCTCGCCACGGCCCACGTCAACGATGACGTTGCCGTATTCTTCGCGCTTGACGGTGCCGTTGATGATGGTCCCGGCGCGATCCTTGAATTCTTCGTACTGGCGGTCGCGCTCCGCTTCGCGCACCTTCTGCAGGATGACTTGCTTGGCGCTCTGCGCCGCGATCCGTCCCAGCTCGACGGGCGGAACCTCCTCGACGTAGGTATCCCCGATCTGCGGGTTTTCGAGATACTGCTTGGCGGTCTCGACCGTCATCTCGGCCTGGTAGTTCTCAAGCTCTTCCTCTTCCACCACGGTGCGCACACGGGTGAAGGTGGCCCGGCCGGTCTTGCGGTCGATGCTCACACGAATGTCCATCTCTGCGCCGTAACGCGACTTGGCGGCGCGGGCGAGGCTTTCTTCCATCGCTTCGACGACCAAAGAGGGGTCGATCATCTTTTCGCGGGCCACGGCCTCTGCGGTCTGAAGCAGCTCAAGCTGATTGGCTGAGGTAATCGCCATGGGTTATTTCTCCTCCTGCGCGCCGCTCTCATCGGTCGCGATTTCGTCGAATTTTGTCTCGTCAAGATTCGCGGGCGCCGTGCCCGCAGCCTTGCGTGCCTTGAGCATCTCGCGCACCAGCTCGTCAGTCATCACAAGCTTCGCATCGGTCAGCCAGTCGAAGGCGAGGCCAATGGTACCTTCCTGAACATTGAGCAGCACTTCGTTGCCCTCGATCCCGGCCAGCACACCACGAAAGCGTTTGCGGCCATCGATCATCTCCTGGGTTTCAAGCTTGGCCTCGTATCCCTCATAGGTGTCGAAGTCCTGCAGCCGCGTCAAAGGACGATCGATCCCGGGGCTGGACACTTCGAGCGTATAAGCATCGAGCAGAGGATCCTCGACATCGAGCACCGCGCTGACACCGTTGGAGATCTCGGCGCATTGGTCCACGTCGATACCACCATCAGGGCGCTCCGCCATGATCTGCAAAGTCGGCGTTTCGCCGGACATCAGCCGCAGGCGCACGAGTTCGAACCCCATGTCTTCGATCACGGGGGTCACGATCTCGGCCAGTCGCTTGTCCATGCTGGTCTTGGCGATCATGTCGCTCATCGGTCTTGTCTCTCCTTGGCCGTGCCGCGGCGATGTCATGCCCCTGCCGCGGGGCGCCCCATCGTCCGCCATGGCCCGGGCACAAAAAAACGGGCCGCGCGGCCCGTTATCGTCGATCCGGTGGGGCCGGGTTTGGACCCCGGCACGCCGCTGTTGAAGGCCATATACGCACTGAACGGCGAGTCGGCAAGAGGCTTGACCAACTCAACGGCCCAGCGCAGAGACAAACCCCTCGCGGATGACTGCCGGATCGTAAGCCTTGCGGGCAAAGACCGCGCGCAGGACCGGCTCGAAATGCTCAAGTGGCAACGTGTCGTAGTCCGGATCGAAAGAAGCCTGGTCCCATCGCTCGCAGAACGCCGCGCAGCTCTCGAAACAGGGGTGATCGCGAAAGCGGTCACGCGCATTTTCGTCCCATCCGTAGTGCTTGGCATAATAGAGCATCTGGAAGATCCCGTGATGCTCGACCACCCAGGCCACATCCCAGCGCACGAAGGGCCGGATCACTTCCGCAGAGAACCTGTCATGATTCTGGGGCGCCAGACCATCGCCGATATCATGCAGCAAGGCGCCGACAACCCAATCCTCATCAGCGCCATCCCGCTGGGCTCGCGTGGCCGATTGCAACCCGTGCTGCAACCGTGTGATCCGGTACCCATCCAAGCTCGCCGCGCCCTGACGGCGCAGCTCGGCAAGCACGCGATCAGCGGTCTGGGCGAGGTAAGGCTTCTCCAACCGGTCCAGCAGCGCGTAATCGTCACGCGTGCCGTCTTTCATCTGCGTGAATGAAACCGTGGTCCCGTTGCTCATGGCGCGCCCCGCTCAATCGCCATCCGCCACACCGCTCTTGCGCGCCCGCGCTCTCCGGGCCCGGTAACTCGGCACGATGACCAAAAGCGCGGCAATCACCAGAAGCCCGAGCGTCATCGGCCGGTCCAGGATAAAGCCGACCCCGTCATAGAGCTGCATCGACCGAGAGAAATTGTCTTCCAGCATGCGCCCGAGGATGAACCCGATCAGAAGCGGCGCGAGCGGGTAATCGGCAAAGCGCAGCACCGTCGCACAGACCCCGAGCCCGACGAGGATCAACAGCTCCGTGGCATTGTTCTGCCCGATATAGCTGCCCATCAGCGTGAAGAAGAGGATGAACGGAATAAGATAGGTGCGCGGGATCGTCAGCACCTTTGCGATATACGGAATCAACGGCAGATTGAGGATCAACAGGACAAGATTGCCAATGAACATCGACATGATCACCGCCCAGAACACATCCGGGCTGTCGACCATCAGGCGCGGGCCGGGTGTCACATTGAGTGCGATGAGCGCACCAAGCAGGATCGCCGTGGTGCCCGACCCCGGAATACCCAAGGTCAGAAGCGGAACGAAAGACCCGGTGCAGGCCGCATTGTTGGCAGTTTCAGGCGCCGCCAGCCCCTTGATGGAGCCCTTGCCAAACTGTTTCTGCTCTTCCTCGGACGCGATGTTGCGCTCAACCGCATAGCCGAGGAAGGACGCAATCGTGGCGCCGGCCCCCGGCAACACGCCGATGAAGAACCCCTGCACCGATTGCCGGCCGATCACCGGCGCGATGCTCCTGGCTTCCGCCCGGGTGATCCGCAGGTTTTCGATCTTGCCCGAACCGGCGCCTTGCGCCCCGCGGGCCGGGTTCATCACGAGAAAGATCGCCTCGGGCAGCGCAAACATCGCCATCGCAAGCGTGATGAAGCTGAAACCCGATTGCAGGTCCATCAGACCCATGGTGAAGCGCGGCATGTTGAAGAGCGCCCCTTCACCCACCGTTGCCATGATCAGCCCAAGCAGCGTCATCAAGACCGCCTTGGCGACATTCCCGGTGCCGGCAAAGGCCGCAATCGCTGAAAGCCCCACAACCATCAGCGCGAAATACTCCGCCGAATGGAACAACAGCGCGATCGTCGACAGCATCGGCGCGAAGATCATCAACAACACGGCGCCAAGCGTGCCACCCGCAAAGCTCGCGATGGCGGCGATCGTCAGCGCCTTGCCGGCCTTGCCGTCACGCGCCATCGGGTATCCGTCGAAACTGGTCGCAACCGTGCCCGCAACCCCCGGCGCGTTGAGCAGGATCGACGAGGTCGATCCCCCGAAGATCGCGCCGTAATAGACCCCCGCAAGAAGGATCAATGCAGCCGACGGATCGCCCAGCGTGATCGCCACGGGGATCATGATAGCAATGATCGACATCGGCCCGAGTCCCGGCAACATCCCGATGAATGTGCCGATCAGACAGCCGCCGATGACCATGGCGAGGTTCGTCAGAGAGAGCGCGGTCGTCAGACCGATCAGCAGCCCTTCAAGCATGGTATCTCTCCCTCACCCCAGAAAAAACGGCAACGGGCGCAGGAAAATTCCAAGCACCCCCTCGACCAGATACCAGACAATCCCGGTCGCCAGAGCGGCAACGGGAAGCAGGATATGCACCTTGCGCTCGCCAAGGATCATCGCTCCGATGGCCAGAAACCCGACCGTGGAAATCAGGAACCCGGCCGGCCTGAGCATGAGCGCGTACAACACCATCAAACCGAGCAACAATCCCGCCTGCCCGATCTTGTATTGGCCGAGCTTGCGATAATCGATATCGGGCTCCTTCTGGTCACCGGACGGTTTTTCGATCCCCAGAAGGATGATCAACGCGGTGATGATCGCCAGAACCGACAGCACCTTCGGAAAGGTCGACGGCCAGACAGGATTGCGTTGCATGAAGGGCGGTAACAGGTCGTCCATGGTGAAATAGGCCGCGTAGCCATAAGCCAACGCGATCCCGAGAATGATCAACGCGATCCAGCGATCCAGCGCCATGTTGAATACCCCCCGTCTGCCGGTTGGCGCGTTGCGCGCCTACCGCCGCTTCTTGTTTGCGATCTTGCGTCCCCGGCATGGCGAAGACCCAAAGAACCCTGGGAATTTTATGCTTTTGGGTGCGGGTTTGACCCGCCGCTCCTGTTTCTTCTGTCCCGAAATACTCGGGGAGCGCGAGGGGCCACGCCCCTCGCACAATCCAAATTGTGCGGCGTCAGCCGCTCAATTGGACGTCCCCATGCCTCACAGGAAGCCGAGTTCGCGCATCAGATCGCCAATGACCTTCTCCTGGTTTTCGAGAAAGCTTTGGAAATCCTCGCCGGAATTGTGGATGTTGACCCAACCGTTGCGCGCACGCACGGCTTCCCATTCTTCGGTGTCATACATCTTCTCGATGGCCATCTGGTAGGCCGAGACCTTGTCTTCGGAAAGGCCCGGAGCGCCGAAGAAACCACGCCAGTTGACGAAGGTCGTATCGATGCCCTGCTCTTTCATCGTTGCCGCATCGGCAAAGGCATCCACGCGTTCATCTGACGTCACACCAAGGATCTTGACTTCGCCCTGCTCCGCAAGGGCCACCGCCTCGGAGAAACCGGTGGACAGAGCCTTGATCTCGCCAGACAGGAGTGCGGCCATCGCCTTACCGCCGGCATCGTAGGGGATGTACTTGACCGCGGTCGGGTCTTCACCCGCGGCTTTCATCACCATGGCCGCCACGAGATGGTCCATGCCGCCGGGAACGGAGCCGCCGCCGATCGCGGTATCGCCCGGGTTTTCCTGGTATGCGGCCAGCAGATCCGCCATCGAGTTGAGCGGGCTGTCGGCTGGCACCACCATCGCAGCATAGTCACCGATCGTTCCAGCAATCAGTGTCAGATCCCGGAAGTTGTGCGGAAACACACCCGTGAGCGAGCGAATGACGATCGGCGTCGAATTCACCATCAACGTGCCTTCAAGGCTCTCGGCGTTTTCGATCATGTAGCCGATGGCCTTGCCGCCGCCACCGCCGGACATGTTTTCGTAGCTCGCCGAACCGACGAGACCCGCATTGGTCAGGGCCTCACCCGTGCCGCGTGCGGTCCCGTCCCATCCGCCACCGGCCCCGCCGGGGATCAGGAAATGCACAGAATCGAGCACTTGATGCCCGCCCGCATAAAGCGGCGCGCCCACCAGGGAAGCCGCTGCTACGGCCGCCATCAACGCCCGGCGGCCAAACGTCGTTTTCATCATGGATCTTCCTCCCAAAAGACAGGGCCATCGTCGCGTGACCCCTATCGGCGATTACCCTTGCAGAAACAGTTCTGCGAAACAAGCATTTTACGCGCGCAAAGTTTATGGCCTCCGCGACCATGCGGATTTGAGTGGGCAGCGCGGTGCCTGACGCGCGGGAGCTCCCGACCGGGTGCGGCGACCGCCCTCAAATCGAGGCACCTGCCTTCCGGGCTTGCCAATGGCACAAAACAGAACATACAGTGAACAAATGGCAAAGATCACATTGCAAAGAAAATTGGAAATTCTCGCGGATGCGGCGAAATACGATGCATCCTGCGCGTCTTCGGGCACCACGCGGCGCGACAGCGGCGATGGCAAGGGGCTCGGCTCGACCACGGGATCGGGCATCTGCCACAGCTATGCACCGGATGGGCGCTGCATTTCACTGCTCAAGATCCTGATGACCAATTTCTGTATTTACGATTGCGCGTTCTGCATCAACCGTGCCTCTTCCGGTGTCGAACGGGCACGTTTCACGCCAGAAGAGGTGGTTTATCTGACCACCGAATTTTATCGCCGCAACTATATAGAAGGGCTTTTTCTGTCCTCCGGCATCATCCGTTCACCGGACGCCACCATGGAGGACATGAACCGCATTGCCCGCAGCCTGCGGGTTGATCATGACTTTCGCGGCTACATCCATCTCAAGACGATCCCGGACGCATCACCCGAACTCATCGCCGAAGCCGGGCGGCTGGCGGACCGGATCTCGATCAATATCGAACTGCCGACCGACCAGGGGGTGGCCCGCTACGCACCGGAGAAGAACCCCGCGACGATTCGGCAGGCCATGGCGGGCGTGCGAGAACGCCGGTCGGCTGCGCGCGAGCGCTCTCACAAGGGCAAACGCCCGCCGCGGTTCGCCCCGGCCGGACAATCGACCCAGATGATCGTCGGGGCCGACGGAGCAGATGATCGCACGATCCTTGGCACATCGACCAAGCTGTATGGCGACTATCGTCTCAAGCGGGTCTATTACTCCGCATTCTCGCCGATCCCGGATGCCTCCCGGACGCTGCCGCTTGCCGCCCCCCCGCTGCTGCGGGAACACAGGCTGTATCAAGCGGATTGGCTGATGCGGTTTTATGGCTTTGAGGCCACTGAAATCGCACCCCCCGATCTGTCAGGCATGCTGGATCTCGATCTTGACCCCAAGCTCGCCTGGGCCTTGCGCAACAGGGCCGCTTTCCCCGTCGATGTGAACAGCGCCACGCGCGAAGCGCTTCTTCGGGTTCCGGGCTTTGGCACCAAGACGGTAGACAGGATCCTGTCCGCCCGGCGGAACGGGCGCTTGGGCTATGGCGATCTGCTGCGGATCGGCGCGCGCCTGAAACACGCCGAGCCATTTTTCACCGCGCGCGACTGGTCGCCCGGCGGGCTGACGGACGCGGCCCACCTTGCCGACCGATACGCGCCAAAACCCACGCAACTGTCGCTTTTCTGAGGTCGCAATGATCGCCGTCCGTCTCCCCCGCACAGGTCTCTGGCCAGCGTTCCGCGACACGGCGCGCCGGCTTCTTGGCGCTCGGATCACGCCTGACATGATCGACTGGGACGTCGAAGGCGTGCCAACCGGGCTTTTTGCCGATCCGGTCCCGGACGCCAAAGGCGCCGCAATGACCCTCAAACGCAGCCTTGCCGGCTTGCTCACGGATCTCACGGCCGTGCGCGGTCCTGAAGGACTGAGCCTGGCCTACAGATTGCTGTGGCGCGCCCACACAGGCCGGCTCGCTCTCGAAGATCGCGCCGATCCCGACATCGCCCGTGCCCGTGTGCTTGCAAAGTCGGTGCACCGGGACTTGCACAAAATGCACGCGTTCGTGCGCTTCAAGGAGGTGACGCCCCATGGGACGCGCCGACGGTTCACCGCGTGGTTCGAACCGGATCATCGCATCGAGGACGCGGCCGCGCCGTTCTTTGCCAAACGCTTCGGCGACATGGACTGGATCATCCGCACGCCAGAGGTCACGATCAGCTTTACGCAAGGCGTGACCCGCATCACCTCCCAGATCAACACCCGGGAAATCACGGACGATGCGCTCGAAGCGCTTTGGTGCAGTTATTACAGCCACATCTTCAACCCGGCCCGACTGAAGGTCGCCGCGATGACGTCTGAAATGCCCCGCAAATATTGGCGCAACCTGCCCGAGGCGGGACTGATTCCCGGGCTGATCGCCGAGGCTTCGGCACGGCGGGACGCGATGATTTCCCAAGGCGCCCTCCCGGCTTCAAGAGAAGCGGCGGTGACGTCGCTCGACGCCTTGCCCGCAGCCCTTGCTGCATGCGAGCGCTGCACAATCGGCTGTCACGCAACGCGTGCCGTGACAGGGTCCGGCCCGGCCAATGCGCCGTTGATGATCGTCGGCGAGCAACCCGGAGACGTGGAAGATCGCGCCGGCGTGCCTTTCGTCGGTCCGGCAGGCGCCGTTCTCGACACCGCCTTGCAGGAAGCCGACATTGGCCGCGACGGGGTATATCTCACGAACGCGGTGAAGCATTTCAAATTTACCCGGCGGGGAACGCGCCGCATCCACCAGCGCCCTGACCGCTCAGAGGTCGAAGCCTGCCGCTGGTGGCTCGACCACGAACGAACCTTCGTCAAGCCGCGCCTCATCATCGCTCTCGGTGCGACCGCCGCGCTCGCGTTGACCGGCAACGGAAACAGGATCCGCGACAGGCGCGGCACAATCGAATGCGACAGCGACGGCAGGCCGGTGCTTCTCACAGTGCACCCGTCCTCCATCCTGCGTCAGCCCGACCCTGCCAGCAGGATCTACGAAGCGCGCAGGTTCGCCGCGGACCTGCGCAACGCGCGGGAGTTTCTGGCCAAGACGGGCGCGCCGCCGGTGCAATCCATAAGCCCGGTGTAATCGGTCGGGCCGTGAGAGCGTCGCGCCCGCCTGGAGCAGTGTTTTCAACTTTGGCTCAGGTCTGCGCTTTTCTCGCCCGACCTGCGTGCTTACATTATGCTGATGCGTTTGCCCTTTTTCAAAAAGCGTCCCGCGCCGCCTTCCCCGGCGCCTGGCTTCGACGCGCCGATCAGACCGGATGTGCCGTTCTATGCCGTGGGAGATTTGCACGGCTGTGACGCGCTGCTCGGAACGCTGCTCGATAAGCTCGAAGAAGCAGGGCATCCGGATGCAAAGCTGGTCACCGTCGGCGACTATGTCGACCGTGGAGAGCAAAGCGCAGCGGTGTTGCGGCGGCTGTGCGATCTGCAATCCCAGGCAGGTGACAACATGATCTGTCTGAAGGGCAACCATGAGGACATGATGCTGGCCGTGCTCGACGATCCGGTGCAGGCCGGCCCGCGCTGGCTGCGGCATGGCGGCCTGCAAACGTTGGCCAGTTTTCGCGTGCCGCCGCCCATCGGGACAACCGACGCACAGGCATGGATCACCATGCGCGACGCTTTGCGCGACGCCATGACCCCCACGCTTGAAGACTGGCTGCGCGCGCTTCCCTTGTCTTGGCAAACAGGCAATGTGGTTGTGACCCATGCCGGTGCCGATCCTGCAAAGCCGATCGACCAACAACGCAGCCAAGTGCTGCTTTGGGGACATCCGTCGTTCGAAACGATCCCGCGGAACGACGGGTTATGGATTGTGCACGGGCACACGATCACCGACACGCCCCGCGCCGTGCAAGGCCGCATTGCAACCGACACCGGTGCCTATGCAACGGGACGCCTGACCTGTGCGCTGATCGAAACAGAGAGCGTTTCGTTCATCCGCGCCTGATCGCGGCGCAAAGGTGAACAAGCACAGATGCGACCTTTGCGAATTAACAAATTGGTTAACGTATCGATATTTCTGACGCGGTAAAAAACCCAACAAAATCAACGCGTTTTTCGACTGGGGGTTGAGTTCGGGAGCGTTACCCGACATCCGGCGCAAGGTCTCAGCCCGATATGGCGGAAATCGGCCAGTTGGGAAGGGCGAGTCAATTGACTTGAGCGGCTTACTGCGGGTAAATAAAAGCTTAATTGGTCGAATTTGAGTCAAATTTGGTGACCCTCTACCAGAGGGCGCTCGAGAGGCGGCGAGTGTTTGATTTTGTGAGCGCAAGAGCCCTGACGGAAGATCTGCCGCATATTGGTGAGCAGAACGTTCGGCCGGCATCCCCTACTTACGGCCCGGCCAAGAGGGCCTTCGACCTTGTCTTCGGCGCCCTGCTTCTCGTCCCAATGGTGGTGGTTGCACTGCTGTTGTTGGTTTTGAACCCGTTTTTCAACCGCGGATCGCTGTTCTTTGTGCAACCGCGTATGGGTCGGGGCTGCAAGCCTTTCAATGCGTTCAAATTCCGCTCGATGCGGACAGTGTCCGGCTCCGTTCGGAATGCCGACGACCCGCTCGAAACAGACAGGATTACATCGCTCGGACGTTTCCTGCGAAAGTCCCGGCTGGATTAATTGCCTCAGGTCCTTAACGTTCTGCGCGGTGAGATGAGCCTGATCGGCCCGCGTCCGGATTGTTACGATCACGCAATCGAATTCTTGCGCGAAATTCCGCACTATCACCAGCGCCATGTGGTGAGGCCGGGCATCAGCGGGCTTGCTCAAACAGAGCTTGGCTACGCCGAAGGCCTTGAAGCGACACGTCGGAAGGTGCACGCCGACATGGTCTATATCAGCCAGATGAGCATGCGCCTCGATATGTGGATCTTCTGGCGCACGCTTGTGGTGGTGTTTCGGCGCAAGGGCACCTGATCCACCGGGCTCGACAAAGCACCTCGAACCCGACTCTACCGAGTATGTCGACGGGTTGCCCATGCCCGACAGGACCCGAAATCCGTCAATCCCCGCCTTCTGATGTCGACACTATGCCGCATCCCGCGTGAACGTGTGCGTTGGGGGGAAGGACCAGTCCTCCCCAAAGACTGCATCACATCCCCCGGCAAACCGCCCCTCGGCACGCATCATTGGGCCGGTCAGTCGATCAGCTGAACCAGCAGTGCGGCGAGGGACAGGCCAATGCCAACCCCCACCATTCCCGCAACCCAAACGGACCGCCGTCTCCAGAAAGGTGCCGTCTCCGGTGGTGGCGGGTCGGCCTGGCGGATCAGCGCCGCCTCCACAAGCTGCGGAAGCCGGGGACCAAACCGCGCCATGACCACAGCTGTCTTGCCAAGATCGCGAAGCGCCGCCTTGGGGCCGATTGCGTTTTTGATGTAGGCCTCGACGACCGGCTGCGCGACTTTCCAGATGTTCATCTTGGGATTGAGCGAGCGCGCGACGCCCTCGACAACCACCATCGTCCGCTGCAAGAGGATCAGCTCCGTGCGGGTCTCCATGCCAAAGCGTTCTGTCACTTCAAACAGGTAGGCGAGCAACTTGCCCATGGAAATCCGCGTGGCGTCCATTCCGAAGATCGGCTCACCGACCGCGCGGAGCGCACGGGCAAACTCGTCCACATCACGATCGGCCGGAACATAGCCCGCTTCGAAATGCACCTCCGCCACCCGCTTGTAATCGCGCCGGATGAAGCCGTAGAGAATCTCTGCATATACACGCCGGGTGTATTCATCGATGTGACCCATGATCCCGAAATCATAGGCAATCACATCGCCATTGGCGGCAACCTTGAGGTTGCCCTGGTGCATGTCCCCATGAAAGAACCCGTCCCGCAATGCGTGGTTCAGGAACAGTTGGAGAATACGCTCTGATAACTCGACGCGATCATGCCCCGCCGCATCAAGCGCATCATTGTCACCGAGCGGCGCCCCTTCGGCCCAGCCCATCGTCATGACGCGGCGGCTCGAATGGTTCCACTTGACATCCGGGAGCTGAAACCCGGCGTCGCCGCTCGTATTCGCGGAAAACTCGCTGGCGGACGCGGCCTCGAGTCGGAGATCCAGTTCCCCCAGCACCACGCCTTCGAAATGTGCGATCACGTCCTTTGGACGCAAGCGGCGCGACGATGGCGACAGGAGTTCGACCATTCCGGCAGCAAAATAGAACGCGTCGATGTCTTTGCGGAAGGCCCGGTCGATTCCCGGCCGCAGAACCTTCACGGCCACGGTCTCTCCGCTGTCCGCAAGCGTCGCGCGGTGCACTTGAGCGATGGAGGCTGCCGCAACCGGTTCCGACAGGTCTGAAAACACCGCTTCGACCGGCATACCCAGCTCTTCGGCAATCACCCTGCGGGCCACCGCCACGTCAAACGGCGGAAGCTTGTCCTGCAAGACGCGCAATTCATTGGCCATGTCCGTGCCGACAAGATCGGGTCTCGTCGAGAGGATCTGGCCAAATTTGATGTAGGCGGGCCCAAGCGCCTGAAGCGCACGCACCACCGGCGGGATAGAGCGGTCGCCCTCGTAGCCAAGCCACTTGAACGGCCAACCAAGCACCCGTGCAGCCACGCGCAACGGGGCTGGCGCATCGAACGCATCCAGAACCACGGCCATCGCGCCGGTCCGTTCCAGCGTCGCGCCAGTGCGCACCAGGCGCCAAAGATTGTGCGGACCACGCATGGGTTCAGATCTTCCAGCCCGAATGCAGACAGGCCACGCCCATCGTCAGGTTGCGGTATTTGGCATTTTCGAAACCGGCGGCCCGGACCATGCCAAGGAATGTTTCCTGATCGGGAAATTTGCGGATTGATTCCACGAGGTATTGGTAACTGTCACGGTCACCGGCAATGACCTGTCCCATGCGCGGGATGATGTTGAAGGAATACAGGTCATAGACCTGCTGCATCATGTCATTCGGAATCTGGCTGAACTCCAGCACCATGAGACGCCCACCGGGCTTGAGCACGCGAAAGGCTTCGTTGAGCGCCTCTTGCGGGCGCGTCACGTTCCGGATGCCAAAGCTGATGGTGTAAACATCAAAACTGTAATCCGCGAAGGGCAACGCCATGGCGTCGCCAACGACCCAGTCAAGCTGATCGGCCCGGGCTTCGGCCTCCGCGCGTTTGCGCCCCTCAACCAGCATCGGCTCCGTCAGGTCGAGCACCGTGGCGTGGCCGTATCCCGCCCGCTTGAGAAATCGAAACGATATGTCACCGGTGCCCCCCGCAACATCGAGCAGGGCCTGACCGGCGCGCGGCGCGAGCCAGTCCATCATCGCGTCTTTCCAGATGCGGTGAATACCAAAGGACATCGCGTCGTTCATCACGTCGTATTTCGACGCCACGGACCGGAAAACCCCTTGAACACGCCCGGCTTTTTCACCCTCAGGCACATCTGTGAACCCGAAGTGGGTCGTCTTTTCGTCAGTGTCTGACATCGTATTGTTCCGTTCCGGCCTTTGTCTTGTCGACTTCTGCCTAAACACATGGTGCGCAGAGGACAAACAGTCAAATGCGCACAAGGGACGCAGGGGAACATGGACGCAGCACCGGTGATGCAGTTTCTGGCTGGCCGTCTCGCAGAAGCGGGCACGCCGACGAGCGTGTTGCTCATGCTCTCACCGTTCCTGATCGGTCTGGCGCTGGCCCATAAGCTTGGCTGGCTTTTCGACGCAAAGGAGGGCCGCGACATCCGCGATCGCAATCCCGGTGCTGCGCTCGAAAAACTGGCAAGTGCCGGAGCCGATCTTCTCCTACCCGGCGGCAATCCCGGAAGCGCCATCCAAACCATCTATGGCGCGGGACGGCAGCGCGCACGCCGCGATAACGCCACGCTTGTGTTCAGAACGAAACTCGGTTGGCGGCTCGGCTACCCGGTGGTCGCAGTGATGCTGCTCTCGTTCTTATTGGCCGATGGCATGCCCACGATCATTGACGTGGCCTCGTTCACCATCATCGGGGCGCTCATCGTCTGGCTTGGATTCTACATCTGGAGCTTTCGCGTGGAAGTTGACCACTCCGAGATGCGGTGCATGACGATGCTTTTCGACATGACCACTTACGATCTCGCCGCCCTGACACATGCGCGCGATTTCGATGACAGCTACACCCTTCATTTTGCCGACGGCGGCTGTGCGCCGATCCCGCGATATGTCGAAGGACATGACACGCTCAAGGAAATCATTCTTTCCACGCTTCATATCAACGGGCGCTGACCCAGACTGCCTACCGGAGATCCACGATGGCACCGCTATTCCTTCTAGAACTCGTCATTATCGCCGCAATTTTCTATATCCCGCTCAGCCGGTTTGCGTGGTTTCGCAAGATGTCCGGCTATTCCGAGATGTTTGAACGCGAGAGCCCCTGGTCGCTCGGCGCAGAAGAGGCCTATGTCGAAAAGATCTCCTCCGCGGGCAGCGGTCCGGCCCGGCGTGAACATGACGTCCTTGTTTGCGAGTCCAATCTGGGGGTCAAAATTCTGGTGCCGACACTTCTTTGTGTCGTCATGTACATGCTGTTGGCGGAGGGCATTCCAAACATTGCTGCCGGTGTTTCGGCCCTTGTCCTTTTTGGCATCGCGCTCTGGTGGTCCTATTATATGTGGGCTTTCAAGGTGGAGGTATCGGGGCACCAGCTTGCCACGATGGACCTGCTCTTGCGCGACCGTGTTTATGATCTCGCTTTGCTCAGGCGCGCCGAGAAAGACAAAAACGGCTGTTACAGGCTCGAATTCAGTGATGGCTCGGTCTGTCACCTGATCAAATACGTGACCGGCCATGATGCGCTGCGCGAAGTCATTCTGGCCGCCTTGCGGCTCAATGCCGAGCATCACAGCTTGCAACACGCTCACGCAAACTCCGGCGCGCGACGCGCGTCAATCTGAGCATCTGGCCGAGACGCGCAATGAAGGCCCGCATACGGGCTTTGCCTATGTGCGTGATAAGGGGCTTGATTTCAGGGGGTATGCGCCGCACCTGTTGCTGCGCAACAGCCCAAAGAGCGCCATCATGCCAGAATTGCCAGAGGTCGAAACCGTCCGTGCAGGCCTTGCCCCAGCCATGGAGGGCGTGCGCATTGCGCAGGCCGCCGTCAACCGCCCTGACCTGCGCTGGCCCTTTCCGCGCGATATGGCCCGCCGCCTGACCGGCGCCCGGGTGGAGCGGCTGCGGCGTCGCTCAAAATACATTCTTGCCGATCTCGATACCGGGGAAACGCTGCTCATTCATCTCGGCATGTCCGGGCGGATGCTCGTTTCTGGCGATCCGCTCGGTCAATTTGTGCATGACCATCCTGCCGCTGAAAAGCATGACCACGTGGTGTTGGACATGGAGAATGGCGCGCGCATCACCTTCAACGATCCGCGCCGTTTCGGCGCCATGGACCTCATGCAGACCGCAACCGCAGAGAGCCACAAGCTTCTGGCGCCGCTCGGACCGGAGCCATTGGGCAACGCGTTTGACGAATCTCACCTTGTCTCGGCGCTGGCCGGGCGGAACACTCCGATCAAATCGGCCTTGCTGGACCAGAAAATCGTCGCCGGATTGGGCAATATCTATGTTTGCGAAGCACTGTTCCGTGGCGGCATCCACCCGGCGCGACGCACCCGCCGCATTTCCCGCGCACGAACGGCCAGCCTCGTTCCAATCATCCGCGACGTGCTTCGCGCAGCCATCGAAGCCGGTGGATCATCCCTGCGAGATTTCAGGCAAGCCGATGGAAATCTTGGATACTTTCAGCACAGCTTCGATGTCTATGGCCGCGAGGGAGCGCCCTGCCGCACGCCCGGTTGCAGCGATACCGTGCGGCGGATCGTGCAATCCGGACGGTCGTCCTTCTATTGCCCAAGCTGTCAAAGATAGCTTGAACTGCCCGAATCCCGTGCTAAGCCTGTGGTTCTGACGGAACCGGACGGAGCCCCGCATCATGGCCTTTGAGACGATCATCGTCGAGAAAGAAGACCACGTCGCAACCATCAAGCTGAATCGCCCTGACGCCCTGAACGCGCTCAACACCCAGCTTTTGGGTGAGTTGAGTTCCGCGCTTGCAGAAGCCGACGGCAATGACAAGGTGCGTTGCATCATCATCACGGGCTCGCAGAAAGCCTTTGCCGCCGGCGCAGACATCAAGGAGATGTCGGAAAAGAGCTATGTGGAGATGTTCCTGTCGGACTTCTTCGGCTCTGAAGGCCGCGCCATCACGTCGACACGCAAGCCGGTGATCGCCGCTGTGGCGGGCTATGCGCTCGGCGGCGGCTGTGAACTGGCAATGATGTGCGATTTCATCATCGCCGCTGACAACGCCAAATTCGGCCAGCCCGAAATCAATCTCGGAGTCATTGCCGGCCTTGGCGGCACCCAGCGTCTTACGCGGTTCATCGGCAAATCCAAGGCGATGGACATGAACCTCACCGGACGGTTCATGGATGCGGAAGAGGCCGAACGGTCGGGCCTCGTGTCGAGGGTCGTGCCAGCCAAGAAGCTCATGGAAGAAGCGCGTGCCGCTGCGGAGAAGATTGCCGAGAAGTCGATCCCATCGACCATCGCGGCGAAGGAAGCGGTGAACCGCGCCTATGAAACAACCCTCTCTGAAGGGTTGCTTTATGAGCGGCGACTGTTCCATTCGCTCTTTGCAACCGAAGATCAGAAAGAGGGCATGGCTGCCTTCATGGACAAGCGCACCGCGCAATTCCGCGACAAGTGAGCGTCAGCACGCTCCTGCGAAGCAACGTCCAAGCCCCGACCTCGGCGTCGGGGCTTTTTTGTGTCAGCGCGGCTGCCCGTCACGTGGCGTCTCTCGCGGTGCCTATCGAACTCATCCGATCATCGCGCTGGGCGCGGTCGCTCCCGCAGAGGGGTTTTCAAAGCGAAAGAATTGGTCTAAGAGCGCCTTCGAAATGCGCGTGATGCCCGCTTGGCAAGAATCGGTCCGATACTGGTTACGGGTCAAGCAATGCGTTGCGCTCCGAACCGACACCGGCTTTTAGCCGCCTCAAAGGACTGATCATCATGGCAAATTCGCCCCAGGCAAAAAAACGCGCCCGCCAGAACGAAAAACGCTTCGCTGTCAACAAAGCGCGTCGCTCGCGTATCCGCACGTATCTTCGCAAGGTGGAAGAGGCGATCGAATCCGGCGACAAGGCCGCCGCACAGGACGCGCTCAAAGCTGCTCAGCCGGAGCTGATGCGCGGTGTGACGAAGGGCGTTTTTCACAAGAACACCGCGTCGCGCAAGATTTCGCGCCTGTCGGCACGCGTAAAAGCGCTTGGCTGAAAAGCCACACTGACCAACTCTGACCAATCGTCAATTTGGTATTTTCTCGAAGAGGCACCGCTATATGTGGTGCCTTTTTTTCGTGGGATGTCAATTTTCGATCAGTGCGAGATTCTTTTCAGGCAAGTGGCCTGTCAAGCGTCACTTTCGGTTGCCCGGGTTCCTCCCCCCTTGGTAATTTGAGCCTGCGAGTCGCCTCGCTGGGGGGACAGGTAAGCAGGCAAGGGTGTGACAACCAGAATGTCTGCTTCGTCTGGATTTGGTGGTCCGGACGTGCGGGAGAAATTCCGGCCAGTCCATTACATACAACGGGTCGTAGGTCCCGATGCCTTCCGTGGGGACAGAAGGCAACGGTATCCTGCATCCTATGCGTATCTGCGTGCCACGTGGCATGCGGCATACGTCGTGTGTCCTGTGCGTTGTGGCGTGCCAACAATGGCGGTCCAACCCGGGTATCCCGGTGTCGGTTCCGCAAGGGCGAATGACGAGACGGGGGACCGATGACGAAAGATCACTGGGGCACGCTGCAGGAAGTGCTGTCGAAAACAGTCGGCAAGAACAATTACAATACCTGGATAAAGCCCCTGAAATTCAAAGGGATGTCGGACGAAGGCGTTGTCACGCTTCTGGCGCCGACAAACTTCTTCGGCAATTACGTATCTCAGAATTACGGTGATCTTCTCCTCTCGCAGATGGCCAAGGTGGATGAGGATGTGCGGCGCATCGCTTTCCGCGTCGATACCGGAGTGCCAGCAGGTCGGCCGGCCAGAAAGGCCGATACTCGCGCGTCCCGGGATACGGCTTCTGCTGTCAATGGCTCGGAGATCGCGGGCGCACCGCTCGACAAGCGCTTTACCTTTGACACATTCGTTGTGGGCAAACCGAACGAGTTGGCCCATGCGGCTGCGCGGCGTGTTGCAGAGGGCGGTCCGGTGGCTTTCAACCCGCTGTTTCTTTACGGCGGTGTCGGCCTTGGCAAGACCCACCTCATGCACGCCATCGCTTGGGAGTTCCGTGCCCGACGGCCGGATATGACCGTGCTTTACCTGTCCGCGGAGCAATTCATGTATCGCTTCGTTCAGGCCCTGCGCGAAAAGAAGATGCTGGACTTCAAGGAAATGTTCCGCTCGGTCGACGTGCTCATGGTCGACGACGTGCAATTCATCGCCGGGAAGGATTCCACGCAGGAAGAGTTCTTCCATACGTTCAATGCCCTTGTCGATCAGAACAAGCAGATCATCATCTCGGCCGACCGGGCGCCGGATGAAATAAAGGATCTCGAGAACCGCATTCGCAGTCGTCTGCAATCGGGTCTGGTTGTTGACCTGCATCCCACGGATTACGAACTGCGCCTCGGGATTCTCCAGTCCAAGGCAGAGACCTACAAGCTGCATTACAGCGGTCTGGAAATCGATCAATCGGTGCTCGAATTCCTTGCTCATCGCATCTCGACAAACGTCCGCGTGCTCGAAGGGGCTCTGACCCGTCTCTTCGCCTTCGCGTCACTGGTCGGACGGCCGATCGACATGGAGCTTGTGCACGACAGTCTCGCGGATGTTTTGCGGGCCTCGGAGCGCAAGATCTCCATCGATGAGATCCAGCGCAAAGTGGCCGAACATTACAACATCCGTCTTGGCGATCTGATCGGCCCCAAACGGGTTCGCAATTTCGCGCGGCCCCGACAGGTCGCCATGTATCTGTGCAAGCACCTGACAAGCCGATCGTTGCCGGAAATCGGCCGCCGCTTCGGTGGGCGTGACCACACCACGGTCATGCATGGGGTGAAGCGGATCGAGGAGCTGCGTCAACAGGACAGCCAGATCGACGAGGATGTCGAAATGCTGCGCCGGTCGCTCGAAGCCTGACCACGGCAAGGCCCGTCGCTTGAGATTGAGTCCCGGCGGGCACATGTGCCGCTTTGCGCAGCCATGCGGAGCGGCACTGTCTTGACGGGTCTTGTTCCTTTACAGAGAAAGTTCGAAACGGGCTTGGCGGCGGACGCTGGCGCGGCTAACGTGCGCGTCCGGGTCAGGGATGGACGCGTCCCGCAGCGAAGGAAATGGGCATGAAAATCAGCATGGAACGCGCGACGCTTCTGAGAGCCGTCGCACAGGCGCAATCGGTTGTGGAACGGCGAAACACCATTCCGATCCTTGCCAATGTGCTGATCGAAGCCGAAGGCGAAACCGTCACCTTCCGGGCAACCGATCTCGATATCGAAGTGCTCGACAAGGCGGTCGCACAGGTCGAAAAGTCTGGCGGTACGACGGTTTCTGCGGTGACCCTGCACGAGATCGTCCGCAAGCTGCCGGATGGCGCGCTGGTCGTGCTTTCAGACGATGCGGCCGCAGGGCGGCTCAGCGTGTCTGCCGGACGGTCCCAGTTCAACCTCGCAACCTTGCCGAAGGAGGACTTTCCCGTCATGGCCTCCTCGGAATATTCGTCGAACTTCACGGCCAAGGCCAATCAGCTGCGCCGGCTGTTCGACAAGTCGAAATTCGCGATTTCCACCGAAGAGACCCGCTATTACCTCAACGGTGTCTATATGCATGTGGCAGAAGCCGATGGCGGGCGTGTCTTGCGCTGTGTGGCCACTGACGGACACCGTCTCGCGCGGATCGACAGCGACCTGCCCACTGGCGCAGAAGACATGCCCGGCGTAATCGTGCCCCGCAAAACGGTGGGAGAGTTGCGCAAACTGCTGGAAGAGGACGACATGGATATCGCCGTATCCGTCTCCGAAACCAAGGTGCGCTTTGCAACGCCCGACATCACGTTGACCTCCAAGGTCATCGACGGCACCTTCCCGGACTACACCCGTGTGATCCCGCAAAACAACACCCGCAAGCTCGAAGTGGATGCCGCGGAATTCGCCAAGGCCGTGGACCGCGTCGCCACTGTGTCGTCGGAACGCTCGCGCGCGGTAAAGCTGCAGCTTGACGAGGACCGCCTCATCCTTTCCGTGAATGCGCCAGACAGCGGCGCGGCGGAAGAAGAGCTTGCCGTCGCCTATGGTGACGACCGGCTGGAGATCGGCTTCAACGCAAAGTATCTCCTTGAAATCGCCAATCAGGTGGACCGGGAAAACGCGGTTTTCATGTTCAACTCTTCGGGTGATCCGACCCTGATGCGCGAAGGCAATGACACCTCCGCCGTCTATGTGGTCATGCCGATGCGCGTGTGACGACGCCAGACCGCGCCGGTTGGCACAGCCGATCTTGGTGCCGAAGTGCAGTCGGCTCTCGTGATGTGTTTCAAACAGTGTCGCGCCTTTGACAGGGTTTGGTCATGCAAGGTCGTGAAGAAATCCAGCCCTCGGACGCGCGATGCACCTGACGTCGCTTTCCCTGTCGCATTTCCGATCGCACCGGCTGTCCCGGCTTGAAATCGACGGGCGGCCGGTCGCTGTCCACGGGCCGAATGGCGCCGGCAAGACAAACCTGATCGAAGCAGTATCACTGTTTTCGCCGGGCCGTGGATTGCGTCGTGGTTCCGCCCAGGACATGACGCGGCGTCCCGAGGCGATCGGCTGGAAAATCGACGGGTTGCTGCATCACGCGGAGGGTGTCAGCGAGATCAGCTTCGCCTCCGACAAGGGCGCGGCGCGGCGCGTGCAGATCGACGGGAAGACAGCCTCACAGATCGCACTAGGGCGGATCGCGCGGGTTGTCTGGCTGGTTCCGACCATGGACCGGCTCTGGATCGAGGGCGCCGAAGGACGGCGACGCTTTCTCGACCGGATGACGCTCAGCTTCTTTCCCGACCATGCCCAGGCTGCGCTCGACTATGAAAAGGCCATGCGGGAACGCAACCGCTTGCTCAAGGAGCAAGTCCGGGATCCGCATTGGTATCGGGCTCTCGAACACCAGATGGCCCGCACAGGTGCCGTTATCGTTGCCAATCGCGCCGAGGCGCTGGAACGCCTTCTGTTGGCTCAGGCGGCGGCAGAAACCGCCTTCCCGGCAGCAGATCTTGCGCTCTCGACACCCGACGGGCCTGCTCCCGAGACCGCCGAGGCGCTTGAACACGCGTTGAAGGACGGGCGCGCGACTGACCTGCGCGCGGGGCGCACGCTTGTCGGTCCGCACCGCACCGATCTGCAAGGCCGCTTTGCCGCGAAGGGCATTCTCGCATCCGATTGCTCCACCGGCGAGCAGAAGGCGTTGCTGATCTCGTTGATCCTCGCCAATGCCCGCGCCCTGCGAGACACCATCGGCACGCCACCGCTTGTGCTACTCGATGAGGTTGCGGCGCATCTTGATGCAAGCCGTCGCGCGGCGCTTTATGACGAGATTTGCGCGCTTGGCGCACAAGCCTGGATGACCGGCACCGGGCCGGAACTCTTTGCGGAACTGGGCGCACGGGCGCAGCAATTCATCGTTACCGAAAACGCGGGAATTTCAGAGGTTTCTGCATACATGCCGGAGGCCTGAACCGGCGGTCAATTGCGTGACATCCCTTGCGCAAGCGGCTATAAAATCAGGCAAAAGAACAAAGGAAACGGCGATGTCCGAACCCGCAGGCGATCCAAACGCATACGGCGCAGATTCTATTAAGGTTCTCAAAGGCTTGGAGGCGGTCCGCAAGCGCCCCGGCATGTATATCGGTGACACCGATGATGGCTCGGGCCTGCATCACATGGTCTACGAGGTCGTCGATAACGGGATTGACGAGGCGCTGGCTGGTCATGCCGACTTCGTGCGTGTGAAAATCCATGCCGACAGTTCGGTTTCTGTCCGTGACAATGGCCGCGGAATTCCCGTCGACTTGCATGCCGAGGAAGGCGTTTCCGCCGCAGAAGTCATCATGACCCAGCTGCATGCAGGCGGTAAGTTCGACCAGAACAGCTACAAGGTCTCCGGTGGTCTGCATGGCGTCGGAGTCTCCGTCGTCAACGCGCTTTCGGTCTGGCTCGAACTGCGGGTCTGGCGCAACGGGAAGGAGCACTATGCCAAGTTTGCGCATGGCGACACGGTCGAACACCTGCGCGTCGTCGGCGACTCCAACGGTGAGACCGGCACGGAAGTCCGGTTCCTCGCTTCGACCGAAACATTCTCCAATCTCGATTACAGCTTCGAGACGCTCGAAAAGCGCCTGCGAGAGCTGGCATTCCTGAATTCCGGCGTGCGGATCATCCTTGAGGATGAGCGCCCGGCCGAGCCTCTCAAGACGGAGCTGCATTACGAAGGCGGCGTGCGGGAGTTCGTCAAGTATCTCGACCGCTCGAAGCAGTCGGTGATGCCCGAACCGATCTACATGGAAGGGGAAAAGGACGGCATCGGGGTCGAGGTCGCGATGTGGTGGAACGACACCTATCACGAAAATGTCCTGCCCTTTACCAACAACATCCCGCAGCGCGATGGCGGCACGCATATGGCGGGCTTCCGTGGTGCGCTGACGCGAACCATCACCCGCTATGCTGCCGAGAGCGGCATCTCCAAGAAGGAGAAGGTGAGCTTCACCGGGGACGATGCCCGGGAAGGGCTGACCTGTGTGCTTTCGGTCAAAGTGCCGGATCCGAAATTCTCCAGCCAGACCAAGGACAAGCTTGTCTCCTCGGAGGTGCGCCCGGCGGTCGAGGGCTTGATGAATGAAAAACTGGCCGAGTGGTTCGAAGAAAACCCCAACGAGGCCAAGATCATCGTCGGAAAGATCGTCGAGGCCGCTCTGGCGCGCGAAGCCGCCCGCAAGGCGCGCGAGCTGACCCGGCGCAAGACCGCGATGGACGTGAACTTCCTCGCTGGCAAGCTCAAGGATTGTTCGGAGAAGGATCCGTCCAAGACCGAGCTGTTCCTTGTCGAGGGTGACAGCGCTGGCGGCTCCGCGCAGACCGGCCGTGACCGGCGCACCCAGGCGATCCTGCCTCTGCGCGGCAAGATCCTCAACGTGGAGCGCGCGCGGTTCGACAAGATGCTTGGCAGCCAGGAGATCGGCAACCTCGTGATGGCGCTTGGCACCGGGATCGGGCGCGACGAGTTTGACGTCTCCAAGATCCGCTACCACAAGATCGTCATCATGACCGACGCGGATGTGGATGGGGCGCATATCCGGACGCTGCTCCTGACGTTCTTCTATCGCCAGATGCCGGAGCTCATCGAGAACGGCTATCTCTACATCGCGCAGCCGCCACTGTTCAAAGTCGCACGCGGCAAGTCCGAGGTGTACCTCAAGGACCAGCCCGCCCTTGAGGACTATCTTGTGCAGCAAGGCGTGGAGAGCACCCATCTGACGCTTGGCACCGGTGAGGTCATCACCGGCCAGGATCTTGTGCGCGTGGTCGAAGAAGCCCGCCAGCTCAAGCGCGTGCTGGATGCCTTTCCCACGCATTACCCGCGCCACATCCTCGAACAAGCCGCGATTGCCGGGGCCTTCGTGCCGGGCGCCGTGGAGGCCGATCTGCAAGGAGTTGCGAACAAGGTGGCGGCACGGCTCGACCTGGTGGCTCTGGAATATGAGCGCGGCTGGACAGGCCGGATCACGCAGGACAAGGGCATCCGCCTGGCGCGGATCCTGCGCGGCGTCGAAGAAGTGCGGACGCTGGATGGGCCGATGCTGCGCTCCGGCGAGGCGCGCCGCACCGGCAGCTTTACCGAAAGCCTACAGCAGATCTATGGCACGCAAGCCATGATGGAACGCAAGGACCGGCGCGTGGTGATCCACGGACCGTTGGAACTGCTCAAGGCGATCCTTGACGAAGGGGAAAAGGGTCTGACGCTGCAACGCTACAAGGGTCTCGGCGAGATGAACCCCGGCCAGCTTTGGGAGACCACGCTCGACCCGGACGCGCGAACGCTTTTGCGGGTCACGATTGACGACATGGCCGAAGCGGATGACCTCTTTACCAAGCTGATGGGAGACGTGGTCGAGCCGCGGCGCGAATTCATCCAGACCAATGCGCTGAGCGTGGAAAATCTCGACTTCTGACGCGCAATGCGAAAAACCTGAACACGCAACGCTGCCTGAAATCAAAGAATTCATTGCGTTGAGTGATGCGTCGTCTTGCGGGAATGTCACCAGACGCTCTCATGCGTCCAACTTGGCAAAGTGTCGTATGCGACCACAGAAAAGGGCGGCCCCATGTCAGGGCCGCCCTTCATCGTTTGTGTCGTCTGAATTATTCGCTCATCGCGGCCTGGAAACGCTCAAGATAGGCTTGCGCATCCGGGTATTCCGCGAGGATCACATCCCAGCTCTTGCGTGCGCTTTCCATGAATGGCGCGAGGTCCGGTTCGATGATCTCGACGCCCATTTCGGCGGCAGTGGCCATGCCTGCGTCTGCAAGTTCGTCATGCGCGGCAATGCCAACGGCAATTGCATCGGTTGCGGCCTGCTGGATCATCTCCTGCATGTCCGCGGGAACACCGTCCCACCAGGATTTGGAGACAACCATGATCGTGGTCGATTGGTGCGCCTTGGTCATGGTGTAGGAGGACACCACCTCGACGAACTTGTCAGCCACAAGCGCGTCCGGGCTGATTTCAATCGCGTCCACCACGTTGTTCTGAAGCGCCATGAACAGTTCACCATAGGACATCGGGGTCGGCTGCGTGCCCATCGCCTTGTAGGCCTCGACAAAGCCCGGAGTCGGCAACACGCGGATCTTCAGACCCTGCATGTCATCGATGCTTGACACCATGGCAGGATCCTTCGCGGCGACGGAGCGTTCGTAGATCGACCCGAATCCCAGCCCATACATGCCATATTCACCCAGAAGGTCGAGCATCTCGCGACCCATGTCGCTTTGCAGGATCTCGTAGGCCTGGCTCTTGTCCTCGAAAAGATACGGCAGGGAGAGCACGCGATAAGCGTCAACCACGGTTTCCAGCGTGGATCCGCCAACGAAGCCCCCGGTCAGGATGCCGGTGCGCATCGACTGGATCGCGCGACCTTCGTTGCCAGCCTGTCCGCAGCACTGGATCTCGACAGCGACATCGCCACCAGAGCGCTCTTCGATGAGCTTTTTGAACTCGTTCAGCGTCACCTGATAGGGGCTCGTGTCAGACAGCACATGCGCCATCGTCATCGTGTAGCTCTGCGCCTGTGCGACGCCCGCGGCAAGCATCGCCGCCGCTGTCAGCCCAAAGAGTTTTTTCGTGATACCCATGATTGTGTTCCCTGTTGTTGAGTGCTTGTCGATTATCGGAGCAGGACCAGAGACAGGCCCGGGACGTAGGTGATGATCATCAGATTGGTAAGGAGGACCATCAGGAAGATCGCCAGCGGGCGCATGAGCTGCTCCATGCTGATGCGCGCGATACCGCAGGCGATGAACAAGTTGACGCCGACAGGAGGGGTCACCATTCCGACGGCGAGGTTGACGATCATGATCAGTCCGAAATGAACCGGATCGATGCCATAGCTGACAGCAATGGGTGACAGGATCGGACCCAGGATCACGATTGCGGCAAAGGTCTCCATGAACATGCCGACAACGAGAAGGAACACGTTGACCAGCAGCAGGAAATAAATCGGATTTTCGGTGATCGTGGTCAGCAATTGGCCAATTTGCTGCGGTGCCCGCAACAGGTGCAGCGCGAAACCGAACATCGACGCGAACGCAACAATGATCATGACAACCGAGGACGTCACCGCCGCCGATGCAAAGACGCGCGGCAAAGCGGACACCGGCAGTTCGCGATAGACCACGACCCCGAGGATCAGCGCATAGAACACCGCGACGACTGCGGCTTCGGTTGCGGTAAAGATCCCCCCGAAAATGCCCCCGAGAATGATGACAGGCAGGAGCAGGGAAAGCGAGGCACGCCAGAATGCCGCCGCCACATCTGCAAGCCATGGGGTCAGCTTGAACGGCTGGCGCTCGCCATAGCCCATGATCCAGGCCATCAGGATCGCCGTCGTCATCAGCGACACCCCGATCATCAGCCCCGGCAGGAACCCGGCAATGAAGAGGTCGGTGATCGACACGCCGTTGACGACGCCGTAGATCACCATGGCGACGGAGGGCGGAATGATCACGCCAAGCTCTCCGGAGGATGCCGTGGTCGCCGCCGAGAAGGGGCGCGGGTATTTCTGTTTTTCCATTTCCGGGATCAGCATCGACCCCACCGCCGCTGCCGTTGCGGCCGATGATCCCGAGATCGTCGCAAAGAGCATCGAGGTCATCACGACCGCGATTGCCAACCCGCCACGGATCCACGACACCAAAGCCTTGGCAAACCCCACAAGGCGCGCCGCGATTCCGCCCTCCTGCATCAGCTTTCCAGCGAGAACATAAAGCGGAAGCGCCATAAGCGCGAAACTGTCCAGCGCGTCAAACACCACCTGCGGAATGGCGATGAAGGGGATGCCCTTGTCCATGAGCGTCGCCAGAGACGCCATACCGAGGGAAAGCGCGATCGGGACGCTGGCAAGGAAGAGGGCAAAGAGAACAGCAACCAGAAGGACCAAGGCTCAATCCTCCGGCGCGAAATCAGCGGCAAAGCGGATATCGCGATCAAGCGAAATCGTTTCTGCGATCAGGGCCAGCGAATTGATGATCATGATGACCATCGACACGGGCATGGCCCAGTAAACCTTGTCCTTTTTTATCCCGAGCACAGGGCTGGTTTCGGACCGACCCAATTCAAGGAAATCGAGCCCCACCCAAAAAAGCAGCCCGAAAAACCCGATGCAGAGCAACATCACACCGTATCTGATGGGGACGCCAATCTTCGCCGGAACTTTTCGCACACCGAACTCTAGTGCGATCATACGCGCGTGACGGACACCGATTGCCGCGCCCAGAAAGACCATCCAGATAAGCGTATAGCGCGCCAGTTCCTCTGTCCAAGGAGCGGAGATGTTATACCCGGCCGCGGTGAGAACGAACCTCACAAGTACCTGCCATAAAACGGCAAATGCAACTATGGCGAGGAGGAAACCGACGATCATGGTCAAGACCGCGTTCATTCGGTCGACCGCTTGTACAAAACTCGGCAGCACCCGGCAGTCACTCCCCAAAGTGTTCGCATCGCGACTTTTTGTTCGAATTTGACGGTATTCGATTCTGCGCAAAGAGCAAAGAGAAATTCAGCGCCCTGATTTCAGAGGTACGCGCCGCCAAAGACCGAAGCCATCCGTCAGCGCATCCGAGGCTTTCTCCGGGCCGCCCAAACCGCCGGCCTCGGTCTCGGAGACCTCATTAATCCGAGCGAGCTGACGCCTTGCCCCGCCCCAACGTTTGACGTCTTGCGACAATTCTCCATGCACACTGCTCCGAGGCTCTTCGTTTGGCAGAGTCGCCACCAAATGCGCATAACGATTCGGCGAAACGTGGAACGCCACCGGATGCTGCAACGCGGCGTCGCCAACCATGATGCGGGAAAGGCCGGTCAGCAACGGCGCGACCGTTTCCCCGCATCATCACGATTCAGATATTATGGAGACTTTTCATATACCTAGAGAGGTATCTCAAAAACGGAGATGACGCGGCATCGCACGTGACAAAACACTTGCCAAAAGCAAATGTAAGCGCTTACATTTAACCTTACGGAAAGCTTGGGAGGGCTTGACCATGGCATTGATCATCTCAGCGGTTTTGTTCTTTGCCTATGTCGCAAATGTCGTGCTTGGCGCAACGGGCGGGGCGGCATTCATGGGCGATCTCGGCGAAGCCATCGTGCTTTTCACAGCTTCGATAGCCTTCACGATCGCGATCCTGAAACGGGAACGCGACGCACGAAAATAACAAATCATCCGACATAACGACGTCTCAAGGGAGGGACACATGACCTACGAAAAGGAAGAGCTAGCCTCGACAGAGCGCAGAAACTTTCTGAAGCTTGCAACAACCGGCGGCTTCACGGCCGCGCTTGTTGCCGGCGCTGCCGGAACGCTCTGGTCCACCGAGGCTGCAGCGCAAACCGCACAGGAAGAGCGTGACCGCGAGCGTGCCGCCGAGCATACGATGACGTTGGCCACTGCTTACGTGCTGGGGGCATCGCGCAGCTACCCGATCATGCAGCTCGACCTCAAGGAGAACATCCAGAACGCCACAAACGGCAAGGTCTATGTGAAGCTCGCACCGGGCGGACAGCTCGGCGCCGGTGGTGCGTTGGCGCAAGCGGTTCAGGGCGGCACGATCCAGTGCGCGCAGCATTCCTTGGCAAACTTTGCACCGTTCGCGAGCACGGTCGACCTGATCAACCTGCCTTATTTCTGCGGTTCCAACCAGCGTTTCACAAACCTTGTGACATCCGACACCTGGAAAGCTGAAGTGCATCCCAAGATCGAAGCGTCCGGCTTCAAGGCGCTGTTCTACATCAACATCGATCCGCGTGTCGTCGCCGTGCGTGCCGGTGGCGCGGGCCCCGTGATCACGCCGGACGACCTCAAGGGGGTCAAGTTCCGCGTTCCGGGCAGCCAGATGCTTCAGCAGTATTACCGGATGGTCGGCGCGAACCCGACGCCGGTCGCCTGGGGCGAAACACCCTCCGCGATCAAGCAGGGCGTTGCCGACGCGCTCGACCCATCGGTGGGCGCACTGTATGTCTTCGGCTTCTCCGACATCCTGTCCCACGTGACATTCACGCAGGCCGTCCCTGACAGCCAAGTCTATTCGATGAACCTCGAATGGTTTAACGCGCTTCCCGGCGATGTGCAGGAAGGCATCGAGTTTGCCGGCGAAATGACCGCGCATCAGAACCTCGCAAAGGTGCCGTCAGCACGCACCTACGCCATGGCAGAGCTGGCCAAGGCCGGTGTTCAGTTCCACTCGCTCTCCGATGATCAGTTGGCGGTGTGGAAGGAGACCGGCGGATATCAGCGTTCCGAATGGGACACCTTCAAGACGGAGCTGGCCGGTTCGATGGAGACCTTTGCCAAGCTCGAAGAAGCCGCCGGTACGCAAGGCCGCTACTACGTCCACGACGCCTGATCGGCGTAAAACCACGGGCGCGCCGAGACCGGCGCGCCCGACACACCGCAGTCACCCGATTTCATTTTGACATGAGTCCCGGCGCTTGCCTGTGCGGCGCCTGACGGGAGAACTCCATGCACCGCATACTTGACGCCCTCAATCGGAACGCGGAGCGCTGGGCGCTTCTGGTGTTCTATATCATGCTCGTTGCGACCATGTTCATCGAGGTGCTGCGCCGCGAAATCCTGTCTTACAGCTCCATCTGGGGCGAGGAAATCGTGCGCTACAGCTTCATTTATCTTGCCTGGATCGGCGCTGCAGCAGCCGTCAAGGAGCGCGGACACATCCGCATCGATGTTCTCATGCAATATGTCGGCCGGCGGGTGAAAGCCCTGCTCTATATCTTCGGCGATCTGGTCATGTTCGTTGTCGCGCTGATCGCGTTCTACTGGTCATTCGAGGCGGTCCACGTGTCCTGGAAATTCGGGTCCGTGACCCACGGTCTGCGGATCAGCCAGGTCTTCTTTCTGAGCGCTGTGCCGATTGGCTTCGCCTTGGTGATGGTCCGCCTTGTGCAGTCTTTCCTCCGCGATGTCGCGGACCTTCGTGCGGGCAAGCCCGTCTACGAAGGCGACAAACTTTTCGACTGAGGGAAACGCCATGCTTTGGAATCAGCTCCAGAACCAGACCGTCGAGCTCGGCTGGGATTTCTATGGTCCCGTGCTGCTTTTCGTCTTGCTGGTTGCGCTGGCGGTGCCGGTTTGGGCCGCGATCGGATCGGCGGCAATCCTGATGCTGCTGTGGTCTGGCGCGCTGCCGCTGTCGCTTGTCGGTGAAAGCCTTTTTCACGGGATCGACCATTTCGCGCTGACCGCCGTGCCGCTGTTTATCCTGACCGGCGACGTGCTTGTGCGCACGGGCCTCAGCCGCAAGTTTCTCGATGTTGCCGAGGCGCTGACCCAGTTTGCGAAGGGCGGCTTTGGCTCTGCAACGGTGCTCGTGTGCGGCATGTTCGCCGCGATATCCGGCTCGGACGCCGCTGGCGCGGCGGCTGTTGGCCGCATGACCATCGCGCGTCTCGTCGAAAGCGGATATCCCCGGCCCTACGCCTGCGCGCTTGTTGCCGCCGGTGCCTGTACAGGCATCCTGATCCCGCCCTCCATCGCCTACATCATCATCGGCCTTGTGCTGGGCATATCCGCCTCAACCCTGTTTCTGGCGGCCGTCATCCCCGGTCTTGCGATCCTCGTGTCGATCCTCGCGACAAACATCATCATGAACCGGCTCTATGGCTGGGAGGGCGGCGGCAATATCTCTCTATCCGACTACCTGGCAAATCTCGGCAAGGCGCTGAAATCCGGCTGGTATGCCTTCATCGTGCCCGGCATCATCTTTTATGGCATCTTTTCCGGCCGTCTGACGCCCACGGAAGCCGGTGCAACCGCAGTGGTTGTCACCATCATCATGGGCTTCATCCTGCGGACCCTGAGACTGAGTGACTTTCCCGCCATGCTGGTGAGTTCCGCCAAGGTCAACGGTGTGATCCTCCCAATCATCGCCTTCTCTCTGCCTCTGGCGCAGGCGCTCGCGATCATGGGAGTCCCGCAGGGTTTTGTCGCTGCGGCGACATCGGTGAGTGAAGAGCCTTGGGTCTTGATCCTGATGATGGTCGGGATTCTCGTTGCCGCGGGCTGCGTGATGGAGACGACACCGAATATCGTGATCCTTGCGCCGATCCTGAAGCCGCTGGCGGACAATATCGGCATGAACGAGATCCAGTTCTGTATCATGATGATCACCGCTCTGGGCGTTGGCTTCATCACCCCCCCGCTTGGCCTGAACCTGTTCGTCGTGTCTGGCATCACCGGCGAGTCGATCCTCAAGATCGCTTACCGCGCCATACCGTTCGTTCTGTTCATGCTGATTGTGACCCTGTTCATCGCATACGTGCCGTTTATCTCGACGGCGCTGTTGCCGGACATTTACAGATAGGACCTTAGGAATGGCGAGAGAGTATCTGAAGAAGGCGGTTCTGA
>NZ_JAFMPQ010000017.1 GCF_020667845.1 Cognatishimia sp. F0-27
AAGGATTGGCGGCGTGTGGCCACACGATACGACCGATGTCCCAAGGTCTTCCTATCAGCAATCGCACTCGCAACCATGGTCATCTATTGGCTATGAGCCCTGACCTTACCTCGCGGAGAACCCTGACAAGGTTCAAAGCGCCGTGTTGATCGAGCCGGGATATCTCGATGCCGATGGCCGGACGTCCTGGGAGACGGAAAGCCGTCGATACATGTCCGGGTTCCGTTACGGGTGGCAGGCATTGCTCACCGGTTTTCGCGCGCAGCATGTGTCCGGGCCGGACGCGGCAGCGCAGGAAGACTTCCTTGTTGGCCATATGGTCGGCATTTTCACAAATCATCCGGATAATCCGTATCATTGCGGTGATGGCTATTCCGCGCCCAATTGGCGGTTTGGGGCCTTGTCCAGCAGCACGTGGCGCAACGCGCCCGATGCGGCAATGGATCGCCTCGCGTTCGGAGCGACCGCGTTTTCCGGTTCCGTCCTCTTGATGTCAGGGGCGTGCAACAATTGGTTGGGCCCGCTGCAGCCATCTTTTCTTTCCCGGTTTGAAAACGCCGCCCTCGCGGTCATCCAGGATGCCGGGCATGACGTGGTCTGGGACAATCCTGACGCGGCGCTTGCGGCAATTAGCGCCTTTCTTGATTGACGCAATGATCGTGGCGGTATCGGCGCAAGGCTCTGGTGCGAGCCGGGGGGCTGTGGTGCAAGCGCGGGGCTGTCTCCGCCGAGTGAGCGTCGTCCGCCGATGTTGAGAAGGCGCGGCGCATTGGCGTCGCCTGCTGGCTGCTTCGGTCACAGATCGTGACAGGGGCATAACGACAAGCGCTGCGGTCTTTGCGTTGTCGCCCGCATGACGCCTAGGACTGACCCTTGCCCCGCGCGCAGAGCGGGTTTGCGGGATGGACCGGCTGCGTATCCGGGCGCGTCGCGCGGGTGATTGGCAGCCGATCCCTGTTTTGATGTTTGGTGAGGCGGGCTCACGCAGCGATTGTCATGGCCACAGCGCTCGGCTGGGCAAAGAAGTCCTCGTGCAAGGCCTTGATCGCCTTGTCGCGATCCGCTCTTTCCATGATGAATTGCGTGTCCACGCTGCGCGGACCTTGCGTCGCGCCAACCGATGCCATGCCCGCCTTCTCCAGCGCGCGCAAGCCGCGTGTTAGCACGCTGAGACCGCGAAGGTCGCGGCCAAGCACAGACACGAGCGCGAGCTTGCGGCTGGTGACTTCGGCTTGCGGGTATCGCTCTGTCAGGTCGGCCTCAACCCGCCGCATCGCCTTCAAGGACGCGTCGACATAGTGGGTGATCGTGTTCGCATTCGAGACTTTCGAAACGATCCGCACATTGTGACGCGTCAAGGCTTCGAGGATCGCGGCGTCATACCCTTTCACGCCGACCATATCCTGTTCGAACAGCTCCAACGCAATGATGTCGAGGCCGGTCACCATCTCGACCGCGGCTGTTTCCGCCGGTTGATCGTCGATCACGGTGCCGTGCTCCGAAGGCTCGAATGCATTGGTGACGCGCAGGGGCACGCCGGCCTGCCGAAGCGTCTTGGCGGCCGAGGGGTGAATTGCCTCCATGCCAAGATTTGCCATCTGGTCGGCCACGTCGTAATTCGTATGCCCCAGCGTCCGCACGGCTTCGGTGCCAACAAGGTTCGGATCAGCGGAAGAGAGATGGAACTCCTTGTGGATGATCGCCTCTTGCGCGCCGGTCAGGGCGGCCAGCTGCGAAAAGGTGACCTCTGAGTAACCCCGGTCAAATTCGCGCATGAGACCCTCACGGCACTGCGCATACCCTGTCACGACCGGCATCTCCGCCGCAGGATCGATCCCTTGCATGGCACCTCTGATCCGGTCATCCAGCGACAGGTTTCCGTTGTCGCGCCACCCGGACAGGTCCACGAACCGCGTATTGACGCCTGCGCGCATCAGCATAAGGCTCGTCACATAGGCCGAATGCGCCTCACCCAGACCGGACAGCAATTCGCGGATCTGCATCAGATGCGTGTTCAGTCGAAAATGGCCATAGGAACACAGCCGTTGGAGGTCGATCAGGCAATTGCGGGCGCCTTCGATCCGCTCCTGCACAAAGGCGGTGGCCTGCGCAATGTCCGCCGGGTGATCGAGCACCTTTTCATGCGCGCCGATCATCGCCTCACGGGCGCGGCTCAGCGCGTCGTGCCACCCATGCGTCTCCTCAGCGTTGGCAAAGGCAGCGTAGACACCCTGTTCGCCGGTCTTCTTGTGCTCCAGAAGCAGGTTGGTGATGCCGCCGAAAGCGGACACCACGAAGATCCGGCCATAGCGCGGCACCCCTGCGTCCATGAACAGTGTGTCGCGCAATTCATGCAGGCGCGACATCGACGTCCCGCCGATCTTTTCCACCGTGTGAGTCATCTCAGGCCTCGCCTTCTCCCGGCGCTGCATAGGATCCGTCCTCGCGATGCACCTCGGTGCCGGTGACGGGCGGGTTGAAGCAGCATGCCATGATGAGTTCTTCGTCGGCCCGCAGCGTGTGACGGTCATGCTTGTCGAGCGCATACATCACACCGGGCTTGATCTCATGGGTCTCGCCGGTGGCAAGATCCGTGATCGAACCGGTCCCCTGCATGCAATACACGCTTTCGAAGTGGTTCTTGTACTCGAAGGTGTGCTCCGAACCGGCCTCGAGGAAGGTGACATGGAACGAAAACCCCATGCCGTCACTGGCAAGCAGCATGCGCACGCTCGACCACTGGGCGTCAGACACGACGCGGTCGCGCTCCGATTTGATGATCTCGTTGAAATCTCTGACAATCATGTGTGTTACTCCGCCGCCATCTTGAAGCTTCCGGTGACGTTGCGTGCCGCGTCGATGAGGATATCGAGCCCTTTGCGCAGCGTCTCGTCGGGTGTGGTCAACGGGGCAAGGATCTTGACCACTTCGTCATCCGGGCCGGATGTCTCGACAATCAGACCATTCCGGAACGCATGGGCGCAGATCTCACCGGCCAGATCGCCGGAGCCAACATCGACACCGCGCATCATGCCACGGCCTTTGAGATAGGCGCCCGGAACCATGTCGGCGATCGCCTGAAGCCCTGCCTCAACGAGGTCTGCCCGGCGGGCAATATCCCGCTGTAGCGCCTCATCGGCCCAGAATTTCTCGATGGCAACGCGGGCGGTCACAAAGGCATGCGTGTTGCCGCGGAACGTGCCGTTATGCTCTGCCGGGCCCATCACGTCATGTTCCGGCTTCACCAGAACCAGCCCCATGGGCAGACCAAAACCGGAAACCGACTTCGCCAGCGTGATGATATCGGGTGTGATCCCCATCTCATCGAAGGAAAAGAAGGTGCCGGTCCGGCCACAACCGGCCTGGATATCATCGACAATCAACAGTGCCCCGTGGTCGGCCGCGAGCGTTGCGACCCGTTTGACCCAGTCGGGGCTGGCGGCGTTGAGGCCCCCTTCGCCCTGCACCGTCTCAAGCAGGATGGCCGCCGGCGCGTCCATGCCCGACGAGGCATCGGTGAGCATCGCTTCGAGCAAGTCGCAGGTATCGAACTCTGCACCCATGTAGCCGTCATACGGCAAGCGCGTCACGTTGCTCAGGCTCATGCCTGCCCCGCCGCGATGATAGCCGTTTCCGGTTGCCGCAAGCGCGCCTTGAGTCACGCCGTGAAACCCGTTGGTGAACGCGATCACGTTGGTGCGCCCGGTGGCCTTTCGCGCGATCTTCATCGCCGCTTCGACGGCATTGGCGCCGGTCGGGCCGACAAACATCAATTTGTGGTCCATGCCGCGCGGCTTGAGGATATGCGTCTCGAATGTTTCGATGAATGCACCCTTGGCGTCGGTGTGCATGTCGAGACCGTGGGTGATCCCGTCATTGGAGATATGGTCCACCAGCGCCGCTTTCATGTCGGGGTCATTGTGACCGTAGTTCAGCGACGAGCAGCCGGCGAGGAAATCGATATAGCTGCGCCCGGCAGTGTCGGTCATTTCCGACCCTTGCGCGGTTGCAAAGACGGTATCAAAGCCGCGGCAATAGCTGCGGGCCTCGGATTCACGGCGTTTGAAGACAGGCATATTGGAGGGGTTCGTAGACATACGACCTCTTTTTCATTGTTGCGATGTAAGGAGTGACGTCTGGGTCAGGCGGCTTTCGCGAAGCTCTGCGCCAGAGGAATCGTGACAAGGTTTTCAGTCTTGTGGCGTTTCTGGAAGTGCGCGGCCTGTTTGTAATAGGGCTCCGCGTCGAGCTGGCTGCCCTGCAGCTTGCCGAACTTGCGGAAAAGTGCCCAGGACGCGTCGTTGTCCGACGTGATCGTGGTCTGGATGCGCTGCACACCGTCACAGGCCTTGCGCCCGAGGATTTCCTGAAGCATGCGACCGCCCAGGCCAAGCCCGCGGGCGTCTTCCGCAACGGCCACCTGCCAGACAAAGAGCGTTTCGGGATCGTTCGGCATCACATAGGCAGAGATCCACCCGACCGCCTTTCCCTCAAGCTCGGCCACTACGCATGTGTCGGCGAAGTGATCACATTGGATCACGTTGCAATACATGGAGTTCTCATCCAGCGGCTTGCAGGACCGGATCAATTCCCAGATCGCCGCACCGTCGGTTGCCGTCGGCTTGCGCAGATTCGGAACTCTGGCTCGAGCAAGATCACGCGGGTGCTTCATCGGTTGGCTCCTGAATTGTTTGATCGTCGAACTATCATGATAGGTTTAATGCTTCAACAGGCAAATAATTTACGCTGTAGAAATTGAGATAATCAGGGAAAAATCTGAAAAATTTATTGAAAACAAAGAATATTTTCGGAGGTATTTCATAGATATGTAGTTTGATTAACGAAACACTCGCGCCTTTTCAAGCGACTGCTTTCTTCCTATGCTGAGCCTCCGGCAGGATTGTGTGGGAGCGCCTATGGATCGGGTTGACACGAGTTTGATCGCCCTGCGTCGCATCTTGCGTGCCACCGAGCTTTTTGGTCGTGAGTTGAAGAAAACGGCCGGAGTGACGGCGGTGCAGTTCCGTGTTCTGCAGATCATCGCCGAAACCGGGAATGCCACTGCGAAAACCATTGCGCAGCGCATGCGCGTGTCACAAGGCACTGTGACGTCTCTGGTGGACAAGCTGGTGCGCGACGGCATGGTCCTGCGCGAGAAATCCACCGAGGATCGACGTCAAACCCACATTCATATCACCCCGAAGGGCCTGCAAACGCTGAACGAGGCGCCTGATCCGCTACAGCAGCGTTTTGTGCGGAAGTTCGAGGCCATGGAGGATTGGGAGCAAGCCATGCTTGTCGCCAGTCTGGAGCGCGTCGCCTCCATGCTCGACGCCGAAGAGATCGATGCATCACCGGTTCTGGATACCGGGGAAATCAAACAGCAGGAGGAGCGTTGAACGGAACCCACATCTTGCGCGTCTGCAAGGATTGCCACAGAGCGGATAGAACGGCTTTTTCCCGGTGGCCACAGGCCTTCCAGTGACGACATGAGGAACGAGCGGTTCCCATGTGAAGGCACCGCAGGATCGGGCCTCGCGGCGCGTTCTTTGACCTGTAAATCTGGAACAATGGTCAGAAGCGAGCCTGTGCACCGCTGAACAGACACGGGGCGGACCGCCGGAAATGCTGCACGCACCCGCAGGCGCACCGATCACTGTGACAGGGTCAGAACCGTGTGCCAGTTTCGGCAGGCGGTGCCGTCACGACCTGACCAGGCGTCGGGGTCAACTCAGGGGACCCGAGCACCATCGACCACCAGATCTTGCCGTTTTCCTCCTGATACCAGGCAAGACCAAGCTCGCGCGCGGCCGGATCGAGGATCACGGCACGGGTGGAGGGCTGTTCCATCCAGGCGGCGAGTGTTTCCAGCTCCGTCTCATAGGTCTCAGAGAGGTTTTCGCCGATCAGGCGACCGGTGTAGCCGACCCGCTGCACGCGGTCGATCGGCGAGGATCCGTCTGACCCGAAGTGCCATGGGCGGTTTTGAACGCTCATATCGCGGGCATGGGTTGCAGCCGCCGCGTTCAGCCGCGAATTGAGCCGAACCGCCTCAAGGCCCGCGGTCTGTCGCAGGGCATTCACAGCATCAAGCATCCGGAACTGGATGCGGCCTTTGTCCCCGGCACTGATTCGGTAGACCCGGCTCCGGGGCTTGCCATCCGGCGCGAGGGTCGGCTCCTGGACCGGCGCGGCGCAGGCAGCAAGGGCGGCAGCAGAAGACATGAGAAGGAAAGCGCGGCGTTGCATCGCAAGAACTCTCTAAGATTATGTTGAAACCGGCTTACACTTGGACGCGTTGCACTTCAAACGCACATCGGCGTGAGTCTGCCAGATGACGTTCGTTTGATTTGCGAGTGCGGTATTCAGGCAATATAGCCTAGGGTAAGTTTTCAAGCCGAAAGGAGCTTGTCATGACAAAATTTCGTTCAAGCGGTCTGAGCCGTCGCAGCTTCCTTGCGGGGACAGCCGCCCTGTCCGCCACCCCGGTGTTGGCACAGCAGGATCCGAATGTGAACGCTGTCGAGATCGAGCGCGACATCACACCGGTGACGCGCCGCAATATCTCCAGTTTCCGGACCCTCGACTGGCAGCCGTATTTCTCCAACCTGAACAGCGGTGCCATTCTGGTCGATATCGACAGCCGGGCCCTTCACTACTGGGAAGAGAACGGCCGCTATCATCTCTATCCGTCGTCGGTTCCGCTGACGGAGGATCTCACGCGTCGTGGTCGCACCCGCGTGACCCTCAAAGATCCGAGCCCTGACTGGCGCCCGACCCCCTCGATGAAGATCCGCAACCCCGAATGGCCCGACTACGTGCCGCCCGGCCCGGATAACCCTCTTGGCACCCGTGCGCTGCATCTGAGCTGGACCTACTACCGCATCCACGGCACGCATGACACACGCAAGATCGGGCGTCGTTCGTCGAACGGTTGCATCGGGCTGTACAACGAGCACATCGAAGAACTTTACGAGATGGCGAATGTTGGCACCCAAGTGTTGCTAATTTGACGCCAAGTCCGAGCGGAGCCTCGATTTTGCCGTTTGACAGAATTGCAAATTGCTCGAAATGCTGCTTGAACCGAGTCACGAGGTAAGTCTTGGGTGTCTATTGTCCCGATCCTGGGCCATAGGCAATTATCTGGAGGATAACATGAAAAAAATCGCACTCGCAGCGGCATTCGCTGGCGCAGCTTCGACCGCAATGGCCGGTTCCTATGCAAAAGACGAAGTCGTGATGGAGCCCGTCGTGGTTGTTGAAGAGACTGCACAGTCCTCTTCTTCCGCTGGCATCCTGATCCCGCTTCTGCTTGTTGTTCTGGTTGCCGCAGCTGCAACGCAGTCCAACTAAGTCGGACGGTTTCAAGATCTTTAAAAAGGCGGTGCCGCTGGCGCCGCCTTTTTTGTATCCGGCGCTGCGGTCGGCGCGGGTGAAGCTAGCCGGCCGGCGCATTGTCTGGTGTGGTGCCGCCATCCTTTGCTGCGGTTGATCGCGGACCGAACCTAATGGCAAGGCGCACCCCACGCGACCCAGGCCTTGGGTGCAGGCACCCATCTGGTCTGCACATGCGACTACACGGTTGCCCGCTCTGCGCGACGCAGCTCCAAAGCGCGCACCAAAAAAGGCGCAGCCCGAAGACTGCGCCTTGATCGAACCCTATCGGGCGTGGATTACTTCCAGCCTGCCTCAGCGAGGATGCGCTGCGCCGCACCGATGTTATCGGCAATATCGGACAGGGAAATCGCGTCCGGCCGGAAAATCCCCAGAGCGGCAACCGACGGCGCAAGGCCGATGCCGGGCACCGCCGGGTATTCGTCGTTCCCAGCGGAGAAATACTGCTGAGCCTGCTCGGAGGCGAGATATTCCAGGAAGGTGATCGCGTTGTCGCGGTTCGGTGCATGCGCCGCAACACCGCCACCAGAGATGTTCATGTGGGCGCCGATATCGTCCTGATTCGGGAACACCCAACCGATCTGATCGAGGCTGTCGGACAGGCCGGACACATCGCGGCGGATCGCACGGGCGTAATAATACGTGTTGGACATCGCGATATCGCACTCGCCGGACACGATGCCCCGCAGCTGATCGGTGTCACCGCCCTGCGGATCGCGTGCGAAGTTGTTGACCACGCCCTTCGCCCATTCAAGCGCCGCGTCCTCGCCAAGATGTGCCGTGATCGCAGCCACGATGTTCTGGGTGTAGACGTTGGAGGAGGAGCGAATACAGACCTGACCCTCATAGGCGGGATCGGCCAGATCCTGATAGGTCATCGGTGGATTGGTCACATCGTTCTTGTCGTAGAACAGAATGCGGGCGCGCTGCGAGAAGGCGAACCACTGGTTGTCCTCGTCCTGGAGATAGGCGGGGATCTTTGCTTCGAGCAACTCGCTGTCGATGGATTGGAGCAAGCCCATCTCCTTGGCGCGGGTGATGCGCACGGTATCGACGGTCAGGAACACATCGACGGGGGAGTTTTCGCCTTCGGCGTCCATGCGCGCGATCAGCTCGTCGGCATTGCCCTCGATGCGGTTGATCGTGATCCCGGTCGCTTCGGTGAAGTCCGAATAGAGTCGTTCATCCGTGTCGTAGTGGCGGGAGGAATAGAGGTTGAGCTCGTTGGCGCTGGCCTCGGCATAGCTTGTCAGGGCCATGGCCGTGGTCGCGATTGCGAGGAGGGATGTCTTGCTCGTCATCAGATGCTCCGTTGGAGGTTATTCCTTACTTTTTTGGTCAATTACAGGAATGGCGCAACAAATCAACCCTTCCTTATCAAAATTGTCAGATTTGACCGAAGACGCAGACCTGTTGATTGTACGGCAGAAATCTCCGCCAACCGTCGAAAAATTTGGTGAAATGGCCCGCCAGGCGTTCAGGACTGCTCGCATCTGCTTTGTGACCGGCACGGATCCGCGGCCGGCATTCGCATTCGGGCAGGCCCGATTTGGCTACTAAAGCTGCGCCAGACGAATCAGCAGGGCGCGCATCTGTGCGGCTTCCTCGGCGCTGAACTCCGCCATCAGCGCGGTATCGAACCGCTGCGCCTCTTTCACGAGGTCACGGAACACCCGCGCGCCTGTGGGGGTCAGGGACAGCATTTCATGACGACGATCATCGGAGCGTGTCTGGCGTTCGAGGAACCGCTTTTCTTCGAGCGCACGCACGGCGCGGCTGACCTTCGTCTTGTGCATCCGCGCCCGGCCACAGATCTCCTTGGCGGTCATCGCGCCGTAGCGACCAAGGTGGAAAAGCACCCGCCATTCCGTGCGCAGCATGCCGTAGCGGTCCTTGTAAGCACCCTCAAAAGACCGGCTCGTGACATCCGCCGCTTGGTTGAGCAGGTAGGGCATGAAATCCCTCAGATCAAAAGGCGCGCTTTCTGACATCGATCGATTTTCACGGTTGTTAGTTACAAAAGCAACTACTACGACTCGGCCAGCTAGAAAAAGGATGATCTGATGAACATGGACAGCGCCCCTGACGGTCTCCGCTCTGCCGCCTCTCCGGTCGGCACCCATCCGGGCTACATGCCGGGTTTCGGCAATGACTTTGAAACCGAAGCATTGCCCGGTGCCCTGCCGCAGGGAATGAACTCCCCCCAGAAGGTGAACTATGGCCTTTACGGCGAGCAGCTTTCCGGCACTGCGTTCACCGCGCCCAGCCATCAGAACGAGCGGACCTGGTGTTACCGCATCCGGCCATCCGTCAAGCACACACACCGGTTTACCAAGATCGATCTGCCATACTGGAAGTCTGCTCCGCATGTGGATCCTGATGTGATTTCCCTGGGCCAGTATCGTTGGGATCCGGTGCCGCATAGCGAAGCGGGTCTGACCTGGCTCACGGGCATGCGCACCATGACCACCGCCGGTGACGTCAATACGCAGGTGGGCATGGCCAGCCATATCTACCTTGTCACCGAAAGCATGAAAGACGCCTATTTCTACTCGGCGGATTCCGAGCTTCTTGTCGTCCCGCAGGAAGGCCGCCTCCGCTTCGCGACGGAATTGGGTGTGATCGACATCGAGCCGCAGGAAATCGCCATCATCCCGCGCGGGCTCGTCTATCGGGTCGAGGTTCTGGAAGGCCCGTGCCGGGGTTTTGTCTGCGAGAATTACGGTCAGAAATTCGATTTGCCGGGGCGCGGACCGATCGGAGCCAACTGCATGGCGAACCGGCGCGACTTCAAGACGCCCGTCGCCGCGTTCGAAGATCGCGAAACCCCATCGACAGTGACGGTGAAATGGGCTGGCCAGTTTCACGAGACCCGGATCGGGCACAGCCCGCTAGACGTGGTGGCGTGGCATGGCAATTACGCGCCCTGCAAATACGATCTGCGGACCTATTGCCCGGTCGGCGCAATCCTGTTCGATCACCCCGACCCGTCCATCTTCACCGTGCTGACCGCGCCATCGGGCGTCGAAGGGACGGCGAATATCGACTTCGTGCTGTTCCGGGATCGCTGGATGGTGGCCGAGGATACGTTCCGCCCGCCCTGGTATCACAAGAACGTCATGTCCGAGCTGATGGGCAACATCTTTGGCATCTACGACGCCAAACCAAAGGGGTTCGTGCCCGGTGGCATGAGCCTTCACAACATGATGTTGCCGCATGGGCCCGACAAGACGGCCTTCGAGGGGGCCTCCAACGCCGATCTTGCGCCGGAATACCTCGCCAACACCATGAGTTTCATGTTCGAAACCCGCTTCCCGCAGCACCTGACCGCCTTTGCTGCAAACGAAGCCCCGCTTCAGGATGACTACATCGATTGCTGGGCCGATCTTGAAAAGAAATTCGACGGGACGCCGGGCAAGAAATGAAAATTGCGCATCTGGGTTTCCCCGAAGGAACGGGGTTTTGCATCGAAACGGACGGCGTGTTGCGCAAGGCCGCAGCGCCGGGTCTGCTTGCCGCGCTGGGTGGTGCGGGGTTTGACACGGTTGGCGGTGACCTTGGCCCGCTTGACCCGTGTGACGCGGACGCGCCTTTGCCGCAGAGCCACACGTTTCTCGATGGCTCCGCCTATGTGAACCATGTCGATCTGGTCCGGCGCGCGCGCGGCGCGGAGATGCCGGAGCGATTCTGGACCGATCCGCTCATGTATCAGGGCTGCGCGGTGTTTGACGGGCCAATGGCGCGGATCACGGGCGAGGAAGCCTGGGGCATCGATTTCGAAGCCGAGGTTGCCGTGATCACCGGCGACGTGCCACGCGGCGCAAGCGCGGGCGAGGCGGCGGATGCGGTCCTTTTTGTCATGCTTCTCAATGACATATCCCTGCGGAACCTGATCCCGGACGAGCTGTCCAAAGGCTTCGGCTTTGTGCAATCAAAACCGCCCTCCGCCTGTTCGCCTTTCGCGGTGAGTCCCGACGCGCTTGCGGGTTGGGACGGTCGCAAGCTTCACGCAACCATGTGCGTCGATCTCAACGGCGCGCCTTTTGGACGGACGCAGGCGGGCGAAGACATGACGTTCGATTTTGGCCAGTTGATCGCGCATGCCGCCAAGACACGGGCCTTGCCCGCAGGCACGGTGATCGGGTCCGGCACCGTATCCAACCGTGATGACAGCGGCGGCCCCGGCTTGCCGGTGGCGCAAGGCGGACGGGGCTATAGCTGCATTGCAGAGCAGCGCATGGTCGAAACCTTGTTGCACGGGACTGCCGCGACATCGTTTCTCAAGACCGGCGATACCGTGTCGATCTGGATGGAAGATGCGTCCGGGCGCGATCTCTTCGGAGCCATAACCCAAAAGGTGGAGACCACATGAGCAAGGCTTTCGCGTCGCAAGGCGACATGACAGAAAAAACCATCACCTTCGAAGAGGTCGGCCGTGATCTCTGGGCCTTTACTGCCGAGGGTGATCCGAATTCCGGCGTCATCATCGGCGATGAAAGCGTGATGATTGTTGAAGCGCAGGCCACCCCGCGCCTTGCGCAGAAAGTCATCGAAAAGGTTCGATCTGTCACCGACAAGCCGATCACCCATCTTGTTCTGACCCATTACCACGCGGTGCGCGTGCTCGGTGCAAGCGCCTATGGCGCCGATCAGATCATCATGTCCGATGTTGCGCGCGGCATGGTCGAGGAACGCGGTCAGGAGGACTGGGACAGCGAGTTCCAACGCTTCCCGCGCCTGTTCGAAGGCCATGAAAGCATTCCCGGCCTGACCTATCCGACCACGACTTTCAGCGACAGCATGACCGTCTATCTTGGCAAGCGGCGGGTGGATATCAGGCATGTCGGGCGCGCGCACACCGCAGGCGACGCGGTGATCCACGTGCCGGATGAAAACGTGATGTTCACCGGCGATATCGTTGAGGATCATTCCGCCTGCTATTGCGGCGATGGGTATTTCGCCGATTGGGGCACCACGCTCGACGCGATCAAGGCTTTTGACGTCGATGCCATCGCCCCCGGTCGCGGCGGCGCACTGATCGGCAAGGACGCGGTCGCGCGCGCCATCGAAAGCACCCGCGATTTTGTGCGTTCGACCTATGAGCCTGCGGCGCGCGTGGCCGCACGCAGCGGCACGCTCAAGGAAGCCTGGGATGCGGTGCGCGCGGAATGCGATCCGAAGTTCAAGGATTACGCGATCTATGAGCATTGCCTGCCGTTCAACGTAAGCCGTGCCTATGACGAAGCGCGCGGCATCAGCCATCCGCGCATCTGGACGGACAAGCGCGATATCGAGATGTGGGAGCAGTTGCAGGGCTGATCGACCCTGCGGAGGCGCCTCCAGGAGAAAAGACCATGGTTGCCGAGCGATACAAGACCGCGTTCACGCTCTACCCCTACGAACCCGTCGTGGCGGCGCAAGGCGGAGCCGTCACGCGCCACCCGGTGGTGATCATCGGGGGCGGGCCGGTGGGCCTTGCCCTCGCGCTCGATCTCGGGCGACGCGGGACGCCGGCGCTTGTGCTTGACGATCACGAGGGTGCCGGGCTTGGCTCCAAGGCGATATGTTTTGCCAAGCGGACACTGGATATTGCCACCCGCCTCGGCGCCGGCGCGCCAATGCTCGAAAAGGGTGTCGTGTGGAATGTGGGCAAGGTCTTTTACGGCGACGGCAAGTTGTTCGAATTCGACCTTCTGCCGGAAGAGGGTCACCGCAATCCGGCCTTCATCAATCTGCAACAGCCCTATTTCGAGAAGTATCTCGTGGATGCGATCCGCGTGGCGCAAGCGCAAGGCGCGCCGATTGAGATCAGGGGCCGGAACCGGGTTACATCCGTAACGCCCGCGACCGATAGGACGACGCTGGAAATAGAGACGCCAGACGGCCCGTACCGGCTTGAGGCGGATTGGGTTGTGGCCTGCGACGGTGCGCGCTCTCCGACGCGCGACATGCTGGGTCTGAGTTTTGACGGGCGCGTGTTCGAGGATAATTTCCTGATCGCGGATGTCCGGATGAAGGCGGATTTCCCGACGGAGCGCTGGTTCTGGTTCGAGCCGCCCTTCGAGAATGCGGGCCAGTCCGCGCTGCTGCACAAACAACCGGACGACATCTGGCGTATCGATTTTCAGCTTGGCTGGGATATTGACCGCGAGGCAGAGCTTGAGCCGGACCGGATCCGCGCACGGGTTGACGCGATGCTGTCCTCACAGACCGGGGCGGTGCCGGAATACAGCCTCGAATGGACCTCCATCTACACGTTCCAATGCCGTCGGATGGAGCATTTCCGGCATGGCAGGATCTTCTTTGCGGGCGATAGCGCGCATCAAGTGTCTCCCTTTGGGGCGCGCGGGGCGAATTCCGGCGTGCAGGACGCGGAAAATCTCGCCTGGAAACTCGATTTGGTCGCCAAGGGGCAGGTGAGCGACACCCTCCTCGACACCTATGCCAGCGAACGCGCTTTCGCAGCCGATGAAAACATCCTGAATTCGTCGCGCGCGACGGACTTCATGACGCCGAAAACCGAAATCAGCCAGATCTTCCGCAACGCGGTTCTGGATCTGGCAGCCCATGCGCCTTTCGCGCGCCCCTTGGTGAATTCCGGACGGCTCTCGGTGCCTTGCGTTTATGACGGCTTCCCGCTTTTTGGCGAAGACGCGCTGGGCGGTCCGGACCGCACGCGGCCGGGCTCTGCATGTTGCGATGCGCCGGTGGAGGACGGGTTCCTGCTCGACCACCTTGACGGTCGGTTCACACTTCTGGCGCTTGGGGGCGACGCCCCGGAGGTCGCGGCCGATGAGGGGGTCGACCTGCATGTCGTGCACCTGCCACGCGTTTCACGGGAATTGCGGGACCGGTATCTGGGCGATGCGCCCAGCGCGATATACCTGATCCGGCCGGATCAGCATGTGGTGGCCCGCTGGCCGGAGTTTGACCATGCGCGTGTGCGAGAGGCTCTGGAACAAAGCCTTGGAAGGACGCTGACATGAGCGTGATGCGTGAGCCGAATATCGATGATCCGGATGGGTTCTATCAGGAATTGCTGACCGCGCATAACGGGCTGAGCAAGGCTGACAGTGATGCGCTCAATGCGCGGCTGATCCTCGTTCTGGCCAATCACATCGGCGACCGCGCAGTCCTGCGCGCGGCGCTTGCCTTGGCGCAGTCCGGACCGTCTGAGACCTGACCGGACCTCTCCAACCTGATTGCGTGCAGGATATTCGGAGATCAGGACCGGACCCAGAATTCAAGGCTTGCGCCTCTCCATAATTCACATATACATGAATTATGGAATCACTGGTTACCCAAAGACTCACAACCCTCGGTCACCCGCAGCGCCTTGCGGTGTTTCGGCTGCTGATGCGTCGTTACCCGGACCGCGTGCCGGCCACGGAAATCGCACATGCGCTCGGCCTGAAGCCAAATACCCTCTCGACCTATCTCAATGCACTGCGTCAGTGCGGTCTTGTTACCCAGACGCGGGATGGCACCTCGCTGCGCTATGCCATCGACATGATGCACGCGCGGGAAACCGTGACCTACCTGATGCAGGAGTGTTGCCGCGGGCGACCGGAAATCTGCGAAACCAACGCGGTCGGCGCGTTGCGGCCTCACGCGGGGCAGGAGCAGGGGCAGGGGCGGTATTCTGTCCTGTTTGTCTGCACCGGAAACTCCGCGCGTTCCATCATGGCTGAAGCCATCCTGCGCGCAGAAAGGCCCGACCGCTTTGAGGCCTTTTCTGCGGGGACGCATCCGCGCGGAGCGCCGCACCCGATGGCGCTCGACCTGTTGCGCGCCAAGGGGCATCCGATTGACATGCTGCGGTCTAAGTCGGTCGATGACCTGCGCGCCTCCGACGCCCCGCATTTCGACTTCGTCTTTACCGTCTGCGACCAGGCCGCGAACGAGGATTGTCCTGTCTGGACCGGAACGCCCATCGCAACCCATTGGGGGCTTCCCGACCCGGCGGCCGTGCAAGGCACCGATGCCGAACGGGCGCTTGCCTTTCAACAAACCTATGGCGCATTGCACAACCGTATCCGTGCGTTTACCGCCCTACCGGTCGAGACATTGGACCGGGTCGCGCTGCAACGCGCGGTTGACGATATCGCCCGCAACCCCACCGGAGAGCTCTCGTGACCACCTACGCAATCAACGGCCTCGGCCGGATCGGCAAACTTGCCCTCAAACCCTTGCTTGAAAAAGGGGCGCAGATTGCATTTCTCAACGACGCGGTGGGCGATCCGGCGATGCATGCCCATCTGCTTGAATTCGACACGGTGCATGGACGCTGGGACGCCGAATTTTCGTATGACGCGGAGTCTCTCACCGTGGATGGCACATGTTTGCCCTTTGTCGGCGCACGCGCGCTTGAGGATCTGCCGCTTGACGGGGTCGATGTGGTCATCGACTGCACCGGTGCGTTCAAGACCGACGCCGCGCTAGCGCCCTATTTCGCGGCGGGTGTGAAAAAGGTGATCATTTCTGCTCCGGTCAAGGACGGCGACGCGGCAAACATCGTTTATGGCGTGAACCACGAGGTCTATGACCCGGCGCGCCATCGCATTGTCACAGCGGCCAGCTGCACGACCAATTGCCTCGCGCCGGTGGTGAAGGTCATCCATGAAGCGCTGGGCATCCGTCATGGGTCGATCACCACGATCCACGATGTGACCAACACGCAGACCATTGTCGACCGGCCCGCCAAGGATCTGCGCCGGGCGCGTTCCGCTCTGAACTCACTGATCCCAACCACCACGGGCAGTGCAACGGCCATCACGCTGATCTATCCCGAACTCAAGGGCCGCTTGAATGGCCATGCCGTGCGCGTGCCCTTGCTCAACGCGTCGCTCACCGATTGTGTCTTCGAGGTCGAAACCCCGACAAGTGCAGAAGCCGTCAACGCGCTTTTCAAGGATGCGGCAGACGGTCCGCTCAAGGGTATTCTCGGCTATGAGGAGCGCCCGCTCGTGTCGGCCGATTACACGAACGATACGCGGTCGAGCATCGTGGATGCGCCCTCGACCATGGTCGTCAACGGAACACAGGTGAAGGTCTATGCCTGGTATGACAACGAGATGGGGTATGCGCATCGCTTGGTCGATGTCGCGTTGATGGTGGGAGCCTCGCTGTGACCGACGCGCCCGCGCGGTCCGACGGGCTTATGGCCTATGGCGTGGTGACGGCGGCCTATTGGGCCTTCATGCTGAGCGATGGTGCCTTGCGGATGCTGGTGCTGTTGCATTTCCACATTCTCGGCTTTTCTCCGGTGCAGCTGGCGTATCTGTTTGTGCTCTACGAGATTGCCGGCATGATCACCAACCTTTGCGCCGGATGGATTGCCGCGCGCTTTGGCTTGACCAGCACGCTCTATGCCGGTCTCGCGCTGCAGGTTCTGGCCTTGCTCGCGCTATCGCGGCTTGACCCTGCTTGGGCGACGGGCGTTTCGGTGGCCTTTGTCATGCTTGTGCAGGGCGCGAGCGGCGTGGCCAAGGATCTGGCCAAGATGTCGTCCAAGTCCGCAGTCAAACTGCTGGCGCCAAGCGAGGGTGGCGGCTTGTTTCGCTGGGTTGCGCTGCTCACCGGGTCCAAGAATGCGGTCAAGGGGCTGGGGTTCCTGCTTGGGTCTGCGTTGCTGGCGACGCTGGGTTTTGCCGGTGCCGTGCTCGGGATGGCGCTGATCCTCTTCGTCATTTTGCTGGCGGTTGTGCTGACCATGCCGGCGGGTCTTCCGCGCGGGAGCAAAGGCGCGAAATTCTCCGAGGTGTTCTCCAAATCGGCTAATGTGAACTGGCTCTCCGCCGCGCGCGTGTTTTTGTTCGGCGCGCGGGATGTCTGGTTTGTCGTCGGCATCCCGATCTATTTCTACGCGGTCTTGTCTGACGGATCCGAAGCCGGCAACCGCGCGGCCTTCTTTTCCATCGGTGGTTTCATGGCGCTCTGGATCATCTTGTATGGCGCGGTGCAGGCCAGCGCTCCCGCAATCCTGCGGGCGGCATCGCGCAGCGAAACCGACCTGGTCCATGCCGCGCGGCGCTGGGCATGGGCTTTGGCGGCAATCCCGGCGCTCCTCACCATTGCCGCGCTGGGCTCGGCGGGGCCGGACCCCTGGCTTACCGTTTCGCTTGTCATCGGGTTGTTGGCGTTTGGGGCCGTTTTTGCGGTGAATTCCGCGCTCCATTCCTATCTCATCCTGGCTTTCACAAAGGCCGAACGGGTGACGATGGATGTGGGCTTCTACTACATGGCCAATGCAGGCGGTCGCCTCCTTGGCACGGTGCTGTCCGGAGCCACCTACCAGAGTGGCGGGTTGTCCTTGATGCTGGCGACCGCCACGGTGATGGTCGGGGCGTCGGCGCTTCTGACCGGGCGCCTGACCCCACCCGATACCGCCTGAGACCGGTCGCGCCTGTGGCTTTGCCTCTGGTTTTCGCGCTCACTTGCAATAGGTGACGCAGAGACCGAAGGAGGACCCGGTGCTGTTATCATTGGAGCAGGTTACCAAGAGTTTCGACAGCGTGGACGGTCCCGTGCCGGTCTTGCGTGGCGTGACACTCGACGTTGCAGCCGGAGAGACCGTCGCGCTGACCGGTGAATCGGGATCGGGCAAAAGCACGCTTCTGCACATCGCGGGCGGGTTGGAAACGGCCGATGGCGGCTCGGTCCGGCTCGACGGGCAGGAGGTGACAACGCTCAATGACACCGGTCGCGCGGCGTTGCGTCGTGGCACGGTCGGGGTGATCTTTCAGCAGTTCAATCTTGTCCCGTCTCTGACGGTCGCGGCGAATATCGCCTTTCAGGCAAGACTGGCCGGGGCCTATGACGCCGCCCACGCAGAGGCATTGACGGAGGCGCTTGGCCTCACGTCCCAGCGCAACAAGTATCCCGAAGCCCTCTCCGGCGGTCAGCAGCAGCGGGTGGCCATCGCGCGCTGTCTGGCGGCCCGGCCCAAACTTGTTCTTGCGGATGAACCGACCGGCAATCTCGATGAGGATACCGCGGGGGAGGTTCTGGCCCAGATGCGCGCGCTGGTGGCGGATACCGGTGCCGCCCTGATGGTTGTGACGCATTCCCAAGCCGTCGCCGCCGAAATGGCGCGCCGTTTGCACCTGCGCGGAGGTCTGCTGGACGCGTCCGCCTCGGGGCAAACCGGATCGGCACGGGCCTCGTGACCCGATGACCCGGACCGTAGTCTCCGCCCTGCTGTCGCATTGGATGCGCAATCCGTTGCAGCTTGTGACATTTGTCACGGGACTGGCCTTGGCCACAGCGCTCTGGTCCGGGGTGCAGGCCATCAACGCCGAGGCGCGCGCCAGCTATGACGCGGCTTCTGCCACGTTGGGCGAGGGCCAATTCGATCAGGTCGTGCCGCGCGAGGGAACGTCGATCCCGCTGGACCGTTATGTTGCCCTGCGCCGGGCGGGCTGGCTTGTGTCGCCAATTCTCGAAGGACGTGTCGGATCAGTGCGGCTGATGGGGCTCGACCCGTTGACCGCGCCGGGAGGGCTGTCGCCAGTGACACCCGGCGGAGAGACGCCCTTTCTGGAATTCCTGACGCCGGGGGTAATCTATGCGCATCCGGACACGGCGCGCGCGCTTCCCGAACTGGCCTTGCGGGTGGTTCCCGACCCCGCGCTGGCTCCCGGGCTCGCGCTCACCGATATCGGGGCGGCGGGGCGGCTGCTTGGCCGCGATGATCTTTCGCGGCTGATCGTTGCACGGTCGCAACCGCTGTCCCGTCCGCCATTGGCTTCGGTCGCGCCCGAGCTGCGGCTTGAGCCGGCGCGCCAGACGGCGGATGTCGGAGAGCTGACGGAAAGCTTTCATCTCAACCTCACGGCGTTTGGCCTTCTGTCCTTTGCGGTCGGGCTTTTCATCGTGCACAGCGTGATCGGTCTCGCCTTCGAGCAACGGCGTGGCGTGATTCGCACCCTGCGCACGCTTGGCGTGCCCTTGCCGCGTCTCGTGGCGCTGATTGCGCTTGAGATGCTCACGCTGGCCGTGTTGGCCGGGTCCATCGGCATCGTTCTGGGCTATGTTATCGCGGCCTTTCTGCTGCCGGACGTGGCAGCGACGCTGCGGGGGCTTTATGGCGCGGAGCTGACCGGCGGTCTGTCGATCCGGCCGGAATGGTGGCTGTCCGGTCTGGGGATCGCGGTGCTCGGAACCGCGCTGGCTTCCGCGGGCCAGCTGTGGAAAATCGCGCGTATGCCGCTTCTCGCCTCTGCTCGGCCACGCGCCTGGGCGATGGCATCGCGGGGTGGGCAATGGGCGCTTGCGGTTGCCGGGCTCAGCCTGCTGGCGCTGGCGGCCGGGATTTCGCTGGTCGGAGCCGGGCTCCTCGCCGGGTTCGTTTCGCTTGGAGCGCTGTTGATCGGAGCCGCCTTGCTGCTGCCGCCGATGCTTGCGCTGTGCCTCGCCGGACTCACGGCACGTGCCCGGGGTCCGGTATCGCAATGGGCGTTGGCCGATACGCGCCAGCAATTGCCGGGACTGTCGCTTGCGCTGATGGCGCTTTTGCTGGCGATCGCCGCCAATATCGGCGTATCGACCATGGTGGGCAGCTTCCGGCTGGCCTTTACCAGCTTTCTGGACCAACGCCTTGCACCCGAGCTCTACATCGCCGCAGAGACCGTTTCCGAAGCGGAACGCATCGAGGCTTTCCTGATCGTCAACGCTCGCGAGACGCTGCCTCTTGCCCGCGCACAAACCGTGATTGCCGGAGAGCCAAGCCAGATCCTCGGGATCCGGACCGGCCCGACCTACCGCGAGAACTGGACCTTTGTGGCCTCTGGTCCCGCGCCTTGGGATGCGGTGGCCGCCGGATCAGGCAGCGTGATCAACGAACAGCTGGCCACACGCACGGGGCTGCGCGTTGGCGATGAAATCACGCTTGAGGGCGAAACCCTGACCGTGTCCGCCATTGCTGCGGATTATGGCAACCCGCTTGGGCAGGCGGTGATCGACGAACGGATTTTTGCGGCGATCTGGCCGGATCGTCCGGCCCTGCAATTTGGGGCCCGCACGGACGACGCGCCGGCCTTGCGCGACGCCCTGATCGCGAAAACGGCCATTCCGGCATCGGCCGTTACCGATCAATCCGATCTCAAGGCTTTCTCCCTTGCCGTGTTCGAGCGCACCTTTTCGGTCACGGCGGCGCTGAATGTGCTGACGCTCGCGGTTGCCGGGTTTGCGATGCTGATGTCGCTGCTCACCCTGTCCGACCTGCGCACACCGCAGCTTGCACCGGTCTGGGCGTTGGGCCTGACCCGGCGCCAGCTTGGCCGGATCGAGCTTGCGCGCACGGTTGCGCTCGCGGCCATGACGGCGGTGCTGGCGCTTCCCCTTGGTCTGGCGCTCGCATGGCTCCTGCTGACGGTGGTGAATGTCGAGGCCTTCGGATGGCGCTTGCCGATCCATTTCTTCCCGGGGGACTACCTGCGGCTTGGTCTCTATGCGCTGGCAGCGGCAACCCTCGCCGCGCTCTGGCCCGCGTGGCGCTTGCGCGAGACGCCACCGTCGCGTTTGCTCAAGGTGTTTGCCCATGAACGGTAGGATCTGTCTTTGTCTCATCTGGGCTCTGTTGGCGCTGGCGCCGCTCCCCGCGGGGGCGCAGGGCTTTGCCGGCCTTGGCACCGACGCCGAGGGTTTCGCCACCCCGGCGCCCGACCCGGATTTCGCCTTCCCGCAGGATCATGGTCCGCACCCGGCGTATCGCATCGAGTGGTGGTATCTCACGGCCAATCTGACAGGTCCGGATGGCACACCCTACGGCATACAATGGACCCTGTTTCGGTCCGCGCTTGCTCCGATGGAAGCCGAGGGCTGGCGGTCGCCGCAGGTCTGGTTCGGCCATGCCGCAGCAACCACGCCCGATGCTCATTATGCCACCGAGCGTTTCGCACGCGGCGGGATCGGACAGGCGGGGGTGACGGCGGCGCCTTTCCATGCGTGGATCGACGACTGGTCGATGCAAGGCGCGTCGCTGAATACGGTGTCCCTTACGGCGAGCGGCCCGGACTTTGCCTATGAGTTGTCGCTGAACGCGCAGGGGCCGCTCGTTTTCCACGGGGAAGACGGGTTTTCGGTGAAGTCCGCACAAGGGCAGGCGAGCTATTACTATTCCCAGCCGTTCTACGAGGTCAGCGGAACCCTGACGCTGCCGGATGGGCCGGTCGCCGTGACCGGTCAGGCCTGGCTTGACCGCGAATGGTCGTCACAGCCCTTGGCGGACACACAAGCGGGGTGGGATTGGTTTTCCCTGAGTTTCGACAGCGGTGACAAGCTTATGGGGTTCATGCTGCGCGACCGCGACGGCGGTGGCTACAGCTCTGCCACATGGATCGCGGCGGATGGCAGCACGACCGCCTTTCCGGACGGCGCATTCCGCGCGGACGCGTTGGCGCAAAGCACGGTTGCGGGCCGGTCCGTGCCGACCACTTGGCGTGTGACCCTTCCCGAACGCGGGCTTGATGCAACGGTGTCCGCGTTGAACCCGCAAGCGTGGATGGGACTCACAATCCCCTATTGGGAAGGGCCGGTGCAGGTTGCCGGGTCGCATACGGGCGTCGGCTATCTGGAGATGACAGGCTACGACTGAGGACATCCGGCTGACGGCATTCTGATGAAGCGAGGCCCGCGCGTGAACACGAAATCGCGCGCGCGCTTGAGAACGCATGGTGCGGCTCTATGTCGCTCTCTATCCTGGACGGGCGCGTGCCGTGCCTGTCGGATGCAGTTTCGATCGAAGAACAAGACCAGATCTGGGAGATCTCTGAATGACTGACTTCACACGCCGCGCCCTTTTGGCTTCGGGTGCCGCCCTGCCGCTTGCCGGTCTTGGCGCAACGGCCGCACGCGCAGAAGCTCCGATGAAAGGCGCCAGCTTTGCAAGGCATCGTCGCTTCATGATCGGCGGGTTCGAAGTGACAACGATCCTCGGCGGAACCGCGCCGCGCGAAAATCCGCAGGGCATTTTCGGGATGAACGTGTCCGAAGAGGAGTTCAACGCCGTCAGCGAAGCGAACTTCCTGTCCACCGAAGTGGCGCAGTTCTTCTTTACGCCCACCGTCGTCAATACCGGCAGCGAGCTTGTGCTGTTTGACACCGGTCTCAATGCGGAAGCCACCGTTGGCGCGCTCGAAAGTGCAGGCTATGCCGCTGACCAGATCGATGTGGTTGTCCTCACCCACATGCATGGCGACCACATTGGCGGGCTGATGAACGAGGGGTCGCCGACCTTTACCAATGCGCGCTATGCCACCGGACAAGTGGAATACGACCACTGGGCCGCGGCGGGCAATGAGCGCTTTGACCAGAACGTGCGTCCCATGGCGGACAAGATGACATTCCTCGGCGACGGCGACGATGTGGTGTCCGGCATCACGGGCATGGCCGCGTTTGGCCACACACCCGGGCACATGGTGTATCGGATCGAAAGCGAAGGCAAAGGGCTCGCGATCTTTGCGGACCTTGCAAACCACCCGGTGTGGTCGCTGGCGCGTCCCGATTGGGAAGTGCGCTTTGATGCGGACAAGGCACAAGCCGCTCAGGCGCGCCGCAACGTGCTTGGCATGATCGCGGCGGACCGCATCCCGGCCATCGGGTATCACATGCCGTTCCCCGCTGTGGGCTATGTGGATACCGGCTCTGACGGCGCGGAATTCCGCTGGGTTCCGGAAGCGGGCCAGCTGATGGGCTGATGCCCTGAGGTTCGGGCCGTGCGCAGATGTCGCGCGGCCCTCCTATTCCCGTCCGGCCTTGTCGCTAGGTCCCTGTTGCGCTCTGGCCGAGCAGAACCTTGTTATGCGCGGGTGAATCTGCGATCGCATACTGACCGCGCTGGACACGCCATATGGTGTCACGACAGGCGATTTCCACGAAGGTGGTAAAGGGTTCGCGTGGCAGGAAGCTGCCATATTGAATAAGCCGCGTCTCGTAGGTTGATACGATGAGCGCGTCGCGCAGTTCTTCTGCCTGAACACAGTGGCGCACGATCTGTGTCACACCGCTCATGCGGTAGAACCGCCGGCTGAAGTCGAAAAGCTCCGCGAGCATCTCACGGGTTTCAACAGCGCGTTTTCCGGCAAAGGTCTCCACGCTGTAGGGCAGCCAGATACAGTCTGCAAACAGGTCGAAATCGCCGGTCATCAGGCTGCGCGTGGTGCGCTCCAGCAGGGTCTCGACAATGTCTCGCGCGCTTTGGGAAGCCGCGCCTGCCGTGTCCGGATCACTCATATTCGTTTTTGCAGATTCCAGGTTTTCCAAGCATTAGCAGATTCTTGCTCCGAAGCCGACCTTTTGTGTCGGTTTGCGGCACCCGCGGTGCCTTTTTCGATAAGGATGTGACGCAGACACAGACGGCGTTGGGCCCGCGTCAGTGTGAAGCACGCGTCTACAGGCATGACGATCGGTGGCCGGCTTGTCTCAATCCAATTTTCTGACTAGATTTGTCGGAAATAAGGTGGTGCATGATGTGGCGCCTGAGTATTTGGCCAGACCGAGCAAGGGCATTATGGGATCTTCGACTGCTGCAATCCCCACATTGGCGCGCCCCGCTTCCGCCCCGGAGGTCACCGCAGGGGCTGTGGCCTTTCTCGATCATCTACGCGCCGTGTTCATGTCATGCCGCACAAAGCCGCATACGACCCTCTTTGCGGCCTGCGCCGCATTGCACGCCAATCCGGCAGTGGCGCGCGAGGCGCATGCGGAAGCCCTGATGCGCTGCCTCGCCGAGGTTCTGGGGAAGAGGCCACGCTTGCATGCGCCTGGCACAGTCGAACGCAGTCTTGACGAGAACTGGCTGATCCAGCTTGGTCTGGCCTCGCGTCGCAACGATCTGGCCAGTCTGCGCTTCTTGCTCGGATCGCGCATCGCGTATCAGCATCAGCGCCTTGTGCGGTTCCTGATTGGAGAAATCTCCAACCGGTTCGTCATGAGTTAGAATTATTCTAAAAATAGCCTTGTCGCCGAACCGCGACTGACTAACTTCAGAATACCGCAAGTCAGCGCTACGCGAGCCAGCGGACCCATTGTTCATGTTGGAGCTTACCATGACCCAGACCGCTGTTGCCCTGTCCACCGACGCGCGCACCGCCATCGCCGATGCCCTCAATCAATCAGTCGCCGAAACGGCTGTAACGACGATGATGGCGCAGAATTTTCATTGGAACGTGACCGGCATGGCTTTTGGGCCGCTGCATGACCTGTTCCAGAAGATCTACGAAGATCACTTCATTGCACAAGACGATCTGGCGGAACGCATCAAGGCGCTGGACGCCCACGCGGAAGGCACGCTCGCGGGCATGCTGACGCGCTCCAAGGTTCAGGAGCATGACGGGCATGCGTCCGATCAGGAGATGATCAAGACGATGAAAGAGGCACAGGAAACGCTGTCGGCAACGCTGGCAGGGGCTGGTGCGCTTGCAGCGGAGCATGGTGACACGCTGACCGAAGACCTGTGCATCGCCCGCGGTCAGACCCACGAGAAGTTTGCGTGGTTCCTGCGCGCGCATCTCGCCTGATCGAGACTGCCTTGCGGAGAGAAGCGGCCGGGTGTGGCCGCTTCTTCTTGTTTGGCGGGCTCATACTGAACCCGTTGCATCGCCAGCGGCTCGCCACAGCGCCAAACGCGGCAACCGGCACGCATCTGTTTGACCGCTGCTCAGGTGTTGGACGCGAGATCCCGCACCGTCTGCACTGGCTTGACCTTCTTCTTGAGGCATTTCCGGAGATATTTCAGGCTCCAGTGGCGGTATTTCCCAAGACGTGATTGTTGACCGACGAGCATCTCGACGAACGCTTGGCGGTGTTTTTCCGTCTTCAGCGCCTTGAACATGGATTTCTGGTCCTTCGTCATCGAGCAGCCAATGCAATGGCCGGCGCGTTTGAACTTGCACACATCGATACAGGGGCTGGGCGTTTTGGGCATTGTTGTCCTCCCGGTTTTTCCGGTCCGCCGGGTCTAGTCTATGGCCTGTTTCGCAACAGGGTCCCGGGCGCATCCATCTACTTTGTCAGAATGAGTTTGCCACCCCGTGTAATGCGCAGGACGTAAACCTGCTGATCGAGAACGATCCGGACGCAGTTTCCGCTTCGAATCAGGGTGCGTGCGTCGAGGGTTTCGGGCTCGCCCTCTTCCGGCGTGGTCCCTCTCTCTGGCTCTTCTGTCATCTGGTCACACCTGAAAGAACCGTCGGCCGCGCCTCCGGGCGAGCGGTTTATCATGGCAATCCGGATCATGCGGCCCGCCCGATCCGATCTCCCGAGCGCGGGGGTTTCGGCGGTAGGGTGGGTCAGCGCGGCCCACGCCCGTCCAACTAAGCGTCATCGGAGTCCTCCGGTCCGGTGATGGTGTCCGGGCTTCCCGTAAAGGGTGGCTGAGACTGTGATCCCAAAGTTGATGAAATTTGTCAGATAAGTCAATTCCGACAAATTCAATCAGGCCTACAAACCGGCCAAAATCCACGATACACACGGGCAACGATGCTGAAAGAGGCGGTTTTGCACGGATGGACAGGAAGCTTATCACAGGGTTCGCGCTTGCAATTGCCGCAATCTGTCTGCTGCCCCTGTTCGGTGTGCTGTCGGCGGCATTTCTGGGCACGCTCGATACGCTCCAGCAACTCGCACAGACGGTCTTGTGGCGTTACACGTGGACGACGCTTGTGCTGGTTCTTCTTGTTGCCAGCGGCAGTATCCTCATCGGCGCAACAACCGCGTGGCTCGTGGTCACCACCGAATTTCGCGGCAGGCGGGTGCTTGAAATCGCGCTCGTGGTGCCCTTGGCGTTCCCGGCCTATGTACTCGCCTATGCCTATACGGATGTGCTCGACCATCCCGGGATCGTGCAATCCACGCTCCGGGACCTCATGGGGTGGGGACCGCGCGACTATTGGTTCCCGGAAATCCGGTCGCTGGGCGGCGCCGCCCTGATGCTGACGCTGGTGCTGTATCCATATGTCTATCTTCTCACGCGGGCGGCGTTCCGGATGCAGGCGGCGACCCCGTTCTATGCGGCGCGGTCGCTCGGCGCGTCGCCCTACCGGACCTTTCTCAAGGTCTCCTTGCCCATGGCGCGCCCTGCCATAGCCGCCGGCGCGTTGTTGGTGGTGATGGAAACCATCGCCGATTTCGGCACCGTCGCGCATTTCAGCGTGCAGACGTTTGCCACCGGCATCTACACAAGCTGGTTTGGCCTCGCCGATCGCGGTGCGGCGGCACAGCTGGCGCTCGGGCTGCTGACCTTTGCCCTTCTCGTGGCGGCGTTGGAATACATGAACCGTGGCCGGGCCACCTACGCCGCGAAGGGGCGGCAGGAGCCGTTTGCCCGGTTTGCGCTTACCGGCGGACGCGCCTTGGGGGCACAGATGGTGTGTTTCCTGCCGGTGCTTCTGGGCGTGATCATTCCGACCGTGACGCTTGTTCTGATGGGGTTGCGCTCCGAACAGAACATCTTCAGCCCGCGCTACATCAACTTCATCCAGAACTCGCTGTTGCTTGCGGGGGTCGCGGCCATTGTCACCGTCACCGCCGCCGTTCTTCTGGGCACGTTTCACCGCATGATGGCCAGCAAGGTGTCGCTGGCTGCGCTTTATATCGCGCGACTTGGATACGCGGTGCCGGGCGGGGTCATCGCCGTGGGTCTCCTTGTGCCCTTTGCGCGTTTCGACAATTGGCTGGACGACAGGATGGAAGCGTGGTTCGACATCTCGACCGGGCTTCTGATTTCCGGGTCGATCTGGTTGATGGTGGCCGCCTATATGATCCGCTTTCTTGCGGCCGCGATTGGCGCGTATGACAGCGGTCTGGCCACGGTGACCCCCAATATCGATGCGGCGTCCCGCGTGCTGGGGCGCACCGCCTGGGGCACGGTGCGGTCCATTCATTTGCCGGTGCTGCGCTCAAGTGTCTTCACGGCGTTGCTGATCGTGTTCGTGGATACGATCAAGGAACTCCCCGCCACGTTGATCCTGCGCCCGTTTAACTACGATACGCTTGCTGTGCAGGCGTTCCGGCTGGCCTCGGACGAGCGGCTGGAAGGCGCCGCCGTTCCCAGTCTGATGATCGCGGGGATCGGCTTGATCCCGGTCATCCTGCTCTGTGTCCAGATCGGAGACTGGCGCACCAGCCAAAGGCGCGGCCACGCGGTCTCGTGAGGCTGCGGGCCGCGTGCGCAGCCGGGAGGCCAGCACGGGCATCATGGGGCGGTTCTTGATCGGCATCAGATTGGCGTTGGGGGGCGGGCCCTGACGCTCCAGACCCCGCAGCGACGGCCTCGACGGGCTCACCCGCTCGATCTTCCGCCTCTGCGTCCCGATGGGGGCTGCCTCGCAGTTCCGGACAGGCCTTGCCATGGGGCTAACGCGCTTCGGGATCGCGCAACAAGCCGCGCCCTGGCCGAACGGCGTTGAATGCCACCTTAGACAAAACGACGGCACAGCCGCGCCTTGGCCGTCATCCTTCCTCGAGCTTCACGCGCAGTTCCCGCAGCACCGGCAGCGCCGAGCGGACCGAGGCTTCGCCCAGATCGTCCACCAATGCGCGGATGAGCGGCGTAATCGCGGCCAGCGCGGCATCGCGCGCCGCGTGTCCCGAGGGGCTGATCGAGACCATCTTCTTGCGTGCATCGTCCCAATCCGGCCGGATATGCACATAGCCCGCCAGCTCCAGTTTGCCGAGCGTGTTCGTCATGGCCCCGCGCGTCACATGGAAGGCCCGCGCCAATTGTGCCGGCGTTTTTTCGCCACCCCGCGCGAGGTGATTGAGCACGGAGAAGTGGCTGATCTCCATCTTGTTGGGCAGAACCTTTGTCAGCCTTGCCCGCAGGAGCTGGTCCGCCCGCAGCAGCTCGGAAAACAGCGAGATGGCAATGCCGCTGGGGTCGCTCATGGTTCAGGCCCATCAAACGCGCGGTCGTGGGTGAGGGAAGGCACCCGGCGCCGGGCATCCGCCACCTGATCGAGGTCCAGATCCGCGATGAAGACACCGGGGCGCGTGCCGGCATCCAACAAGACGTCTCCCCAGGGAGACACGATCATCGCGTGCCCGTAGGTGCGGCGCGGCTTGCCTGTCTGCGAGGGGTGTGTCCCGGTCTGGGCGGCGGCGACCACGAAACATCCGGTCTCGATTGCGCGGGCCTGAAGAAGCGGTTGCCAGTGGACAGGCCCGGTTGCCGTCGAAAAAGCCGCGGGCACGGTCAAGATCTCTGCCCCGGCCTGTGCCAAGGCGCGGTAGAGCGCGGGAAACCGCAGGTCATAACAAACCGTCATCCCGATCGCGGCCAAGGGTGTTCGGGCAAGAACCGCGCGGCTGCCGGGCGCGTAGCCCGAGGATTCGCGATAGGTTTCCGTTGGAGAGACCGACACATCGAACATGTGCATCTTGTCATAGGTGGCTGTGATTGCGCCCGACGGGTCGATCATCACGCCGCGGTTGGCAAAGCGCGGCTCGGGCGGGTCCGATTTCAGCGCCAAAGAGCCTGCGTTGATCCACAGGCCCAGCCGCGCGGCCTCTGCTTGAAGATGCGCGAGCGTGGCATCCTCGGATTGCGTCGCCAGAACCCGAGCCTGATGTGCGCGATCCATGGAGACGCAATTCGTCACCTCCGGCGTGAAGACCATCGCCGCGCCCTGCCGCGCGGCCTCTTCCAGCATCGGCGTGATCATCCGCCGGTTCTCCTCCGGTGCATCGGAGGAGGTCATCTGGAGCAGCGCGACGCGCATCAGCCCGCGAGCAGCGGATCGAGCTTGCCGGATTGTTCCAGCGCATAGAGATCGTCGCAACCGCCGACATGGGTTTCCCCGACGAAGATCTGTGGCACCGTGTGTCGCCCACCGGCCCGGCCCATCATCTCCGATTTGCGCGCCGGTTCCCGCAGCACATCGATCTCCGTGAAGCTGACACCTTTCTTGGTGAGCAGCCGCTTTGCCGCATGACAGAAACCGCAGAGCGGCGAGGTGTAGATCTCAACAGGTTGCATGGCGCATTTCCCTAAGCATGGCAGAAACCGGATTGCCGGCGTTGTCCAATACTTAGGGGTCTTTGGCCGTCCGTGCCAGCACCGACACGCAAACCTGCTCCGCGCCTGCCGCATGACAGGCTTCTGCCGCCGCGGTGAGCGTGGCGCCCGAGGTCATGACGTCATCGACGATCAGGACCGGGCGATCCTCGATCCGCGCGCTCTTGCGGGGATCGACGGCGATACGTCCGGCCACCGTTTCGAACCGCTCATCGGCGGATTTTCCCGCAAGGCTTGCCGTGGCCCGGGGCCGGATCAACAGATCGGCCGCCGTTTCGCACCCCAACTCCCGGCTCAGGGCATCGGCCAGAAGCGCGGACTGGTTGAAGCGCCGCGCAAGAAGCCGCCTGAGATGGAGCGGCACCGGCAGGATCAGCGTGTCTTCGGTCACGAAAGGCCGGCATTGGCGGGCCATCCATTTGGCGGCCGGACCCGCGATGTCATGCCGGTCGCCGTGTTTCAGACCCAGCACGAGACGCCGACCGCGATCCTTGTAGAGCAGCGCTGCGCGCCCGTGGGTCCAGGGTCGCGGCGTGCGCAGGCATTCATCGCAATGCTCGGCATGATCCGAGCGCCCCACAAGCGGTATCCCGCAGGCATCGCATGCCAAGCCAGCGATGAACGGGGTTTCACGCCAACACGCGCCACAAAGGCCGAAGTCGCTTTCCACCAGCCCCCCGCACCCAAGGCACCGGGGCGGGTAGACAAGCTGAACCACCGTTTGCAACCCGCGCTGCCAGAACCTAGATCGTGCATCATGTCCGATGTGAACACTCCTCCCCGCCTCACGGATCGCGGTGCGCTCGACGCGCATCGCGCCCGCGCCCTGCGCGCCGACCCGGCCCTGTTCCTGCACGAAGCCGCCCGCGACGAAGCGCAGGATCGCTTGGCCATGGTTAACAGAACCTTTACCGGGCCTGCCGTGGTCACCCCTTTTTCGGAGGTGTGGCAGGATTTCCTGCCGGGCGCGCGGATCATCGCGGATACGGAAACGCTCGCGCTCGAACGAGGCGGTCATGATCTGGTGATCCATGCGCTTGCCTTGCACTGGGCGAACGATCCGGTTGGCCAGCTGATCCAGTGCCGCCATGCGTTGAGGCCGGATGGCTTGTTGTTGACGCTGTGCTTCGGCGGGCAGACGCTTCAGGAACTGCGCGCCGCACTCGGGCAGGCCGAGATCGAGGTGACCGGCGGTCTCTCTCCGCGGATCGCGCCGATGGGGGAAATCCGCGACCTCGGGGCACTTTTGCAGCGTGCGGGCTTTGCGCTTCCCGTTGCGGACAGCTGGCCGCTGACGGTGCGCTATGCCTCTGCCCTGCATCTGATGCGTGACCTGCGCGCCATGGGTGAGACAAACGCGCTCGATGCGCGCTTGCGCCAGCCGACGCGTCGCGCCGTGCTGCTTCGGGCGGCGGAACTTTATGCCGAGACCTATGCAGGGGAGGATGGCCGGATTCCCGCCAGTTTCGAGATCATCACCCTGACAGGATGGGCGCCGGACGCCTCACAGCCGCAGCCGCTGCGCCCGGGCAGTGCCACCGCGCGCCTCGCCGATGCGCTGGGCACCACCGAAGCGCCGCTCAAAGGCGACAAGGACAGCCCGAAACGGTAACACAAGCCTCACATGCGGAATTTCGCATAAATTGATATGGCGACAGGGCCTTGAATCGTTGACCTTTGTGTCGCAGGGCTTAGGTAAGCGGTCAGGCAGAAGGGTAACAATGGGGATGACAATGCTGGACGCGACAAAACAGGCCACTTGCCCGGTCCACGCACCGACGGACCACCCGAAAGTGGCAGCCCCGAAAGTGGGTATTCTTTTGGCCAATCTCGGGACGCCGGACGATCACTCCTATTGGCCGATGCGCCGTTACCTGAACGAGTTCCTTTCAGACCGCCGCGTGATCGACTACAGCCCGTGGCTTTGGCAACCGCTCTTGCAGCTCGTGATCCTGACAAAGCGTCCGTTTTCGTCCGGTGAAGCCTACAAGTCGATCTGGAACGAAGAGGCTGGCGAGAGCCCGCTGATGACGATCACCAAGGATCAGACGGCGAAAATCAAGAAAGAGATGACAGACCGGTACGGCGATCAGGTCATGGTTGATTTCTGCATGCGCTATGGCAACCCGTCCACCAAATCCAAGGTGCGCGAGATGGTCGATGCCGGGTGCCGCCAGATCCTGTTCTTCCCGCTCTATCCGCATTATGCGGGCGCCACATCCGCCACTGCAAATGACCAGTTTTTCCGCGCCCTGATGGACGAGAAATGGCAACCGGCGGTGCGCACGGTGGATCCCTATTTCGAGCACCCGCTTTACATCGAGGCCCTGGCCCAGTCGATCGAACGCGCCTATGCCAACATGGAAACGCGGCCCGATATCCTCGTGTGCTCTTATCACGGCGTGCCGCGCCGTTACCTGATGGAGGGCGACCCCTACCATTGCCAGTGCCAGAAGACGACCCGCCTGCTCAAGGAACGTCTCGGCTGGGACGATACGGAGATCACGACCACCTTCCAGTCGCGCTTTGGCCCCGAGGAATGGCTCAAACCCTACACGGTCGAAGAGGTGGCGCGCCTTGCCGAGGAAGAGGGCAAGAAGAACATCGCGGTTTGCGCCCCGGCCTTCTCTGCTGATTGCATCGAAACGCTCGAAGAGATCAACGAAGAGATCAAGGAGAGCTTCGAAGAAGCGGGCGGAGAGCATTTCACCTATATCCCCTGCCTCAATGACGATGATGCGCATATCACCGCTCTGAGCGCGGTGATCGAGGAAAACCTGTCTGGCTGGATCAAGACCTGATCCGCGCGGCGTCCTGGGCGTCGGTCAATCGGGCAAGACGTCGTGCGTGACGGCGCGCCGGTTTTGCATCCCGTAACCCCGCAGGTGCATCTCATCCGGATAACCATATCCGAGGGCGCGCGGCTCCCGCCCCTCTGGCGCATGGCGCCTTCGGCAAGCGCGCCATGCCCCCTGGCCGGGGTGCTGCTGCGGCTGACGATCCGCCCGCATCGTTGTTCAGAATAGGCAACCCAACCGCCGAGGGCGGCGCGCATCAGCGCGTGCAAAACCGGGCGGGTGCTTCTGGCGCTCGGGCGCGCCCATTGCGGCCATCACCGCCGCATGCAGCCCTGCCCCCAAGGCCGGTTCGGGAGCCGCTCCCATCCCTGGCTTGTCTGCTCCGGCCGGGCGCGGCGCTGGTGTGATCCGGGCGGTTTCCCGCCCAAACTCAGCGGCCCCATCGCGCAGCGCCGTGCAAAACCACGGTCAGCAATCCGCCGGTCCGTGAAAATCCGGCCCGCAGAGCCGTCCTCTAGTCGCCAAGCGCAATGCCTTCCCGCCGCGGATCGGCGCCTCCGGCCAACCCGTTCTCCCCGAGCGCAATGAGGTGTAGCCCGGAGGTCAGCGCCCGCAGATTGACCTCGTAACCCAGGGCCTCGAGATCGGCCTGCATCGCCACCATGTCGGTGCCCTCTTCGAGGTCATAGGTGCCGAAGCGATTCACCGCATGCGGCATGGCGGCCGCTTCCTGCACGGACATGCCCCATTCCAGATGGGCCATGATCGCTTGCGCGACATATCCGATGATCCGGCTTCCGCCCGGGCTGCCAACCACCAGCACCGGTGCGCCGTCTTCAAGCACGATGGTCGGCGACATGGAAGAGCGCGGGCGCTTGCCCGGCTCCACCCGGTTTGCGATCGGCACCCCGTCACGGTGCGAGCGGAAGGAGAAATCGGTCAGTTCGTTGTTGAGCAGGAACCCGGACGCCATCACCCGGCTGCCAAACCCGTTTTCGATGGTCGTCGTCATCGACAGCGCATTGCCCTGCGCATCCACGATGGAAATATGAGAGGTCGACGGAAATTCGATGCTCTCGTCATCTGCGTAAAGCTGTGCGTGGTCCCAGGTCGGCTCGCCCGGCGCAACCTCCGGCAAGGCGTCATCCCCGGCCAGTAGCGCGGCCCGGCTGGCAAGGTATTCCGGATCCACAAGCCCCTTGGTCGGCATCGGGACAAAATCGCTGTCCGCCATGTAGCGGCCGCGATCCGCAAAGGCGAGCCGCGACGCATCGCCGATCTTGCGCCAGGTATGCACGTCGGACGGGTCGGAAATGTCCAGCCCGTCCAGCATGCCGAGGATCTGCCCCACCGTCAGAGCGCCGGATGACGGTGGCCCCATCCCGCACACATCCTTCCCCTTGAACGATGCGCAGACCGCCGGGCGCTCCTTGACTTCGTAAATCGCGAGATCGATCAGCTCCATCACCCCGGGATTGCCCGGAGCCCCCTGGACCGCATCCACGATGCTCTGCGCAATCGCCCCGCCATAGATGGCGCGTGCCCCGTCTGCAGCCATCGCCTTGAGCGTTTCGGCATAGGCCGCGTTGACCAGCGTGTCACCCGCCTCAAGCGCGATACCGTCCGGATAGAAATAGGCGGCCGTGTCCGGGTGACGGGTCAGGCGCTCTTCATCCTGGGCCACGAGGCTGGCAAGGCGCGGCGATACGGCAAACCCGTCCTCTGCAAGGCCTATCGCGTCCTCGAAAAGCGTCGCCCAGTCGGACTTGCCCCACCTCTCATGCGCGGCCTGCATCAACGCCGGTGTGCCCGGCACCCCGACCGACCGGCCGCCCACCACCGCATCCCAGAATTTCAACGGCTCGCCTGCCGCGTCCTGAAAAAGCGTCGGCGTCGCGGCCAGAGGCGCGGTTTCGCGCCCGTCCAGCGTGGTAATCTCTCCGCTCTGCGCATCATACCAGACAAGGAAAGCGCCGCCGCCGATTCCGGAGCTTTGCGGCTCTACAAGCCCCAGAACGGCCTGCACCGCGACCATCGCATCCGCCGCCGAGCCGCCCATACGCAGCACCCGTGCGCCCGCCGCCACAGCGTGCGGGTTCGCGGCTGCCACCATCCACTCTTGCGATTCGACCGCAACACCGGCGTTCTTGGCCGCGAGCGCGGCGGCCACCTCTTCCGAAATCGCGGCAAAACCACCGGCAGCGGCCGCTTCCGGATCCACGCTATCCGCCGCCTGCTGGGCCTGTACGACCCCGGCTGCCAGCCCGAAGGCAACGACAAATGATCCGATCTTGCGCATGGTTCAGCTCCCGAAGGTTGTTTCGGCAACCATCGCACAGCCAGAGGATTAATCAATGCGCTTCGCTGGAGGCGCAGGCCGCTTCATTGGGCTGAAAATATCCCGGGGGAGTCTTTGCCCTGCAAAGACGGGGGCAGCGCCCCCAAAACGTCCCGCCACCCGCGCGCGCCGGATCACAGCATCGCGGGCACAACCTGATCCGGCGGGCGATGTCCATCGGCAAAGGTCTTGACGTTGATGATGACCTTTTCACCCATCTCGACGCGCCCTTCACGGGTCGCCGATCCCATATGCGGCAGCATCACGACATTGCTCATGTTGCGCAGCTCCGGGTTGCCCCGCAGCCCGTGCTCATAGACATCGAGTCCCGCCCCGGCCAGCTCCCCGGCCTTGAGCATGCGGGTCAGGGCGTTTTCGTCGATGACCTCTCCGCGCGAGGTGTTCACGATCACGGCGGAGGGTTTCATCAGCCGCAGGCGCCGGGCATTCAGCAGGTGATAGGTGCTGGGGGTCGAGGGACAATTGACGCTGATCACATCCATCCGGGCGACCATCTGGTCGAGGCTCTCCCAGAAGGTTGCCTCAAGCCCGTCCTCGACCTCGGGCCGGAGACGCTTGCGGTTGTGGTAATGGATCTGCATCCCGAAGGCTTGCGCGCGGCGCGCCACGGCCTGACCAATGCGTCCCATCCCGAGGATCCCGAGTCGCCGTCCGCCCAGACGCCCGCCCAGAAAGGCCGTGGGGGCCCAGCCGTCCCATTCGTCGCGCTGCATCACGGACAGCCCTTCCTGCAGCCGCCGGGTGACACCGAGCATCAGCGCCATCACCATATCCGCGGTGTCTTCCGTCACCACGCCGGGCGTGTTCGACACGAGAATACCCCGTGACCGGGCGGTTGACACATCGATATGATCGAAGCCCGCACCGTAATTGGCGATCAGCTTGAGCTGGTCACCCGCTTGACCGATCAGACCGGCGTCGATCTGGTCGGTCACGGTCGGCACCAGCACATCGGCTTTCTGCACGGCGTCAACCAGCTCCGACCGGGACATCGGCGTATCGGCGTCGCGGAGCGTCACGTCGAAAAGTTCCTTCAGTCGCGTCTCCACGACATCCGGCAAGCGTCGCGTCACGACAACACTCAGGCGTTTTGATGGCACGGTTGGCCTCCCCGTTCTTCCCCGCAGGTCAATCCTCGCGCTACGTTGCGACACAGAAGCCCGAGGCACAAGAACCCCGGGCCATAAATCGAGCACGAAGAATGATCATGACCGCCATATCGCGATGGCTGGCCGTCCTGGCCGCCCTGATGATGATGCTTTTCGTTACGCCGGTTGCCGCCGATCCGTCCGCCGAGGCGCTCCGGAAGGGCACTGTCACCAATCTGCCCCTGCCGCGCTATGTGTCTCTCAAGGCCGCAGAGGGCAATGTCCGGCGCGGTCCGTCGCTTTCGCATCGGATCGACTGGGTCTACAAGCACCGCGCGATGCCCCTCGAAATCACCGCTGAGCACGGTCACTGGCGCCGTGTGCGCGACCGGGACGGCGCGGGCGGATGGGTGCATTACGCGCTCTTGTCCGGAGCGCGCACGGTGCTGGTGGAACGCGACATGCTGGCGCTGCGCGCACGGCCCAATCCCGACAGTCCGGAGGTGGCGCGGCTGGCCATGGGCGTGATCGCCCGTCTTGGCGAGTGTCTCCCGACAATGTGCCGCCTGACCGCGGGCGGTCATCGCGGCTGGGCTCCGAAATCCGCGCTCTGGGGCGTGAAACCGGAAGAGATCCGCGAGTAAACCCGCAGAAAGCAGGCACTGTGCGTGGTTTTCCGGTCCCGCACCGGTCCCGACAGCGATGCTGCCGCATGCGTGGCACACCCCGCCGCGCGTCCATGCCGGACCCGCGCGCCCGGACCCGGACGCGCGTGACTGTTGCCAAGACAGCGATCTTGACTATCCTCGGGCGGCGCGCATCAACGAATGCGCATAAGGGAGGAAGATCATGAAACATGTTTTGCTTGGCGCCGTGGCCGCCATGGCGATCGGAACGGCTGCCGCCGCTCAGGAAAAGATGCGGATCTCGCTTCAGCTTCCGCTGACGAGCCATCTCGGAGAGAACCTGACGCTGTTCGAGAAAGAGGTTGAAGAGCGCACAGGAGGCGCCATCGACGTCGAAATCTATGACAGCGCCACGCTCTACAAGGACAAGGAAGTGCCCGCCGCCGTTGGGTCCGGCGCGATCGAGGCCGGTGTTGCCTCGCTCACCCGCTATGTCGGCGACGCACCGGTGGTCGATGTGTTCTACATGCCGTTCCTGTTCAACACCGAAGAGAAGGTGCGCGCCGCCGTTGCCGAAGGCTCGCCCGTGCGCGAAACGCTTGAAGAAGCCATCGCCGGCACAGGCGGTCAGGTGCTCTTCTGGCAGGCCTATGGCGGTGCGGTGCTCCTCAGCCAGGGCGAACCGATCCGCACCCCGGCCGATCTCGAAGGCAAGAAGGCCCGCGTGTTCGGCAAGACGCTGGGAGACTGGGTAACCGCCGCCGGAGGCGCGCCGACGCTGATCTCCGGCTCCGAACAGTATCTCGCCTATCAGCGCGGCACGGTCGATGTGGGCATGACCGGCGTCTCTGGCGTGAAATCGCGCAAGCTGTGGGAGGTGATGGACACCATCACCAAGACCAACCACGCCAATATCGAATTTGTCGTGGTGGTGAACAGCGACTGGTGGAACGGGCTCGACCCGGAGCTGCGCGGGCATATCGAAGCCGCCGCAGCCGTGGCTCAGGAAGACGTGCGTGACCGCATGGCCTCCATCGAGGCTGAAGCCTATGCCGCCGCCGAAGCCAATGGCATGACCATTGTCGAGCTGACGGACGAGGAAGTTGCCGCGTGGCAGGCCAAGGCCCAGCCGGTCTTTGACGCCTATCTCGAAGCGACCGGCGAGGCTGGCAAGAAGATCCTCGACGCGCTGCAATAGGCACGGATCGAGTCCGATCCTGCTGATGCGGGCGGCCCCGTTGCGGGCCGCCTGCCCCATGCGCTGCTGATCCGCGCCATCACCCAACAGCGTTTTGGGCCGCGCGCTTTGGCAGGGCATCATTTCAGGGAAAGAACCCGGTTATGGCAATGATCACCCACCTGTCACGCCTTGCGGGAACGCTTGCGGCGATCCTGATGGCACTGACCGGCGCGATGCTTACCTATGAGGTGATCGCGCGGTATTTCTTCATCAAACCGACGATCTGGGCCGCGGAACTGAGCCAGATGTGCCTGATCTGGGGCTGCCTTCTGGGCATGGCGCATGTGCTGAGCATACGACGCCATATCACGGTCAACGCCGTCACGAACCTGCTGCCACTCCGCATACAGCGGCTTTGCGTCGGTTTCTCCCTGCTGTTCCTGATCGTGTTTTCGCTCATCGTGGCGGTCTATGGCTGGGATATTTTCTATGACAGTTTCGAGCGGGGGCGGACCACCGGGTCGCTCATGAACCTGCCCGTCTGGATTACGGAACTGGCTGTGCCGGTCGGCTTCGCGCTTCTGGCGCTGCAATCACTGGTCGAGTTGATCGACCTGAAATCCGGCGAAACCACCACGCTGGGGAGCAGCCACGAATGAGTATCCTCCTGATTCTCGCATGCCTGTTCGGTCTCTTGCTGATCGGTGTTCCCGTCGCCTTCGCGCTGGGCGGCCTTGGTCTTGGCATGTTGATCCTGGGTGGGTTCTCGCCGCTGATGGCGCCGCAAGCGATCCTGTCGACACTTGATGGGTTCATCCTTCTGGCGGTGCCGCTCTTCCTGCTGATGTCGAACGTTCTGCTCAAGGGGGGTGTCGGTGCAGACCTCTTTGCCGCGGTGCAGGCCTGGGTCGGGCACTGGCCCGGCGGGCTCGCCGTGGCCACGATCCTGAGTTGTGGGCTGTTCGCCGCCATTTCCGGATCGTCGGTCGCCACGGCCGCCACCATCGGGACCGTCGCGATCCCGGAAATGATCTCGCGCGGTTATAACAAGCGCTTCGTTTACGGGCTTCTGGCGGCGGGCGGCACGCTGGGCATCCTCATCCCGCCGTCGATCCCGATGATCGTCTACGGGTTTGTCACCGAGCAATCCGTCATTGCCCTGTTTCTTGCCGGGATCGGGCCGGGCATCGTGCTGGTCACGCTGTTCGTGATCTTTGCCATGGTGCATGCCCGGTGGTCGGACGCCTATGAGCCGATGGAAAAGGCCGACTGGACGGAGCGCATGACCGCTTCAAAGCGCGCCTTGCCGTCACTGGCGCTCGCGCTCCTTGTCATCCTCGGGCTCTATTCGGGCGCGTTCACCCCGACGGAAGCGGCCGCCATCGGCTTTGCCGCGGCGCTGCTCATCACGATCTTCTGGCTCCGCACGCTGACTTGGGCCGCCTTTGTCGATGCGGTCAAGGAAAGCGCCGTGACGACAATCGCGATCCTTCTGATCGTTGCGGGGGCCAAGGTTTTTGGCAAGGCCATCGCGCTTTACCGCATCCCGCAGGATATCTCCGCCTTCATCGCCCAGACGATCGACGGGCCGTTGATGTTCATCCTCGTCGTGTCGGTGGTGCTGATCCTCATGGGGCTTGTGTTCGAGGCGCTCTCGATGATCCTCATCATGACACCGGTTCTGCTTCCGGCCGCGCTCGGCCTTGGCTTCGATCCGATCTGGTTTGGCATCTACATGGTGATCATGGTGGAGGTGGCGCTCATCACGCCACCCGTTGGGCTCAACCTCTACGTCATCCAATCCGTGGCCCGAACGTCCCTCGCCAATGTCGCGCGCGGCGTCTGGCCGTTCCTCGTGTTGATGTTGGTGACGGTGGTGATCCTCTACGTGGTGCCGGATCTGGCGCTTTATATCCCGTTCAAGTGGTAGCGCTCAACGCGGGACGGGGTGACGGGCATCAGGTCAGATGCCCGGCCTCGGCCCAGTCGAGCGCATCGTCGAGCCGGTCGTCGCCCCAGAAAACCTCGCCATTCACCACGAAGCTCGGTGCGCCAAAGACCCCGAGTGCCATCGCGTCCTCGGTCGCGGCGCGCAGACGGTCCTGCACGGGCGCCGTTTGTGCCTCGGAAATCACCCGCGCGGCGTCCTGCCCGATCTCTGTCAGGCTCGTGGTCAGGTTCGGGTCTTCTCCGGCGGGCTGGCCCAGCTCGAACCAGAGCCGATAGGTCGCGCGGGTATAGTCGGCGACCCATCCTTCCTCCACGCCGATCGTGGCGACGGCATTGGCGAGCACCAGGCCGGGCAGGGGGTAGGGCGCAGGCAAACGGGGGGACAACCCGTAACGCGGGGCACGCCGTTCGATGTCGCGCCACATGTAAGCCGCCTTCACCGGCTTGTCCTTGAACGGAATATTGTTCTGCGCGACCATCACGTGGCGGACGTCAAACGGTCGCCAGCGCAGCGTCAGCCCCCTGCGCGCGGCCACGTCATCAGCGCGCAGCACGGTCAGATAGCTATAGGTGCTGCCAATCGAAAACCAGAAATCGACGGGGTTTCGCATCCTAACCTCCATGTCCGGTGATGCGCCAATCATAGATGTGGCGCGTGATTCTGGCCAGCGAACACAAAAAACGGCGCCCCGGTGGGGGGGCGCCGCCTTTCATCGCATGAAGTCGATGCAGCCTTATGCCTTCACGTCAAACCGGTCTGCATCCATCACCTTGACCCAGGCGCGGACGAAATCGGCCACGAAGCGCTCGCCCGCATCGCTTTGCGCGTAGTTCTCCGCAAGGGCGCGCAGCTGCGAGTTCGACCCGAAGACCAGATCGACCCGCGTGCCTGTCCATTTCAGCGCGCCGCTTGCGCGGTCGCGACCTTCGAACACACCTTCCTGTTCGGAGGCTTTCCACGCCGTGCCCATGTCCAGCAGGTTGACGAAGAAATCGTTGGTCAGCTGACCGGGACGGTCGGTAAATACACCGTGCTGTGCGCCACCGAAATTCGCGCCAAGCACGCGCAGACCGGCAACCAGCACCGTCATGTCCGGCGCGGAGAGACCAAGCAGGTTTGCGCGGTCCACAAGGATCGCCTCGGTCGGGGTTGAGGCATCGCCCTGCGAATAGTTGCGGAACCCGTCTGCCTTCGGCTCGAGCACGTCGAAGCTTTCTGCATCCGTCTGCTCTGCGCTGGCGTCCATGCGGCCCGGTGTGAACGGCACCTCGACGCTGTGACCCGCATCGGCGGCGGCCTTCTCGATGGCGGCAGAGCCTGCCAGCACGATCAGATCCGCAAGCGAGACCTTCTTGCCGCCGCTGGCCGATGCGTTGAACTCCGACTGGATGCCTTCGAGCGTGGCGAGAACGGCCTTGAGCGTCTCGGGCTCGTTCACTTCCCAGCCGATCTGCGGCTCGAGGCGGATCCGCGCGCCGTTGGCGCCGCCACGCTTGTCGCTGTTGCGATAGGTGGAGGCAGAAGCCCACGCCACTTTCACGAGGTCGGACAGGGCATGCCCGGCACCAAGGATCTTGGCCTTGAGCGCGTCGATATCGGCGCTGTCCACCAGAGCATGATCACAGGCGGGGATCGGATCCTGCCAGATCAGGTCTTCCGCCGGGACTTCCTTGCCGAGATACCGCACCTTCGGGCCCATATCGCGGTGGCAGAGCTTGAACCACGCCCGCGCAAAGGCTTCTTCCAGCTCTTCGGGGTTTTCAAGGAACCGGCGCGAGATCTTCTCGTAGACCGGATCGACACGCAGTGCCATGTCGGCCGTGGTCATCATCGGCGGGTTTTTCTTGCCCTCGATATGCGCGTCATCGACGAGGGTCTGGGCCTCTTCGGCCTTCGGCTGCCACTGCCACGCACCGGCCGGCGATTTGACCAGCTCCCAGTCCCAGCCGAACAGCGTCTCGAAATAGGAGTTGTCCCACTTGGTCGGGGTTGGGGTCCATGCGCCTTCGATCCCGGAGGTGATGGTATGACCGCCGCGGCCGGATTCGAAGGACGAGGTCCAGCCAAGCCCCTGATCGACGATGTCGGCCCCTTCCGGTTCCGCACCCACGAGGGCCGCATCGCCCGCGCCATGCGCCTTGCCGAAAGTGTGACCACCCGCCACGAGGGCAACGGTCTCTTCGTCATTCATTGCCATGCGGGCAAAGGTCTCGCGGATGTCACGTGCTGAGCGGGCCGGATCCGGCTCGCCGCTCGGGCCTTCGGGGTTCACATAGATCAGGCCCATCTGCACGGCGGCGAGCGGGTTTTCCAGCTGGCGGTCGCCGCTGTAGCGCGTGTCGCCCAGCCATTCGGTCTCGGTGCCCCAGTAGACATCCTCTTCCGGCTCCCACACATCCGCGCGACCGCCGGCAAAACCGAAAGTGCGGCCGCCCATGGATTCGATGGCGCAGTTGCCTGCGAGGATCATCAGGTCAGCCCAGCTCAGTGCGTTGCCGTATTTCTGCTTGATGGGCCAGAGCAGGCGGCGGGCCTTGTCGAGATTGGCATTGTCGGGCCAGGAGTTCAGCGGTGCAAACCGCTGTTGACCGGCGCCTGCGCCGCCGCGACCATCGGTGGTGCGGTAGGTGCCGGCGGAGTGCCACGCCATGCGGATGAAGAACGGACCGTAATGACCCCAGTCGGCGGGCCACCAGTCCTGGCTGTCGGTCATCAGCGCAAAGAGATCTTGCTTGACCGCATCGAGGTCGAGGCCCTTGAACGCTTCGGCATAGTCGAAATTGCCGAGCATCGGGTCGGCATCGGGATTGTTGGGGTGCAGGATCTTCAGGTTAAGCTGGTTGGGCCACCATTCCTTGTTTGTGCGGGCGCCGAATGTGGCGTGCATCACCGGGCATTTGCCCGGCTTGTCCATATCGTTTCCGTCCATCATCGCTCTCTCCAATCCAGAGTTGGTTCACATGGCGGGTTCGGGATCAAAGCGCTGTGCACCGGAACAGACGGGCTGTGTTGGCGCAAAAGGCCACAACCTTGGATTGAGTTTCCCCAACGCAAGCTGACCCAATCGGAATCGCTTTTCCCCCCTCGCTCACCTCTCTGTATCAGAGGTTTAGAATTGCTTTAAGTTGCATTTTCCGATTGAGGCGATAATTTTTGATTATGATAAACGTCACATTGAGACAGATGCGCTATGTCGATGCGCTCGCCCGACATGGGCATTTCGGCCGCGCGGCCGATGCCTGTGCGGTCTCGCAGCCAGCGCTCTCGGTTCAGGTCCGTGCGGTGGAGCAGGTGTTGGGCACGGCGCTTTTCGAGCGGTCCGCGCGGCAGGTGCGCCTGACCGCGTTTGGCGAGGAAGCGCTGGTGCGCATGCGCGCGGTGCTCCGCGCCGTGGACGAGCTTGAAACACTGGCCCGAGGGGCGACGGGCGGCTTGCCGCAGCGGCTTCGCCTCGGCGTGATCCCGACCATCGCGCCTTACCTTCTGCCCAATATCCTTCGCGCCATGAGCGTTGATCACCCCGAGATCGAGTTGCAGGTCCGCGAGTCGATCACGCCGCGTCTCATCGACGAGCTCTCCGAGGGCCGCATCGATTGCGCGCTGGTCGCGCTGCCGGTCTCCGAGCCGAGCTTTGAGGAAATGCCGCTGTTTGACGAACCCCTCATGTTGGTCCGGTCGGCGGAAGACCGCGAAAAACCCGTGCAGCCTCCCGATGCCATGAGTGACAAACGCTTGCTATTGTTGGAAGAAGGGCATTGCTTCCGCGACCAGGCCCTGTCGCTCTGCGCGCTTCAAGGCGCCCGCGCCCGAACGTCGATGGATGGCAGCTCTCTTGCGACGCTGGTGCAAATGGTGGCTGCCGGGCTTGGCACAACGCTGGTGCCCGCGATGGCCGTTCGGGTCGAGGCGCGCGCGCCGGAGGTCGATGTGCGTGCCTTTCCCGGCAAGCAGCCGACCCGCACCGTCGGGCTCATCTGGCGCAGCACCAATCCGCTTGGCCCGTCCTTTGCGCGGCTGGGAAACCTCATTCGCGCAGCGGCGTGTGACATTCCGGACGCGCGGATGCTCCCGGTTTGAGCGTCACGCATGGGGCGCTTGCCGGGTCTCTTGTCAGGGTCCGCGCCGTGACGCGGCGTCCGCCTGATGCGACACGGGACATGGCCGCACCGGCTGTGGGCGCAGGCGGAATGCCCTGCCGCGCGGATGGTGCGTTTGCCGGCATGGCGCACCGGCCGCCGGCGTGGTGCATGTCCTGCGGTTGCGCCCCCGCGCGCGCAACCGGCTGCCCAGAGCACGTGGCGCATGCGCGGTGCCGCGCAGATGGGCATTCGCCAAAACCATGGGCGGCATGGCTCGGCGCGACGTCAGCAAAAACACCGGTTTACGTTTTCAAGAATTGCACGCTAGGGTAGCGTCGAGCGTCGGATGCTCGAGAGGCTGTTTGAAATGTCGGAAGATGTGGTAATCGCTGGGGTCGGTGCGTCGGCCGGTGGCCTTGAAGCCTTGCGCGACATGCTTGCAACTGCCGACACGTCCAATCCCGTCGCCTTCGTGATTGTCCAGCATCTCGATCCCAATCATCAAAGCATGATGGCGGAACTGCTGGAACCGCATACTCCGCTTTCGGTGGTGCAGGCCTCCGGTGGCGAACAGGTCAAGGCCGGTTTTGTCTACGTGATCCCGCCGGGCCACGGGTTGACGATCAAGGACGGCGTGCTTGCCCTGACCCAGTTCTCGCAGCCGCGCGGTCTGCGTCGGCCTATCGACGATTTTTTCGTAGCATTGGCGGAAGATCGAAGCGAGAAGGCGATCTGTGTCATCCTGTCGGGGACCGGTGCCGATGGCAGCTCCGGCCTGCGCGCGATCAAGGAACACGGTGGCCTGTGCGTTGTGCAGGACCCCAAAACCGCGCGCTATGACGGGATGCCGCTCTCCGCAGTTGGGACGGGGCTTGTCGATTACATCCGGACCCCGCGCGACATTGCGCCGACAATCATGGGCTTTGTCGAAGGTCTGGGCCGTGACGCCGATGACGGCGATGATCCGGTCCGCGTGCTCGAACATCTCGACGAGCTCTGCGCGACGCTGAACGCGAGCGTCGGGCATGATTTTTCGGGTTACAAGCGCTCCACGATCGTGCGCCGCATCCAGAGGCGGATGCAGGTGCTCGGGTTGGTCGATGGCAGCGACTACCTCGCCCATATCCGCGACAGTGACGAGGAATGCGAAACCCTGTTTCGCGAACTGCTCATCAATGTCACCCGCTTCTTCCGGGACAGCGAGCAATTCGAAACCCTGCGCGCCGAGGTGATTGCTCCGCTGGTGGCAAAGAACATGGGCGAGGAAATCCGGGTCTGGGTGCCGGGCTGCTCGAGTGGCGAGGAGGCTTACTCCTTCGCGATGTATTTCGCCTCCGAACTGCGGCGCGCGCGCAAGTCCACGCTGGTGCAGATCTTCGCCACCGATATTGACGACCAGATGCTGCAAATGGCGCGGGCAGGGATTTATCCCACCTCCGCGCTGGCCGACATCCCCGAAAGCTTTCGCGAGCATTACACCGTCGGGCGCGACAGCAACTTCCAGATCGCGCCGAAGATCCGCGACATGGTGCGCTTTTCGGCGCATTCCATTGTCAAGGATCCGCCCTTTTCGCGGCTCGACCTGATCTCCTGCCGCAACGTCCTGATCTATTTCGGCGATAAGCTGCAAAATCAGGCACTGCCGATCTTCCATTACGCGCTCAAGCCCGGTGGGCACCTCTTTCTCGGCCCCTCCGAGAGCATCGGCCGGCATGAGGATCTGTTTGGCGTCATGGATCAGAAGGCGCGCATTTTCAAACGGTTCGACGGGCCGCCCGTCTACCCGATCGACCTGACCGCATCGAGCCGCCGGTCCGCGCGCGGTCGCGTCGAGCCCGGCCACCGGGTGCGTCGGTTCGACGACGAATGGGATGACGGCTACGCCACGGAGCGGATGCTCGAACGCTACGCCCCGCCGTCCCTTCGGATCACCGAAGATGGCGAAATCCTCAAATCGAGCGGCCAGTTTGCGCGCTATTTCGCGCTTTCGCCGACCCGAAGCGGCCCGGCCTATGTCCAGAACCTGGCCCGCCGTGGTCTCAAGGAGGTGTTGCCGACGCTGATCCGCAACGTGAACGATGACCGCCGCCGCAAGGTGGTGCGCGACGTTGACGTGCAATCCGAGATCGGCGTGCAGACCGTAGACGTGATCGCAGACCCGTTGCCTGATGACACCATTCTTCTGGTTTTGCGCGACAAGGGCGATTTCAAGGTCAGCGCGGATGATGAGATCGACGAGATCTACGAATTCGACAGCCATGAACAAGTGGTGGAAGAAGAGCTGCGCCTCACCCGCCTGCGCCTGCGAAGCGCGGTGGAAGAGCTTGAAACCGCCAATGAAGAGCTCAAGAGCTCGAACGAAGAAATGATGTCGATGAACGAGGAGCTGCAATCGACCAACGAGGAACTCAGCACCGTCAATGACGAGCTGAAATCCAAGGTCGATGAGCTCACCGTTGCCAACGCGGATCTCAAGAACCTCTTCGATTCAACCGAATTGCCGCTGATCGTGGTGGATCACGACCTGCGCGTGCGCAATTTCACCGATGGCGCGCAGGACCTGTTTTCCCTCAAGATCGGCGACCGGGGCCGGCCCTTGCAGGATCTGCGCAGCAATCTTGAAGACTCCGACAGGTTGATGGCCCGTATCCATCAGGTCATCGTCGAAGAGCGCGTCCTGCGTGAGACGGTCCACAGCCGCGACGGGCGCAACCACTGGGCTTTGTTGATCACGCCGTACCGCATGCTCGATGGCAACGTGGTCGGCGCAACGCTCACCTTTGCCGACATCACCGCGGCGCTCGACCTTGAACTGCAACTCCGTCAGGAAGCCGCGCGGCTCAAGCTTGCGCTCGAAGTGGCCAAGATCGGTTTCTGGCAATACGAGGTCGAAACCGGCAACACGACGCTCGATGCCAATGCCATGTTGCTCTTTGACGTGGATGAAACCGACAGCGCCGATATCAACGCCGTGATGAAGCGCATCGTGGAAGAAGACCGACCCATGGTCGAGAACGCCTTGCGCCGGGCGATTTCCGGAGAGGCAGGCTACGAGGCATCTTTCCGGGTGCGCCGGCGCGATGGCAGCGTGCGCCACCTCCGCGGCCTTGGTCAGCTTTCGGAACTGTCGCGCCCAAAGCGGCTTGTGGGGGTGAATTTCGACCAGACGGTGGAGGTCGAGAATTCCAACATGCGCGAGCTGATGATCCGGGAAATGAACCACCGGGTCAAAAACCTCTTCTCGATCATGTCCGCGCTGCTCCGGGTCGGTGCCCGCACGGCCGACTCCGCGAAGGATCTGGCCGACACGCTGTCCGACCGGATCAATGCGCTGGCGGTGTCGCATGATCTCAGCGTCAAGGAAGGTTCGCGCGCGCTTGCGCTCAAGGATCTCGTCTCCGTCAGCATTGCCGCCTTTGAGGGAGAGCAGGATGCCCAGATCGACGGTCCGGACATTCAGGTCAACAGCGAAGAGATCACCCCGCTCGCCTTGATTTTGCATGAATGGGCGACAAACTCCGCCAAATACGGGGCACTTGGCGCATCAGACGGGGCGCTCGCCGTGTCATGGACCCGCGAGGGCGATGGGCCCGTGGAAATCATCTGGGAAGAAAGGGCCTCCCGCATCGCCGAAAGCGAGTCCGCGCCGGAAGGCTTCGGCTCGCAGCTTGTGCGTCTCGCGGCCACGCAGCTCGGCGGTGACATTCGGATCGACGCTCAGGACGGTCTTTACAGGATTGGATTGCATTGTGACCTCCACGACTAAGCCGGGCGCAACGGCCAATGCGGTTCTGATCGTCGAAGACGAGGTGCTTGTGGCGCAGGATCTGGCCTTCATGGTCGAGGATCTCGGGTGCAGCGTTCTGGGACCGCTGCACACGCTGACCGATGCGCTTGCAACGGTTGCGCACACCCGGCCGGATTTCGCCATCCTCGATGTCAATCTAGGTGACGGCCAGATCTTTCCGCTCGCGGATGTGTTGCTGGCGCAGGACGTGCCCTTTGTCTTCTGTTCTGCGCATTTCGAGGTGTTCGAAGTGGATGCACGCTACCCCGATGCCGGTCTGGTGCAGAAACCGTTCAATGAACGGATGATTCGCCAGGCGATAGAGAGCTGCCTCGGATAGGGTAACACGCGCCTTCGCGAGCGGTCGACCGGACCGGCGCAAGCCGCCTAGGTGCGCCTCTTTGCGGACCATGTCGGCGTTCTCTCCGCTCCCGTCGCCCTCATCGCCGCATCATCGCCTTGCACATGCAGATTCAGGTTGCCCGAGCGTGTCGGAGCAGGCATTGTTTCATCATGCGAACAAATGTGCGAAAATTTCATGGTTGAGTCGCGCGGCCCTGTTCTTGGCTTTCTCGTGAACCCCGTCGCCGGGCTGGGCGGCCCCTTGGGCGAGAAGGGCAGCGATGACCCGACGCTGCATCGCCGACCCGATGCGCAGGCGCTGGCCGGTCGCGCGGCGCGGCGCGCACAGCGCGCGCTCGACGCCATGGGTTCGGGTGCCTTGCGCCACGTGGTCACCGGACCGGGTGCGCTGGGCGGCATGCTCCTGCCCGATGCCGAACAGCTCGCCATTCCCTGCACCGGGACAGCCGCAGATACCAAAAGCCTCGTCGCCGCCATGCAGGATCGGGTGGACCTCATTCTTTTTGCGGGCGGGGACGGCACCGCGCGGGACGTGGCCGCCGCCAATGGTGCGGGCGTGCCGATCCTCGGCATCCCGGCCGGGGTCAAGATGCATTCCGGTGTCTTTGCCCGCTCGCCCGAACGCGCGGGGCGCGCGGCGGAGGCGTTTCTCGCCAATCCGCGCCACCCGATCGAGATGATCGAGATCCTCGACATCGACGAAAGCGCCCGACGCCGGGGGCGTCTCTCCGCGCAGCTTTTTGCCGTGGCCCGCACACCGGCGTCCACCGAGGGCGCGCGGCAGAACCCGAAGGCGGGCGGCGGTGACGTGATTGCGGATCTTGACGCTGCGCTGGGGGATTATCATCGCCGGATGACACCCGACCGCGCCTATATCCTTGGACCAGGCACCACACTGGCGGCGCTCAAGGACCGGTTGGGGGGCGGCACGCTGCTCGGTGTGGATCTGGCGCGCAATGGTCGGATCGTCGCGCGCGACCTGTCCGAAACCGCTCTGCTCGATGCGCTTGAGCAGGAGTCAGCGGCCCGAATCGTGCTCTCCGTCGTAGGCGGTCAGGGCTTCGTGCTCGGGCGCGGCAACCAGCAGATCTCGCACCGGGTGATCGAGCGCGTCGGACCCCAGAATATCGACGTGATCTGCGCGTCGCCCAAGCTTGCAGCGCTCAAACCGCTGGAACTGACCATCGACACCGGCGATCCCGGTCTCGATGCGCGATTGGCGGGCTGGTGGCCGATCACCACCGGCCCTGGCCGAAAACAGGTGGTGCGCGTGGTGCATTGAACCAACGCCGGACCCCGACAAAAAACGCATAGACAGGAGGTTTTCCCATGACCAAAGCCCATCCCTGGATGGCCAATTCCGTCCCGGAGGTGAAGCAGGAGATGCTGGCGGCGCTCGGATTGAATTCCGTCGACAGCCTGTTTTCCCAGATCCCCGAGGATCACCTCTACGGCAAGCCCTTCAACCTGCCGCCACAACTCGCGTCCGAAGTGGCCTTGTCGCGCCATCTCGACGACGTGCTGTCCAAGAACGCGACGTGCAAGGACTACCTGTGTTTCCTCGGTGCCGGCGCATGGCCGCATTACGTGCCCGCGATCTGTGACGAGGTCGCAAACCGTTACGAATGGCAAACCTCGGTCTTCGGCTCGCCCACCTCGGACCATGGCCGCAACCAGGCGTGGTTCGAATTCTGTTCCCAGATCGGCGCGCTGGTCGAAATGGATTTTGTCGGCCTGCCGGTCTATTCCTGGGGCTGCGCGATTGGCCATTCCGTCCGCATGGCCTCCCGCATGACCGGCCGCCGCCGGGTTCTGATCCCCGAAGTGATGGACCCCGAACGCCTGATGGTGCTGCAGAACTACTGCGAGCCGCGCGAAATGGCGCGCCATATCACGATTGATACGGTCCGTGTCGGCCCCGATGGCCAGATCGACCGCGACGATCTTCAGGCCAAGCTCGGCGACGATGTCTGCGCACTTTATATCGAGACGCCCTCCTATCATGGCGTGATCGACGCCGATCCCGGTGCGCTCTGCGCCATGGCCCGCGCTTCCGGGGCTGAGGCCATCGTCGGCGTCGACCCGCTCTCGCTCGGTCTGCTCGAAGCGCCCGGCGCGTATGGCGCAACCATCGCCGTCGGTCCGACTCAGCCGATGGGCGTGCACATGAACGCCGGTGGCGGTGTCGGCGGCTTCATCGCAAGCCCCGACGAGGCCCGCTACACCTCTGAATACAACACGCTCAACATCTCCATCGGCGAGACGCAGAAAGAGGGCGAATACGGCTTTGGCCTCACGCTCTTTCACCAGTCGTCCTATGGCATGCGCGACGAGGGAAAGGACTGGACCGGCAATTCCGTCTATCTCTGGGCGCTGGCCAACACCACCTACATGGCGGCCATGGGCCCCGAAGGCTTTGCCGAAATCGGTCGTCTGATCATGGCCCGCTCCCGCGCCGCCGCAGAGGCGATCAACGCGCTGCCCGGCGCATCGGTCGATCTCTCCCGCCCGTTTTTCAAGGAATTTGTGGTGCAGTTCGACAAGCCCGTGGCCCCGATCAATGACACGATCCGCACGCTCGGCATCTTCGGCGGCAAGGACATCACCGGCGAGCCGGGTGTGGAGGGCCACGCAGCGCTCTACTGCGTCACCGAAATCCACACGCCCGAGGACATCGCGCAACTGACATCCGCACTCAAGGAGGCGCTGGCATGACCGCTCCGATCCCCAACCGTCTCGCCCGCAACCCCGAAAACTTCCATGCCCCGCGCTGGTCCGAACCGGTCGTGACCGAGATGGGCTGCCCCGGTCGCCGTGGGGTGGTCTTCGAGGACGCACCCATGCCCGACCTGCCCGGCAAAGCCGCGCGCAAGGCAAAGCCGGAGCTGCCTGAATTGACCGAGCATGACGCGTTGCGCCACTACCTGCACCTGTCCCAGATGACGCTGGGCATGATGGGCGTGTCGCTCTTTGGCACCTGCACGATGAAATACAACCCGCGCATCGGCGAGCGCGCCGCGATGGAGCATCTCGCCCATATTCACCCGCTGCAACACCCCGACACGCTGCAAGGCGTGATGGAGGTCTACGCCAATTTCTCCGACTTCCTCTGCGAAGTGTCCGGCATGGACCAGTTCGTGTTTCAGGCCGGTGGCGGGGCCGATGCGGCCTATACCCATGCCTGCGTGACCCGCGCCTATCACGCCTCGCGCGGCGAGCTGGAACAGCGCGACCAGATCATCACCACGATCCAGACGCATCCCTGCTCCCCCGCCACGGCCAACACCGCCGGGTTCGAGGTCATCACGCTTTCGCTTGAGGAAAACGGCTACCCGTCAATCGAACAGCTCAAATCGGTGCTCGGTCCGCGCACCGCGGCGCTCATGGTCAACAACCCTGACGACATGGGCATCTATAACCCGGACATCAAGGAATGGGTCCGGTTGGTGCATGAGGCGGGCGGCCTGTGCTTCTACGATCATGCCAATTTCAACGGCGTGATGACGCGCCTGCGCGCGCGCGAGTTGGGGTTCGATGCCTGCATGTACATGCTGCACAAGACGTTCGGCGCGCCCAAGGGCGGTGGCGGACCCGCTGTGGGTGCCTATGGCTGTGCCGAGCATCTGGTGCCGTTCCTGCCCTCGCCTCTGGTGGTGCGGGATGGCGATGCGTTCAAGCTCGACGACGACCGCCCGCAAAGCATCGGCCGCATCCGCGAATTCTGGGGCAACGCGCCGCAAGTGCTCAAGGCCTATGCCTGGGCACGGGCTATGGGGGCCGACGGCCTTCGCGAGGCGGCGGATATCTCCGTTTTGGCCAACAACTACATGGACAAGCGCCTGGGCGAGGTCAAAGGCGTGAGCCGCTCCAATCCCGACATCACCGCCCCGCGCATGGAGATGACCCGCCATTCCGTGGAACAGGTGACCAAGGATACAGGCTGCACCATCGTCGACATCTCTAACCGCATGACCGATTTCGGCATCGACGCTTTGTGGCTGTCCCATGAGCCGTGGCTGGTCGCTGAACCGTTCACGCCGGAGGCGGGCGAGCTGTGGTCCCGCGAGGATATCGATTACTGGATCGACGTGCTCGAACACGTGGTGCACGAAGCCTACGAGACCCCGGAAGTCGTGAAGACCGCGCCGCACAACGCCCCCATCGCCCAGATCAAGGGCGACGACATGGCCGACCCCGAGCGTTGGGCGACCACGTGGCGCGCCTATGTGCGCAAGAACGCGGCCAAGGTCAAAGCGGCGGAGTAGGGCGCACCTTCAGATGAAGAATCCCGCCGCGTCAGCCAAGGCGCGGCGGGCAATCCCCGCCTGAGGCTGTCCTCGCGCAAAATATCGACGGGCCGCAAAACCGCTTTGCACAAGTCTTCGTGCCACGGGAACCGTTGCGACGTGCCGAACCGCGCCCACGGGGCGGCGCGTTCCTCGCCACCCTTCGGTCCGGCGCTCACTTGGCCACGTCTTCAAGAAAGGTCCGGAACAAGGCCAAAGGCCGCCGGACCATCGACGGGCCGCTCGGACGGCCTGTCGATCCGGGCACGTTGCGCGCATCATTCAAACGGATTTCGGACTTGGCCAGCATAAAGTGCCAGGGAACGCCCGTCGTATCGACAGTCCCTGGCCCATTCTCCGGCCCGTCGATGCCCCGGCGGCCTGTGTCCTTCGCTCCGGGACGGGTTCTCGCTCAGAGAGATCACCCGCCGGTCAAACAGAGCTTTCCAACCGCGTATTCGCCACGATCTCCGGCACGCTCGCCTGATTGGGCAGCTTCAGCAGCATGGACACGATCTCCGCCACATCATCCGGCTGCAACCGCTCCGCTTTCGGCGTCACGCCGGGAATGCCGTCGATCATATCGGTGTCAATCGCACCCGGGCACAACGCCGTGCCGCGCAACCCTTCGTCCCACCCGGCAAAGCGCACCGCATGGGTCATCGCCAGAAGCGCCTGTTTCGTCATGACATAGCCCAGCGAGGTAGAGGCATCACGGTAACGCTTTGCATCGGTCGAGGCGATGTTGATCACGCGCCCGCGTCCCGACGCTTTCAACGCGGGCAGCGCCGCGCGGATCAGCCGGAACGGCCCTTTGACATTCACGTTGAAAAGATCGTCAAGATCATCCTCGGTGCCGCGGGTGAAATCCACCATCTTGAGGATGCCCGCATTGTTGACCAGCGCGTCGGGCGCGCCCATATCGGCGGTCGTCGCGGCGACCCACTCAGCGGCGGTCTCCGGCGCATCGGCGTCAAACCGGTAGGCACCGACCGCATCGCCAAACGCCTCGCGCACCGCTTCGGGCTTGCGCACGCCAACCGACACGCGGTGCCCGTCCGCGAGGCAGCGCCGCACGATCGCCGCGCCAAGCCCGCGCGCGCCACCCGACACCATGACAAGCCGCGGCTGCATCAGAACAGACCCTGATAAACGCCACCATCGTTGACGATATTCTGCCCGACGATGAAGCCCGCCTGATCGGAGCAGAGGAACGCCACAAGGTCCCCGCATTCGCTGGGATCTGCAAACCGCCCCGCAGGCACGGACTGGATCCGGTTCTCTACAATCGCCTCGTAGGTCGTGTTGCCGCGCCGCGCGTGGTTGTGCAGGTTCGTGTGCAGCGCATCGGTGTCGAAAAACCCGGGGCATACCGTGTTGATCGTGACGTTGTCGCGCACGGTCTCTTTGACCATCGAGGCAATCGCCCCCGACAGCGCCAGCCGCGCCGAATGGCTGTGCGCGAAATGCGGCGCCGGGAACTTGATGAAGCTCACGGAGATATTGACGATCCGCCCGAACTTGCGCGCGCGCATGCCCGGCAACACGCCGGTGATCATCTGCAGGGAGGAGAAGAAATGCACATCGAGCCAGTATTGCCACTCCGCCTTGTCCCATTCCGGGAACTCGCCGGGGATCTGCCGGATGCCGGGATTGGCCACGAGAATGTCCACGTCTCCCGCCTTGGCGATGATTTCGTCGCGCCCTTCGTCACTGTTGAAATCCGTGGCCACGGTGGTCACGGTCACGCCGGTCTCCGCGCGGATCTCCTCCGCCGTGGCCTCAAGATCCGCCGCCGTGCGCGCGTTGAGCACAAGATCCACACCCTCGCGCGCCAGCGAGAAGGCACAGGCCCGGCCCAGCCCCTTGGACGCAGCACTCACAATGGCCTTGCGGCCCTTCAATCCCAGATCCATGGGAAATCCTTTCTGTTATTCTGTGTCAGGCGGCAGAGGTCTTCCGACCCAGTATCCTGTCGAGCCCGTCGATCAACTCGGTCAGCGCCGGGCCCTTCAAAGGCTGTAACGGCGCGCGCGGCTTCCCACCACCGGGCAGTCCGAGATGGTCCATCGCCGCCTTTGTCGCAGGGTAAAGCGTGCGCCCGCCGGAGGTAAACAGATGGGTGAGCGCCTGTGCGCGGGCCTGATAGGCCCAGGCCTCCTCCATCCGTCCTTCCTGATGCAGGGTCCAAAGGTCAAGACACCCGTCCCACACATTCGGGAAACAGTCGATCAACCCGTCACAGCCCGCAAGCATCGCGGGCACACCGATGGTCGAGGATGGCCCGCAAAACACGCGGATCCGGTCGCGCACCCGGTCGATGGTCTGGTTGAAATTCATCCAGTCGCCGGAGCTTTCCTTGATCGCCACCACCGGATCGAGATCCGCCAGCACATCGACGATATCGGGGGTCAGAGCGTTCCCCGCATTGCCGGGGATGTTGTAGAGCACGATGGGAAGCGGCGACGCGGCCGCCACCGCCTCGAAATGCGCGATGATCTCGCCCTTGGTCAGATGCGCGAAAAAGGGCGGCATGACCAACCCCGCATCCGCGCCTGCCTCCTTGGCATCGTGCAAGGCTTCCAAGACGCCCGAAGGCGTGATCGCCGCACAGCCGAGGATACAGGTCAGGTCCGGCCCGAGCGCGCCGCGTGTGGTCACGCCGATCGCGCGCCGCTCCTCGCGGCTCAATGTCCAGAATTCGCCGGTGCAGCCAGCGGCGACAACGCCGGTGGCGCCGGCGGCCACAAGGCGTTTGATGTTGCGTGAAAGCCCATCATGGTCCACGGCGCCCGCCTTGGTAAACGGGGTGGTGATGGCGGGCATTGCGCCGGTCCAGGTGATGCTGTGTCTGTCCAAAACGCGCCTCCTCAGACTTTTGTTGGGTCCAAAGCGCCTTCGGCGCGCAGGGCGGAATAGGTCTGGTCGGCAGCGCGGCGCACCGTCGACACGGCCAGGTCGATTTCTTCGTGGGTGATGGTGAACGGCGGCGAAAAGGACACCGCATCGCCGTTGGGCAACGCGCGGCAGATCACGCCATCTTCGAGGGCCGCGCGCACGATTCTGGGCGCCACCGTCCGGCCGGGATCGAATTTCTCCCATCCCTCTCCGACGGGCCGGGCAAATTCGACCGCTGCCACAAGCCCGGTGCCGCGCACCTCCGCGGCAATCGGCATGTCGGCAAAGGCGGTGCGCAGGGTTTCCTGCATGTAGGCCCCGATGCTGCCGGCGCGTTCCACGAGATTGTCCTCTTCGAGAATGTCGAGATTGGCGAGCGCGGCGGCGGCCATCACCGGATGCGCCGTATAGGTGTAGCCATGGCCAAACGCACCGAATTTCGCGGCACCCTCGCCCGAGATCACGCGCCAGATCTCTTCGCCCACAAGCACGCCCGAGAGTGGCGCATAGCCCGAGGTGATCCCCTTGGCGACCGACATGAGATCGGGCTTCATGTCCATCTTCTCCGTGCCGAACCACGTGCCCAGACGCCCGAAGCCGCAAATGACCTCGTCGGCGATCAGCAACACGTCATGGCGGTCCAGAACCGCCTTGATCTTGGGGAAATAGCCCTCCGGCGGGACGATCACGCCGCCCGCGCCCATCACCGGTTCCGCGATGAAGGCGGCCACCGTTTCCGGGCCCTCCGCTTCGATCAGCGTGTTGAGTTCGGCCGCCAGCCGGTCGCCAAACGCGTCGTCCGTCTCGCCGGGGTGGCGGGTCCAGAGGTTGTGCGGGGCCGACACATGCCGGATCATCGGCAGGGGGAGGTCAAAGCCGTTATGCAGCGCCGGCAGCCCGGTCAGGCCACCGGCCATGACGGTCACCCCGTGATAGCCACGGTCGCGCGCAATGATCTTCTTCTTTTCCGTGCGACCGAGCGCGTTGTTGTAATACCAGACAATCTTGGCCTGCGTGTCATTGGCGTCCGAGCCGGACGCGCCGAAGAAGATCTTCGAGAATCCCGGCGGTGCCTTTTCGATGACGCGCTGGGCAAGGATCGCGGCGGGCTCCGTCGCCATCGACGAAAACCCGTGGAAATAGCTCAGCTTGCGGGCCTGGTCGGCCATGGCATCGGCGATGCGGTCACGGCCATAGCCGACATTCACGCACCACAGACCCGCCATGCTGTCGAGATAGCGCTTGCCCGCATCGTCCGTGATCCAGCATCCGCTGGCCTCGCGCGCGATCATGGCCGCGCCACTTTGCTCGTGCTGCCCCGCTGCGCTGAACGGGTGGAACACGAACTGCCGGTCGAGATCCCGGATATCTGTCATGCCCTTGTTCCTTCGTTGTTAGTGCGAGCGCATCGGGATCACCGATGCGTCTTCGTCCGTGTTGAGCCGCGCGCCGTCGTCTTCCGGCGCAAACAGGTGAATGGCATCTGGTTCAAAGGTGATCTGAACCGTCTGCCCGATGGAAAGCCGTCGCCCGGCCTCGACCCGAGACAGAAGTCGCGTGCCGTCTTCGAGCGCAAGCGAAACGATGAGCTCATGCCCGGTGTTCTCCACCAGTCGGATCGTGGCCGCGACATGGCCTGTGCCGATTGTCACCGCTTCGGGCCGCACGCCCATGACACAGGGCCCGTCTTCGGCGGCAAAGCGGGCGCGGTCGAGCGGCACCGTCATCGCGCCACGGGTGAAGGTGTCGCCGGCCAGTGTGCCTTCGATCTGGTTCATCGACGGCGTGCCGATAAAGCTTGCGACGAAGCGGTTGGCCGGGCGGTTATAGACCGCGTCGGGCGTGTCGAATTGCTGCAAGCGACCGCCATGCATGACCGCGATCCGGTCCGCCATGGTCATGGCCTCAAGCTGGTCATGGGTCACATAGACCATCGTCTTGCCGAGCCGTCGGTGCAGCTCGATCAGCTCCGCGCGCATGTAGCTGCGCAGCTTGGCGTCGAGATTGGACAGCGGCTCGTCGAGCAGGAACACCTTGGGCTCGCGCACAAGCGCGCGGCCCAGCGCGACGCGCTGCTGCTGCCCGCCCGACAGCTGCGCGGGCTTGCGGTCGAGCAAGGGCTCAAGCTGCAGCAGCTCTGCGGCTTTCTGGACCGCCGCGGCGCGTTCATCCTTGGGCACGCCGCGCTTGCGCAGCGGATAGGCAATGTTCTGCCCCACGGTCATGTGCGGATAAAGCGCGTAGCTCTGAAACACCATCGCGATATCGCGCTTGCCCGGGGCCACGTCATTCACGACACGCCCGTCGATGCTGATCTCGCCCGCGCTCGGAAATTCCAGCCCCGCCAGCATCCGCAACGTCGTCGACTTGCCACAGCCCGACGGGCCGAGCAACGCCACGAACTCTCCGGAGCGGATCTCGATATCGAGGTTTTCCAACGCGGTGAACGTGCCGAAACTCTTGCGCACGTTCTTGAGGGTGACGTCAGCCATGGGGTCTCCTTATCCCTTGACCCCGCCCGCGCCAAAGCCGCGGGTCAGGTAACTTTGCAGGAAGGCGAACACAACGATCAGCGGCAGGCTCATCATCACCGACGCCGCCATCAGCAGCGACCATTCGATGTTGAACGCCGAGATCAGCATCGACATCACGCCCGTGGTCAGCGGTGCCACGCTGTCCGAATTCACCAGCACCAGCGCATAGAGGTATTCGTTCCACGACAGGATGAAGGTGAACAGCGCGGTCGAGATGATCCCCGGCAGGAGCTGTGGCAGGATCACGTCGCGAAACGCGCCCATCCGCGTGGCGCCGTCCACGAGCGCCGCGCTTTCGAGATCCTCCGGGATGCCTTCCATGAAACTGCGCAGCAGCCACAGCGCATAGGGCAGCGCAAAGGTGGTATGCGCCAGAATGAGCGAGAGCAGCGTGTTCGACAGGCCGATTTCCACCATCATCAGGTATAGCGGAATGATCAGCACCACGGAGGGCAGCAGGTATGTGAAGAGCACAAGCATCGCCAGTGTCTCGCGTCCGCGGAACTTGAAACGCACGAGGCTGTAGGCCCCGAGCGTGCCGAGCAGCACGACGAAAACCGTGGTTGTTGTCGCCAGCACCACAGAATTGCGGAAATAGCGCAGGAATGGCGTCTCTGTCAGAAGGCGCCAGTAATGCTCGAAGGTGATTGTCTCCGGCAGCCATGTGGGCGGGATGCGGAACAATTCCGACTGTGGCTTGAGCGATGTGACAATCATCCAGAACAGCGGAAAGGCGATCACGGCCACCAGCGACCAGGTGACGAAGTTCAGAACGATCTTGCGGAGCATTGACGATGGCAGGCTCATCTCGCATCCACCCCCGCCGCGCCAGAGCTCTTCCGCACTTGCGGCCCTGCGGCCGCCGCGCGGTCTCGCGACATCACCGTTTCGCGGTCACGCAGCATCACCGGCCCCCCGTCTTGCGCAGATACACCAGCATGAACACCAGCATCACCAGCATCATTCCCACGGAATAGGCCGCCGCCTGACCCATCTGGTTGAGTGCAAAGGCTTCCTGATAGACCAGCAGGCTCAGCGTCTGGGTCGAGGTCACGGGCCCGCCACCGGTCAGAAGGTAGATCAGGTCAAACTCCTTGAAGTCCCAGATCGCGCGCAGGAGGATGATCACCACAAGCACGGACCGCAGCTGCGGCAGCGTCACGTCCCAGAACCGCGCAATCGGCCCGGCCCCGTCGATCCGCGCGGCCTCGTAGAGGTGATCCGGGATCGTCTGCAGCCGTGCCAGCACCGCGATCACCACAAAGGGGAAATACTTCCACGCGCCCACGAGGATCACCCCGATCATCGCGTTCGGCATCGACCCGAGCCAGTCGAGCGGCATGTCGAGAATGCCCAGCTGCATCAGCCCGTGGTTCATCGCGCCATAGAGATCGTTGAACAGCCAGCGCCACACCAGCACCGCCACAACGGTCGACAGGAAATAGGGAAACAGCACCAGCGACCGCGCCAGCGACCGGAACCAGATGTTCTGGTGCAGCAGCAGCGCCATCCCGACGCCCAGAACGATCTGCAAACTCAGCGTGCCCACGGTCCAGACCAGCGTCACCCGGAGCGAATTCCAGAACTCACGCCCGCTCAGCAGATCCCAGTAATTGGCAAAGCCGACAAAATCGCCCTCGAGCGTCGGCGTATAGATGGAAAAGAGGCTCAGATAGATCGCCGCCAGCAGCGGATAGACGATCACCAGCGAAAACACGACAATCGTCGGCGCAATCAGCAGCGCTCCCAAGCGCGCATATTGGCGTTCCAGAAGGGGGGTATTTGTGGTGGCGACGGTCATGACGGGTTCAGGGCTTCCGACAAGGAATGGGACTCCAGCCTCGAAAGAGACGGTTTCGGGAAAAGGGAAAAAGCGGCGGATCCGTGCCGGGAGTGGAACACAGACCCGCCAATAAAGAAGAGTCCTGTGGCTTAGCCCGCCATGATCTCTTCAATCCGGGCGGTGGTTTCGCCCAGCACCTGATCGGCATTCTCGTCGTTGAGCACGACGCGTTGCACAAGCTCCGCAATCACGCCGGAATTGACGATTTCCCCGGCCTTTGCGTTGGGCTGATGCTCTGCGCTTTCGCGGCCAAGGTTGTACCCGTTGGCAGCCGCCGCGGCCATCTTGTCGACCTCCGCGCTGTATTTCTCGATGATCGGGTTGTCCTGATAGGCCGGATCGGCGGAGATGGTCTGCAACACCGGCAGAACGTGACCCGGCGCGGCATGCAGCTGCTGGATATAGCCTTCCGGATCGAACAGGAATGCCGCGAATTGCTTGGTGGCCTCCATGTTCGGCGCCGCTTTCGGAATGAAGACCGACGGGAAGTCGTTGAAGGTCCAATGCGGAATATCCGCCGACTTGGTCGGGTAGAGCGCACAGGTCACGTTGTCGGCGATGCCGGGGTTCTGCGTGTTGACGTTGATCAGCACGCGCCCGGTATAGATGCCCGTCGCACAGGCCCCGGACACAAACGCCGTCAGGCTGTCGCCCCAGCTGTAGTTGGTGGCTCCCGGCGGGCAATACTGGCGCATCGCCTTGTAGAATTCGAGCGCGTCGCGGGTTTCCTGCGTGTCGATGGCAACCTGGAGGTCCGGGCTGAACACCTGACCGCCGGCCTGGTGGATCACCCCGATGAAAATCAGCGATGTCATGGAGTTCCGGCCATAGGGCAGGGGCGCGCCCCAGATCCCGCCACCCTGCATCGCTTCCATCGCCGCCAGCATCTCGTCCCATGTGCGCGGCGCGCTCTCGATGCCCGCCGCTTCCATGAGATCGGTGCGCAGCCACATCATGTTGGCCGCGGAGTTGCCGATGGAGGTGCCCGCATACTGTCCGGGATCGACTTCGTAGCCGTCATTGGCGCCGGGATAGAACTTCTCCGGCCCGATCATCTCGATCACGTCGTTGAACGGCTCCAGAAGGCCATTGCGCCAGTAGTTGGAGACCGCGAAGCTCGGCAGGTGCGTGACCACGTTGGGCACATCGCCGGATGCAAAGGCCGCGGCGAGCTGCGGCGCATAGCCTTCGTCAGACGTCTTTTCGAACACCACTTTCACATTCTGATGCTGGGCTTCGAAATTGGCGATCTGCGTCTGGTAGGCGGCAAGCTGCTCGGGCGAACTCTGCGGGGACCACCAGCGAATCGTGATCTGTTCCTGCGCGACCAGTCGGCGTGGCATGGCCGCCATGGCGCCTGCTGCGGCCATGCCCGTAAGAACGGACCGGCGCGGCAACGCGGGGGACGTGAAAGAGGATTTCTTCATGGGGTCTCTCCTGTCGACTGTGTTCGCATATCGAACTTATGTTCGTAATACTGTTGACAGGTCGCCTGCAAAGCAAGCATTTTCTGAGGAGCAACGCGAAAACTTCGGATCTTTCAGTAATCGCCGATTGGTGCTAACCCGTCTCGCGATCAAGAAAGCGGTATATGCACATGGTAAAGTCTGTCTCCAAACCCGCCACGGCCATCTCCAGCGAGGCCCGGCTCGGGACCGTGAATCCGGAGCAGCAACCAGATGACCAGGACAAGCTTTCATCGCGGGATTTCGTGTCGTCCCTGTCGCGCGGATTGGCCATCCTTCAAAGCTTCAGCCGCACCGGACGCAAGATGACGCTCTCCGAGGTCGCGATCGAAACGGATATGAGCCGCGCCACCGCGCGCCGCTTTCTCCTGACGCTGGTCAAGGAAGGCTATGTCGTCACCGATGGCAAGCTGTTCGACCTCACCCCCAAGGTTCTGGAACTCGGCTTTTCCGTGCTCTCCAAGATCGGCATCTGGGACCGCGCCCGCCCCTTCATGGAGCGCCTCTCCGAACAGACGGGCGAATCCTGCACGGCGGCGATTCTCGACGGGCTCGAAGTGGTCTATGTCGCGGGCGTGCAGGCTCATAACATCATTTCCGTGGGCATCTCGATCGGCTCCCGGCAATCGGCGTTCTACACCGCCAATGGCCGCGTCCTGCTGGCCGCGCAGCCCGAAGAATACTGGGACGCGACACTCGCCAATGCCCGGCTTGTGCCTCAAACGGAATACTCGATCACCCACAAGGCAGAGCTGCGCAAAGTGCTCGAAGACGTGGCACGTCAGGGCTGGGCGCTGGTCGACCAGGAGCTCGAAATGGGCCTGCTGTCCCTCGCCATCCCGTTGCATTACCGCTCGGGCGTGCTGGCCGGGGCGATCAACATCGCGGTGCCCTCGATCCGCGCCACCCCGGAACTCATGGTCGAAACATATCTGCCCATGTTGCGCGACACCGCCGAACAGATACAGCTCTCGCTCGCCCGCTGAGCCCGGTCGACCGCAGCACGACGCGCCCGTGGGCCCCGGCCCCGGTGTTCGGAACGCGTGTTTCTTTGGGCCACAAATATCCCGGGGAAGCGCGGCTTGCCGCGCTGGGGCAGAGCCCCTCTCATCAAAAATGCCGGTCCCATGCGCATGGGATGTGCATGACATGTGCATGGATTGTGCATCGCGGGCCCGGCGCCGCAAAACCGCCTTCAGAGCACGTCGAGCTCCTCGGCGCGATGACAGGCCGTGCGCGATCCCGCCACGTCGCGCAGCTCGGGGCGTTCCTGCCGGCAGCGGTCAATCGCAAACGGGCAGCGCGGGTGAAACGCGCAGCCCTTGGGCGGGTTGATCGGGTCCGGGATTTCCCCCACCGGAAGCGCCGCTTCACGGCCGAACCCGTCCAGTTTCGGCGCCGCAGCCAGCAGCATCTGGGTATAGGGATGGCGTGGTGTGGCAAACAGGGTCTGTGGGTCTGCCTCTTCCACAAGCCGCCCGAGATAGAGCACGCCAATGCGGTCCGCCATATGGCGCACAACGGTCAAGTCATGGGAAATAAACAGGAATGTGAGCCCAAGATCCGCTTTCAGATCGGACATCAGGTTGAGCACCTGCGCCTGAACGCTCACATCGAGCGCGGAGGTCGGCTCGTCGCAGACGATGAAATCCGGATTCGAGGACAGCGCCCGCGCGATGCACAAACGCTGCCTTTGCCCACCGGAAAACTCATGCGGAAATTTCTCCGCGTCCTCCGCCGAAAGCCCGACCTTCTCAAGCAGCGCTTCGGCCAGACCTTCCGTGTCTCCGCCGCGCGCCGCCACCGGTTCGGTGATGATGTTCCGCACTTTCCAACGCGGGTTGAGGCTTGCAAAGGGATCCTGAAAAACCATTTGAATCCGGGATCTTACCGCATCGAGCGCCTCCGCTGACGCTTCCCGTGACAGGTCCACGCCGCCCACGGTGACTCGGCCTTCGCTCGGCGGCAACAGGCCGACCATCATCTTGCCGATGGTGGATTTGCCCGAGCCCGATTCGCCCACCAGCGCATAGGTGGAATGCGTCGGGATCTCGAAAGACACATCCGACACGGCAGTCAGGATGCGCTTGGGCAGCCGTTCCACCACCCGGTTCAGCCAAGGTTTGGAGACGTCGAAGCGGCGTGTCAGGCCCGCAACAGAAACCATGATCGTTTCGGCCTCGGTATCGGCGCCCGGTTTGCTTGCGGTTTTCGTGGCCATCACGATGCCTCCTCTGTCGCCCTGTCCCGTGCAATCGGAAACCAGCAGGCCGCGCGGCCCTGATCCGCGGCCAGCGTGGGCGCCGGATCCTGTCTGCAGCGCGCCTCGGCGCGGTTGCACCGCGGATGAAACGCGCACCCCGTGGGCAGCGCGCCCAGACGGGGCATGCTTCCGGGGATCTGGTGCAACCGGGTCTGGCCCATCGACGCCATCGGCGCAGAGCCCATCAGCCCCTCGGTATAGGGGTGGCGTGGCAGGGTCAGCACATCGCGCACACCGCCAAGCTCGGCGGCCCGCCCGGCATACATCACCGCGACCCGGTCCGCGGTCTCGGCAATCACGCCCATATCGTGGGTCACCAGCATCACGGCGGTGCCCCGTTCCCGACAAAGCCTTCTGAGCAAAGCGATAATCTGCGCCTGAACACTCACGTCGAGCGCCGTGGTCGGTTCGTCCGCGATCACCAGATCGGGCTCCGCACAGAGCGCCAGCGCAATCACAACCCTTTGCCGCATGCCGCCGGAAAATGCGTGCGGATAGCTGTCAATGCGGTCCCGCGCGCCGGGAATGCCCACTTCTTCCAACGCCTTGATGGCCCGCTCCTGCGCGTCGTTCTGCGAGAGGTCAAGATGCTCGCGGATGGTCTCCGTCAGCTGTTCACCCACCGTCAGAAGCGGGTTCAGAGAGGTCAGCGGATCCTGAAACACCATGCCGATCTGGCGGCCCCGCACCTTGCGCATCTCCGCGTAGGGCAAATTGTCGATCCGACGTCCGTTCAACAGAACCTCACCGGAGGTGATCCTTGCCGGGCGGTCCAGAAGCCCGATCACGGCGTTACCGGTCATCGACTTTCCGGCGCCGGATTCGCCCACGACGCCAAGGATCTCGCCCCGCGCGATGTCAAAGCTCACGCGATCGACCGGGCGCAGCACCGCGTGCCGGGTCGGGATCTCGACGACAAGATCGCGGACGGAAAGGACGGGGGTCTCAGACATGGGGGCAGGGTCCTGTCAGAATTCCAGAAGGGCCGGAGCATACCGAAACGCCCAAAAACCGGGCAGGTCGAAATGCTGCGCTGCGGCATTTGCGCTCCGAAGCGTGTTTCGCGCTGGGCCGGTGTCGCATCCACGGTGTTGGATGAGGCAGAGCTCGCTGTGGGAGGGAGCGAGTCCACAGGATAACAGGAGACCTCTCATGTGCCTCACAGCCGCTGCTTTTGCCGCGTTTCTCAACATCATCGCGTTTGACCGGATCGAACAGCAGGACGGACGCGTGATCGTGCACGCGACCACCCGCGAGGCGCATTGGGTCGCGCGCGGCGATGAATGGTGCACCATGGCGCCCCAGATCGACCGGATGATCCGTTTCGCGTCCAACTGAGCTCATTTCAGCCTCGGGTTCAGCGCATCGCGCAGCCAGTCGCCCAGCATGTTGACGCTGAGCGCCAGCGCGAGAAGCGTCACCGCCGGGAAGAACAGGATCCACCACTCGCCCGAGAACAGGAACCCTTGCCCGATGCGAATCAGCGTCCCGAGCGATGGTTGCGTCGGCGGTGCGCCGACCCCGAGAAAGGACAGTGTGGCCTCCGCGATGATCGCCAGCGCCAGCGAAATCGTCGCGATGACAAGCACCGGCGACAGCACGTTGGGCAGGATGTGGCGCAGCATGATCGCCGCTTTCGTGCGCCCGATCAGGCGCGCCGCCTGCACGTATTCCTTGTTCTTTTCCACCAGCGTCGCGCCGCGCACCACCCGCGCGAACTGCACCCAGTCTGACAGGCCAATGGCGAGGATCAGCACCCAGATCGCCATCTGATCGCGGTATTCCACCGGGGTGATCCCCTTCGCGATGCCAAAGATCAGCATCGCCACAAGGATCGCCGGGAAGGTCAGCTGCACATCCGCTGCGCGCATGATGATCGTCTCGGTCCAGCCACCGAGATAGCCCGCGAGTAGGCCCAGCGTGACCCCGAGCACCATCGCAAACATCACCGCCGCAAAGCCCACAAAGAGCGAGATCCGCATCCCGTAGAGAATGGTCGAGAACACGTCCCGCCCCTGGTCGTCCGTCCCGAGCCAGAAACTCTCCCCGGTGAATGCGTTCGGTGTGCCGGGTGCCGTGAAGCCGTTCATCAGGTTCAGCGAGCCGGGATCGAACGGGTTATGCGGGGCAACCACCGGCGCGAACACCGCGCCCAGAACCAGCACCGCCATGACGATGAACGACACCACCGCCACCGGCGAGCGGCGGAACTTGTAGGCAAAATCCGACTGCCATGCGCGGTTGAAGCGGCTCATCCGCGCGCGGGTCGAGGCGGGTGCGGGCATATCGGCCATGTCAGTGTCCTCCCGCGCCACCATCCACGCGCAGGCGCGGATCAATGGCGAAATACAACAGATCGACAATCAGGTTGATGCCGACAAACATCACCGAGATCAGCATCAGATACGCGGCCATCACCGGGATATCGACAAACTGGATCGCGTTTATGAACAGCAAGCCCACACCGGGCCATTGGAACACCGTCTCTGTGATGATCGCGAAGGCGATGATCGAGCCAAGCTGCAACCCCGTGACCGTGATCACCGGCACCAGCGTGTTCTTGAGCGCATGGCGGAAGTTGACCGATTTTTCGCGCAGCCCGCGCGCCCGCGCAAAGCGGATGTAGTCCTGCCGCAGCACCTCCAGCATCTCCGCCCGCACCAGCCGCATGATCAGCGTCATCTGGTATAGCCCCAGCGTGATCGCGGGCAATATCAGCGCCTTGAGCCCGCTTTCCGTCAGAAACCCGGTGGTCCAGCCGCCAAGATCAACCGTATCGCCGCGCCCGAAACTCGGGAGCATGTCCAGCTCGACCGAGAATATCCAGATCAGCAAGATCCCTATGAGAAAGGTCGGCAAGGAGACCCCGATCAGCGACACCGACATGATCGTGCTCGACACCCACCCGTCCTTGCGGATCGCCGTGAACACGCCCAGCCCGATCCCGAAGACCAGCGCCAGCATCCCCGACACCGCCGCAAGCTCCAGCGTCGCGGGCAACCGCTCCGCGATGATATCGGCCACATCGCGGCCCTGACGATACGATATCCCGAACTCTCCCTGCGCCGCGCGGCTTAGGAACGTCCAGTATTGCACCGGGAACGGATCGTTCAGCCCAAGCTGGTCGCGCAACCGGTCCACATCTTCCTGCGTGCGCTCCTGGCCAAGCATGTTCTCGACCGGATCGCCGACAAAGCGGAACATCGAAAAGGCGACAAGCCCGACGATCAGAAGCACCAGCGCGGATTGGAACACACGCCTCAGGATATAGGCAATCATGGGCAGCAGACCCCTCTGACGACACAACGGCCATCGAAAAACGGCAATGGATGGGGTTCAGGGGTAATCCGGCACCGGCGGAGGATCAACCTCCACCGGGCCGAAACATGGCGCGCGCATCGCGGTCGCCCGCAACGCGCGCATCTTCGTTCAGTCGATGGTGAAGTATTTCACCTTCACCTGGTCGTCGCTGTCCATCGCGGCACCGACGCTGTCCTTCATCGCCCAGTTGAGCACCTGGTGGTGGATCGGCAGGTAAACCGTATCCGCCTTCGCGATCTCCCACATTTCCGCGATCATCGCGTTGCGCTTTTCAAGATCGACTTCCGAGGCAATCGCCTGGGTCATCTCGTCGATCTTCTCGTTGGAATAGCGGGTGCCATTCCACGCGCCGTAAAGGTCGCCCTTGGTGTGGTAGAGGAAGTTGAAGATGTACTCGCTGTCATAGGACGGGATGCCCCAGCCCAGCATGTACATGTCGGTGCTCAGACCGTTGACCAGCGGGAAATGCTGCGCTTTCGGCAGCGCCTCGAGGTTCACGTCGATGCCGATCTGCGCCATCATGCCGACAGCCGCCTGACAGATCGCCTCGTCGTTGACATAGCGGTCATTGGGGCAGTTCAGCGTAATCGAGAAGCCGTCACCATAGCCCGCCTCTTCCATCAGCGCCTTGGCCTTCTCGATGTCATACTCGGGATACTGATCGAGCGCTTCGGTCCAGCCATTCACGAATGGCGGCATGATGACACCGGCCGGCTGGGACTGGCCGCGCATGACAACCTGCTGGATCGCTTCGCGGTTCACGGCAATGTTCATCGCCTCGCGCACGCGGATATCCTGCAGCGGGTTCTTGCCGTCCACATTGCCGCCCACAAGCTCGTCGGCGACGTTGAGGCCAAAGAAGATCACGCGGTTCTGCGGCGCGGTCAGGACTTTCATGCCATCGGTGGACTTGATGCGCTCAAGATCCTGCACCGGCACGTCCTGGATGAAATCGACCTCACCCGACAGCAGCGCGGCCATGCGCGTTGCCTGGTTCTGGATCGGGGTGAACTCGATATCGGTATAGACCATCGGGAACTCGTCCTTGCCCCAATAGTCTTCGTTGATCGTCATCACCGTCTTGACGTCGTTCTCGCGGCTCACGAGCTTGTAAGGCCCGGTGCCGTTCACGTTGAGCGAGGCATAGGTCTCTTCGCCACCCTCGACATCCTGCACGCCAACCACGTCATTGGCTTCCGCCCAGCCCTTGTCGATGACAAAGATGTTCGGCAGCGTCGCGGGCAGGATCGGGTTCGCGCCCTTGGTGGTGATGTTCACCTCGTAATCATTCACCGCCTCGACGGACGCGATGGAGGAGATGATGCCCTTCATGTCGCTCTGCTCGGAGAGCGCGCGCTCGAACGAGAACACGACGTCCTCTGCGGTGAAATCCGCGCCATCGTGGAACTTGACGCCCTCACGCAGCTTGAAGTTCCACACGTCCGGGTTTTCCGGGCTGACGGACCATTCGGTGGCAAGGCCGGGCACAAGCTCGCCGCTGGGATCGCGAATAAGCAGCGGCTCCATCATCTGGTGCATCACTGCGACGGTGACACCCTCGTTCTGGGCATGCGGGTCAAGCGTCAGCGCGTCGCCGGAGCGCGCCCATTTCAGCGTTTCGGCATAAGCGCCCGTGCCAAGCACAAGCGCCAGCGCCGTGGCGGTCATCGTGGTATATTTCATCCGTTTATCTCCCTGATGGTTTTTTGTCCGGATTGAAAGCCCGCCCCGCCAGTCATGGCGGGAAACGGACATTTGTGCGGTGATCAAAGCATATTGTTCTTTGTCCGCAAGTGCATTCTCACCCGCGCTTGGGGTCTCTTCGCGTCACACCGGCTGGATATGAAGATCACGCGGCAGTTCTGACAAGATTTCAGGCCCGTCCGCGCGCAGGATCACGATTTCTTCCAAACGGATCCCGAAGCGACCGGGGATGTAGATCCCCGGCTCGATGGAAAACACCATGCCTTCCTCCAGCACGGTCTGCGACGAAGAGGTGAGGAACGGCGGCTCATGGATCTCCAGCCCGAGCCCGTGCCCGGTGCGGTGCACGAAATACTCGCCGTAACCCGCTTGCTCGATCACGCCGCGCGCGGCGTCGTCGATCTCATGGGCTTTCACACCCGGCTTCGCGGCGGCATGGGCGGCGACAAGCGCGCGCTCGACAATGGCATGCACCTCCTCATACCCCTCCGGCGCGCGGCCAACGGCGGCCATGCGCGTCATGTCCGACGGCCAGCCGGCCAGCGCGGCCCCAATGTCGAACACGATGCTGTCGCCCTCCTCGATCACCCGGTCGCCGGTCTGGTGATGCGGGTAGGCGCCATTCGGCCCGCTGGCGCAGAGCGTAAAGGCCACCGCCGCGCCGCCTTCGGCAAAGCGGTCCTTGATCTTTTCGGCCACTTCGCGCTCCGTCAGACCGGGCTTGAGCGCCGAGAACGCCACTTTCATCGCTTCGTCGTTCAACAGGGCCGAGGCCTTGAGCGCGGCAAACTCCTCCGCGTCCTTGATCATCCGCAACGCGCCCACGATCTCTCCCGAATAGCGCCGCTCCGCTTCCGGCAAGGCATCGAGCAGCGCCATCGAGAAATCCGTGCGCGCGGTCTCATCGACACAAACTACCGCCGCGCCGCCCATCTCGTGCACGGTCTGCATGACACAGGCCTCCGGCCCGTCCTCATCGCGCCACGTGGCGCAGGGCAGACCCGCGTTGACCTTGGCCTGCTCGGCATTCACCGACGGCACGATGAACCGCGCGTCGGTCTTGGTGATCACGCAAAGCGTCAGACGCTCGTCGAGATGCGGGTGCCAGTCGAGCACCCAATGCATATGCGCGCCGGGGCCGAGGGCCAGCATATCGACCCCCGTATCTGCCATCTTGGCGCGGATCGCCGCGAGTTTGTGTTCCAGTCGGGACATATCGTCTCCTTTGTCGAGGGCATTCAGGGATTTGGCGGTGCCGCGTCACGGCACGCGCGGCTCCGCACCGGGCTCCAGTGGCGTCTCATAGGGTGTCTTGGCGATCCGCGCTTCGAAATCCGCCCGCGCTTCGGCAAGGTGGCGCGGGTTCCGCATCAGGTCGATCGCCGCGCCAGCAAGCGCCTTGGCCACTTGGGTCATCGTCTTGTGCGCGGCGGGCGTCTTGCCCTGCGCCACCACCTGCCAGGTGTGCAGCGGCGTGCCAATCGCCATGGTCCCGCCGCCAAGCTGTGCAAACGGCACCTTCCACGAAATATCGCCAAGATCCGTCGAGCCGAGCATCGGCACGCCGCGTGTCTCGTAAGGCACGATGAAATCGCAGATCGGGCTTTCGGGCCGCTCGACCCCCGTCGCGGCACAGGCCGCCTCGATATCCGCGTCGCTGAGCGTCGCCTGCATCTTTCTGGCGTGTTCGATATCCGCGTCGTCGAATTGGGCGGGGCCGGCCTGCTCGAAATGGCTCAGCAGAAGCTTGTAGAGCGGCGGGTTGTCGAGCATCTCCGACATGGCCGAGATCGGTCTGACCGTCACGGATGTCCCCGTCATCAGCGCCGCCCCCTCGGCCACGTTCTTCACGCGCTCCACGATATCCTGCATCACCGGCCGGGTCAGCGCCCGCACGGAGTAGCGAACGGTTGCGTTTTCCTGCACCACGTTGGGCGCCACGCCGCCGGTGTCGAGCACCGCATAATGCATCCGCGCGTCCTGCGGCACGTGCTCGCGCATGTAATTCACACCGACGCTCATCAGCTCCACCGCATCCAGCGCGGAGCGCCCGAGATGCGGCGAGACAGCGGCATGTGACGCCCGCCCCTTGAAGTGAAAGTCCAGCATCGACACCGCCAGCGTCAGCGGCGGGATGATCCCGTTGAAGCTGAACGGATGCCACGACAGCGCGGCGTCCACATCGTCGAACACGCCGTCGCGCACCATGAACGTCTTGGCCGCGCCACCCTCTTCCGCGGGGCAGCCGTAATAGCGGATCGTGCCGGGCAGCCCTTCGGCTTCAAGGTAATCCTTCACCGCCGTCGCCGCTTGCAACGCGCCCGCACCCAAAAGGTTGTGCCCGCAGCCATGCCCGCTGCCACCCTCTTCGAGCGGCGCGTGGCGATCCACACCGGCCGCCTGGCTCAACCCGGGCAGCGCGTCATACTCCCCGAGGATCGCGATCACCGGCCCGCCGGATCCCGCCTCGCCCATCACTGCCGTCTCGATGCCCGCAACCTGCGTCGTCACGCGCCAGCCCTCCGCCTCCAGCGCCTCGCGATGCGCTTCGGCAGAGCGGTGCTCCTTGTAGAGAAGCTCCGGCGTTGACCAGACCCTGTCAGCGAGCGCGGCAAAGCGGTCTTTCTTGGCTTCGACAAGGTCCCAGTGGGGCGGGTCGTTTCGCATTCTGATCTCCGGATTGTTGCTGCCTGCGCAGCGATATGGCGGAAGGGGGCGGTCTGCCCGCATCTTCACCGCGCCGCGCTGTCGCGCAAGACCATTGACCGGATGACGTTTATGCGCAACCAATTAATCGAACAATTGTCCGTCAAGCGAACACGCAGGCATCGCAGTGCCGGCATCCGCCCGCAACCCGAACGCCCGCAACCCGAAAGGCCCCTCCGCATGGATCACCCGCCCCATACCTGGCCCGAAGCGCGCTGGCGCGGGATCGTGAACCGCGTGCGCGCCGGGAAAGCGCTGACCCCCGCGCATTGGCCCGGCGGCGCCCCCGCGGCGCTTGCCCTGTCCTTCGACTGTGACCACGAAACCTTCGAGATGGGCGGCGGCGGCACGGCCATCGGACGGCTGGGCTGGGGTGAATATGGCCGCCGCGCCGGGGTGCCGCGGATCCTCGACCGGCTCAAGCGCCACGATGCGCGGGCGAGCTTCTTCATCCCGGCGGTCTCCGCGCTCATCGATCCTGACGAGCCGCGCCGCATTGCCGATGCAGGGCACGAGATCGGCGTGCATGGCTGGATCCACGAGCCCAACCACACCCTGACCGAAGACGAGGAACGCGACCTCCTGCACCGCGCCCGCGACACGCTTGAAACCCTCTCCGGACAGCGCCCCGTCGGGCATCGCGCCGCCCATTGGGATCTCAGCCCCAACACCATCCGTCTCGTCGCCGAGGCCGGCTTTGCCTATGACAGCTCCATGATGGCCGATGACAGCTGCTATGAGCTGCTGGCCGATGGTGCGCCCACCGGTCTTGTGGAAATCCCCGTCGACTGGGTGCGCGATGACGCGGTCTACCTGCTCTTCAACCGCACGCCACCCACCCGGCCGACATTGTCGCCAGACGACGTGGCCGAGGTCTTTCTGCGCGAACTGGACGGAGCCATTGCCGAAGGCGGGCTGTGCCAGCTTGTCATGCATCCCTTTGTGATAGGGTATCGGTCCCGCATCGGCATCCTCGATCGTCTGCTGACCCATGCCCGTGACAACGGCGTCTTCATCGGCACTCATGCAGAGATCGCAGCCCATTGCCGCGCACAGGCGTAGCGCGCGCTCAGCCCTCCATGGTCTCCGTGCTTTCGGCAAACAGGTCCAGCGTCCCGGTCCAGAGCACGCGCGCCACCGCGCCGGTCTCGTTCGCCCAGCCATGCGGACGGCTCGCATCGTAATGCGCCGAATCGCCGGTCTCCAGCGTCAGTTCCTCGCCATCGAGCATCAGAACCAGCGTGCCGGACACGACAAAGATCGTTTCCTCGCCCGCATGGGTGACCACCTCTGACCGGTAATCCGGAGCGATACTCATCAGGAAGGAATTGAGCGTCGCTCCGGGAAAGACCGCACCAAGCCGTTCGTAATGGATCTGTGCCGCGCCAAGCACAAACGTGCCGCGCTCCGCCGCGCGCGAGACGCAATCCGTGGGCAAGGGGCGCGCTACAAAGTAGTCGATGCCGACATGCAGCGCCCGCGCGATCCGCGCCAGCGTCGTCATGGTCGGCGTCGCCTTGTCCCGTTCGATCAGGCTCAGATACCCGGTTGAAATACCCGCCGCATCAGAGACCTCCTGCAAGGTCAGTGCCAGCCTCCGGCGCCGTGCGCGCGCCAGCGCTCCGATCAGTAAAGCGGATTCGCCTGGTTGTGCATCCATCGGTTCATGTCTCCGCCACGACGGTGGCGCCGCTGCGATCGCCGCCGCCAAGGCTGGCGCCATACAGCTCCTGGGCATAGGCGGTCGCAAAGGTCCCGGCACGAAGCCGTTCGACAGGCGCCTCCTCCACCAATTGACCGTAGCGCAACACGCCGAGCCTGTCACACAGGAAGCCCACCACCGGCAGCGAATGCGTCACCAGAAGATAGGTCAGGTCACGTTCAGCGCGCAGCCGCACCAGCAGGTTGAGGATCTCTGCCTGCACCGACACGTCCAGCGCCGAGGTCGGCTCATCCAGCAAGAGCAGTTTCGGCTCAAGCATCAGGGCGCGCGCAATCGCCACCCGCTGCCGCTGTCCACCCGAAAGCTGATGCGGGAAACGAAAGCGAAAGCGCGGGTCAAGCCCGACATCCTCCATCATCGCGATCACGCGGGCATCGCGCGCGCCGATCCCGTGGATCTTCAACGGCTCTGTCAGCGTGTCGTTCACGGTGCGGCGTGGGTGCAGCGAGGCATAGGGGTCCTGAAACACCATCTGGCAATGGCGCGCAAACTGCCGGTCAATGCGGTTGACCCGGTCTCGCCCATCCACCCGGATGACCCCACGCCAATCCCGCGCCATGCCGACAATCGCGCGCAGGATCGTCGACTTGCCCGAGCCGCTTTCGCCCACAAGCGCATAGCTTTCGCCCGTCTCGATGGCAAAGGACACGTCGCGCACGACATCGTCGCGCCCGTAGCGCACGAAAAGGCCCTCGATCTCCAGCGCGCAGCTCATGTTTCATACTCCGCCGCGCGGTCAAGCACCGGCAGGATCGCGCGCCGCTCGTCCATCTGCGGCACCGCGGCAAGCAGGCCCTTGGTATAGGGGTGCCTCGCCTCGTGCAGCCGCCCGGCCGCCAGCTCCTCGACCACGCGCCCGCGATGCATCACAAGCACGCGGTCACAGTAGCGGGCCACAAGCTCAAGATCGTGGCTGATCAGGATCAGCCCCATGCCGTTCTTCGCAATCATCGCTTCGATCAGGTCCAGCACCTGGGCCTGCACGGACACATCCAGCGCCGAGGTCGGCTCATCCGCGATCAGGATATCGGGCTGCGGGATCAGCATCATGGCGATCATCACGCGTTGCCCCATCCCGCCGGAGACTTCGTGCGGATAGAGTTTGACGACGCGCCGGGGGTCGTCGATGCGCACCTGTTCCAGCATCGTGATGACCCGCGCCTCGATCTCCCGGCGGGGGAGTTTTTCGTGCACCCGGAGCGCCTCGGCGATCTGTGTGCCGATGGTCATCACCGGGTTGAGCGAGAATTTGGGGTCTTGCATCACCATTGAAATCCGCGCGCCGCGCACCGCACGCATCTGCTTTTCGCTGAGCTGGTCGAGGTCCATCCCGTCAAAGCGCAGCAGATCGGTCTCCACCTTTGCGGGCGGCTTGAGAAGGCGCAGGATCGACCGCCCGGTCATCGACTTGCCGGATCCGCTTTCACCCACGATGCCAAGACGCTCGCGCCCGAGATCGAACGAGACGCCCTTGACCACCTGAACCGGGCCCCGCGGGCCGGGGAAGGTGACCCGCAGGTTGCGCATCTGCAGCAGCGGCGCGCTCATCGCCCGTCCCTCTGGCGCGGGTCGAGCACGTCGCGCAGCCCGTCCCCGAGGAAACAAAAGCCCAGCGACACGATGATGATGGCAAAGCCGGGCATCGTCGCCACCCACCACTGGTCAAGGATGAAACTGCGTCCGCGCGAGATCATCGCGCCCCATTCCGGCAGCGGTGGCTGCGCGCCAAGCCCGAGGAACCCAAGCCCCGCCGCCGTCAGGATGATCCCCGCCATGTCCAGCGTGACCCGGATGATCGTCGAGGACATGCACAGCGGCAGCACGTGGATCCCGATGATCCGCAGGTTCGACGCGCCCTGAAGCTCCACCGCGGCGATGAATTCCGACTTGCGGAAGGTGAGCGTTTCGGCCCGCGCGATCCGCGCATAGGCGGGCCAGGCCGTGATCGCGATGGCGATGATCGCGTTCTGAAGCCCCGCACCGAGCGCGGCCACAAAGGCGAGCGCCATGATCAGCTTGGGCAACGACAGGAACACATCCGTGATCGCCATCAGGATGCGGTCGACCCAGCCGCCGAAATACCCCGCCACCGCGCCGATCAACAAGCCGATCGGCGCCGAGATGAGCGCCACCATCACCACGATCAACAGCGTGATCCGCGCGCCATGGATGATCCGGCTGAGGATGTCGCGGCCAAGCTCGTCCGTGCCGAGCCAATGCTCCGCCGATGGCGGCATCAGCCGCATCTCGAGGTTCTGCCCAACGGGCGAATAGGGCGCGAGCCACGGCGCAAACAGCGCCACGACGATCAACAGCCCGACGATGAACGCGCCCAGCATCGCCAGCGGGTTGCGTGCAAAACTCCGGGCGATCGCATAGGCTTGCCCCGCCTGCGCCTGAACGCGCGAGGCCGGCGCGTCGTCGGTGAGCCACAGCGCCAGAGCGCCCATACGCCCGGCCTTGCGCGTGTCGCCCTCCGTCGCGGCGTCCGCCTCGGTGTTGCGCAGATCAACCATCAGCGGCTCCTCGGGTCGAGCACGCGATACAGCATGTCAGAGGTCCGGTTGATCACGATAAACACCGTCCCGATCAGAATCGTCGCGCCCAGCACCGCGTTCATATCCGCCGACAGCAGCGCGGTCGTGAGGTAATTCCCGATCCCCGGCCAGCTGAACACGATCTCGATCATCACCGACCCTTCGAGTAGCACCGCGTAGCTCAGCCCGATCACCGTGATAAGCTGCACCCGGATCGGATAGAACGCATGTTTCCAGATCACCGCGCGTTCGCTCACGCCCTTCACCCGCGCCGTGATCACATATTCCTGGCTGAGCTGGTCGAGCATGAAGCTTCGCGTCATCCGGGCGATATAGGCAAGGCTGAAGAACCCGAGGATCGCCGATGGCAGGATCAGGTGCGACAGCGCGTTGAGGAAAATGTCGACATCGCCATCAAGCAGCGCATCCACCGTCAGCATCCCCGTCACCACGGGCGTGATCCCGTCATAGAAAATGTCGATCCGCCCGGGGCCCGCGACCCATCCAAGCCCTGCGTAAAACACTGCAAGCCCGACAAGGCCCATCCAGAACGCCGGCACCGAATAGCCCAGAAGCCCCAGAACCCGGATCACCTGATCGATCCACGTTCCGGCATTGGCCGCGGCAATCACCCCCATCGGGACGCCGAGAACCACGCCGATGATGATCCCGAAAGTTGCCATTTCGAAGGTCGCGGGGAAGAACCGTGCAAGATCTTCAACCACTGGCCGACCGGTTGACAGCGACATGCCGAAATTTCCCGTCAGCACATCGCGCACATAGAGATAGAATTGTGTGATCAGCGGTTTGTCGAGCCCAAGCTGGCGAAAGGTGGCGTCATAGACTTCCTGGCTCGCGCGGTCGCCGACGATGGCGACCACCGGATCGATGGGCACGATTCGCCCGATGAAGAAAGTGATCGCCAGCAGGCCCAGAAAGGTCATCGCCGTGACGAGCACAAAGCGCAAAACCGTGCCCGTCCGGTCGGAAAACCGGGCGGCTAGGCTGCGATCTGGGACGGGGCTGAGGGCAGACATATAAGAAAAGCGGCTCCGGCAAGGCAAAACGCGGATACTGTGCGCATTACGAACAAAAGTTCTTTATTTGTAAAGTGGACTCTGATTAAATTAAAAATGTTTTACTCGTCACACGCAAGAGTTGTGACGACAAACGCCGGAAGGCGGGCCGAACCCGATCTCCGGACTCACGTCAAAAATGTTCAACAAGGAGGACAGAAGGGATGAAGATGTTCACTCGCCCGCTCGCCGCTGCGCTTATTGCGTTGCCGCTGACCGGGGCCATGGCCGTGGCCGACACGCCCGACAACGTGCTTGTCGTGGCCCAGAATATCGACGACATCGTCGCGCTCGATCCGGCCCAGGCCTATGAATTCACCTCGTCCGAGATTGCCACAAACGTCTATGATCGGCTTGTGCAATATGACGCCGAGGACACCACCAAGCTGGTGGGGGGGCTCGCGGAAAGCTGGGAGATGGACGCCGAGAACAAGACCATCACCTTCACCATGCGCGACGGTGTGACCTTCCACTCCGGCAATCCTGTCCGTCCCGAAGACGTGGTGTTTTCCTTCAAGCGCGTGGTTGCGCTGGGCAAGAACCCCGCCTTCATCCTGACCCAGCTTGGCTGGACGCCGGAAAATTTCGACGAGATGGTCATGGCTGGCGACGGCACCGTGACCGTGAAGTATGACGGCGATTTCTCCCCCGCCTTCGTGATGAACGTGCTCGCCGCGCGCCCGGCCTCCGTTGTCGATGAATTGACCGTCATGGCCAATGAGGTCGATGGCGATATGGGCAACGCCTGGCTCAACACCAATTCTGCCGGGTCCGGGGCCTTCTCGCTGCAGGCCTACCGTCCCGCAGAGATCCTGCGTCTCGCCGCCAATGAAAACTACTGGCAGGGCGCGCCGAAGCTCGATTCGGTGATCCTGCGCCACGTGGCCGAGGCCGCGACCCAGCAGCTTCTGCTGCAGCAAGGCGACGTCGATATCGCGCGCAACATGACGCCGGAGCAGGTGGCAGGCCTGCCCGAAGAAGGCTTCAAGGTCGGCACCTTCCCGCAGGCGACCGTGCATTTCATCGCCTACAACCTCAAGACGCCCGAACTCGACAACCAGGCACTCTGGGACGCGTCGCGCTACCTGATCGACTATGACGGGCTCTCCTCCACCCTGCTCAAGGGGCAGATGGAAAAGCATCAGGCGTTCTGGCCCAAAGGCTTCCCCGGCGCGCTTGAGGAAACTCCCTTCGATTACGATCCCGCCAAAGCCAAGCAGATCCTCGAAGACGCGGGCGTCGAACTGCCGATCACGGTCGAGCTGGACGTGTTCAACTTCGCGCCCTTCACCGATATGGCGCAGTCCATTCAGGCGAGCTTTGCCGAAGCAGGGATCAACTTCGAAATCACCCCCGGCACCACCGCAGGCATCATCACCAAGTATCGTGCGCGCGAGCACGAGGCCGTGATGCTCTACTGGGGCCCGGATTTCAACGATCCGCACTCCAACGCAAAGGCATTCGCCTATAACGCTGACAATTCCGACGAGGCCTATATCTCGACAACCACATGGCGCAACGCATGGGCCGTGCCGGAAGAGATGAACGAGAAGACCATCGCCGCCCTGACCGAAAGCGACCCGGCAAAGCGCGAGCAGATGTATGTCGAGCTGCAACGCGAAGTGCAGCAAACGGCTCCTTTCTTCATCATGTTCCAAGGCACCCTGCAGGTGGGTATGGCCGAAAACGTCGAAGGCTACGTTCACGGCGCAAGCTCGGATCTGGTGTTTTATCGTCTGGTCGAAAAGTCCTGATGCATCGGGGACAACCCTAGAATCAGAGCGCTAAAAAAGGATAAACGGCCGTCGGGAACCCGGCGGCCGTTTTCTGATTCCGACAGGGTGGCGCGCTCGGGCACGCGCCCCATCAGGCGTAAATCTGCGGATACATGTGCCGCATCGCGGCCTCGTCCATCTCCTGCTGGAACGGGTGCTTCGACGGCAATTCCAGCGCCCGCTGGGCCGCGGGCCGGGCGTTCAGTTCGTCCATGAGCCGCGCGATATTCGGGAATGTTTCCAGCGGTGTATCCGGTATCATGAACGGAATGCGCGGCGCCCATCCCCACACTGCCATATCGAGGATCGAGTAGTCCGCCCCGGCCATATACGGCCCCTTGGCCAGCCGGTCGTCGATGATCTGCCAGTGCCGGCGCGCCTCGAACGCGTAGCGCTTTTTCGGATAGGCCAGATCCTCGGGGGAGAAGTTGTGAAAATGCACAGCCTGACCAGAATAAGGCCCGACCCCTGACGCGATGAAGAACAGCCATGACAGCAGCGGCCCGCGCTCGGCGGGCAGGAACTGCCCGGTCTTTTCCGCGAGGTAGAGCAGGATCGCGTTGCTGTCGAAAAGCGCCACGTCCCCGTCCATCAGGGCAGGCACCTTTGCATTCGGATTGATCGCCAGAAATTCCGGCGTGTGTTGCTGGCCCTTCTTGGTGTCGACGGGCACGGGAACATAGTCGATCCCGCTTTCTTCTAGGAAAAGCGCAACCTTCATCGGATTGGGTGCTGCGTTGAAATAGAAACGGATCATGTCACAGTCCTTTATGATGTCAGGGAAGGCCGGCTTCGACGGGAAGACAGGTGCCGGTGATGCCGGAGGCCATGTCGGAAGCGAGGAAACAGGCCGCACGCGCGACATCCTCCTCGGTGGCGATGCGTCCAAGCGCCGTCTCGGCGTTCAGCGCCGCGATGGCTTTTTCTGGATCGGTCCCGCCCGCGTCGGCGCGCGCCTCGATCCGACCGCGCAAGGCGTCGGTCAGGATCGGCCCCGGCGCCAGCGCATTGACCCGCACACCGTCGCGCCCAAGATCCAGCGCCGCCGCCCGCATCAACCCGAGCACGGCATGTTTCGTGGTTGTATAAAGGGTCTGATCGGGATGCGCGCGATAGCCGTTGATCGACGCCATCAGCACGGCCGACCCGCAATCCGAACGCGCCAGATACGGCGCAGCGCAGGACAGGCTCTGCGCCACCGCCCGCACGTTGAGGGCAAACACCGCGTCCCATTCGCCAAATTCGAGGTCGGCCACCCGTCGCCACGGCGGCACGGCGCCTGCATTGGCCACCAGAATATCGAGCCGCCCGAGATCGGCCAGCGTGGTGTTCAGCCCGTCGCCGGCCTCGGCGCCCGTGAGGTCAAGCGCCACACCCCGCCATCCCTCGGGCAGCGGGGCCGTGTCGAGCGCCGTGGCGAGATCGACGACGCAGATCTCTGCCCCGGCCGCGGCCAGTTGATCGGCGATGGCACGACCCAGACCGCGCGCACCGCCCGTCACAAGGGCCTGTCTGCCGCTCAGGTCGATCATTCGATCACGATCAGGTCCTGAAAGCCCGAGGTCAGAGCCTCTCCGCCGCCGGGCCGGGCCACGATGCAATCCTCGACCCGCGCCGACACCTTCCGGTCCTGGAAGATCGACGGCTCAATGGTGAAGATCATGCCTTCCTGCACGAGCGTCTCGTCGCCCTTGGTCAGAAACGGCGGCTCGTGCACGTCCCAGCCGATCGCGTGGCCCAGCCGGTGCCGGAACGCCGCGCCATAGCCCGCATCGACCAGCACATCGCGCGCGGCCTTGTCCACCGCTTCGCAGGTCACCTCACCCGCCTTCAGCGCAACAATCCCCGCGCGCTGACTGTCCATGATCAGCTTGTGCACCAACACCTGCTCCTCGCTGGGCGCGCCGATACAGACCGTGCGCCCGAAATCGTAACACATCCCGTCATGCACCGCGCCAAAATCGAACAGCACCGATGTCGGCGGCGTCAAAACCCGTGGCCAGCTCGCCAGCTTGTTTCCGAATTCCAGCGGATGATGCGGCGAGGTGTTGTAAAGCGACGTGGTAAAGGACGGCCCAAGCGAGCCGTGCTTCTTCATCTGGTAATCGACCTCGGCAGAGACATCGAGCTCGGTCATCCCCACTTTCATCTGTGCGATCACGGCGGCAAAGGCCTTCTCCGTGATTTCGCCCGCCTCGCGCATCTTGGCGATCTCGTCGTCATCCTTGATCACCCGCAGGGGCCGCAACAAATCCGTGCCGGAGGCAAAGCGCACGCCGTCGACCAGCTCCTGCAACTCGATGAGGGATTCCGCCTCCGCGTCGTCACTGACCGCGATCACGGCCCCCACGCCGATGCCAAGATCCTTGAGGATCCCCGACACCATCTCGCGCGGATCGTCCCAATCGCCCAGAACCCGCACATCCATGCCATCGGTGCCGCCCGGCGCGCCGAACTCGGCGGTCATGCGCGGCAGTGTCAGGATCGGGTCGCGCCCCGGTGCCAGCCACATGCCTTCGAGCCACATGCCCGGATGCAGGTTGCGACCGTAATTTGGAATGTCGCGGTGGATACCCGTCAGGTAATCGAGATCCGTGCCCATGGGAAAAAAGATCAAATCGGCCTTGCCGTCGATCATGCCCTGAAATCTGCTCATCCGGTCTGCGTAGCTGGCCACTGGGGCTCTCCTTCTTTCGGGTCTGAATTAAAAAGCGGGGTCGTCGATCAGGTGACAGGCCGCCTGCCGCCCCGCTGCGATCTCGCGCAGCTTCGGGGCCTCCACCCGGCATCGCTCCGTCGCCATCGGGCAGCGCGGGTGGAAATGACATCCCGAGGGCGGGTCGATGGGCGAGGGGATATCGCCCTTGATCGGCGCATAGACCTGCCGCCGCCGATCGAGCCGGGGCACCCCGTCGATCAGCGCGCTTGTGTAGGGATGGGCGGGCGCGTCAAAGATCTGCTCCGCCGGACCGCTTTCGACGATCCGGCCCAGATACATCACCACGATCCGGTCGGAGATATGCTCGACCACGCCAAGGTCGTGGCTGATGAACACGTAGGTCAGGCCAAACTCGTCGCGCAAGTCCATGAACAGGTTGATGATCTGCGCCTGAATGGAGACGTCCAGCGCGGACACTGCCTCGTCGCAGATCAGGAGCTCGGGCTTGACCGCAAGCGCGCGGGCAATGCCGATCCTTTGCCGTTGGCCGCCGGAAAACTCGTGGCTGAACCGGGTCTGGTAACTCGGGTCGATGCCGCATTTCTGCATCAGGTCGGCAATCCAGTCGCCAAGATCGGCACGCGGCACGATCTGGTGCACGCGCGGGGCTTCCCCGATCAGGTCGCGCACCCGCTTGCGCGGGTTGAGCGAGGAAAACGGATCCTGAAAGATCATCTGCACCGGAAAACTCTCGCCCGCCTCATGCGTGGCGGTCTCGACACGGCCCGCGCTGGGCGTCAGGAGACCCGCAAGCATCCGGCCAAGGGTGGACTTGCCGCACCCGCTTTCGCCGACCACGCCAAGCACCTTGCCGCGGCGCAGCTCGAAAGACACATCCTCCACCGCGCGCACCAGCGGCGAGGGCGTGGCCAGCCCGATCCGCGCAAGGCTCCGCGTGAGCAGGTCGTCGCGGCCGCCAAAGCGTTTGCTGAGCCCGTCGGCGCGCAGGATCACCGGGGTGTTGCCGTCATCCTTCATCCGGGTGCCTCGCTCAGGGGGTGGACGCAGCGCACCGCACGCGCGTGTGAAAGCGCCCGCATCTCCGGCATCACCGCGCAGGCGGGCGTCGCGTGGGTGCAGCGTGGCGCAAAGGCGCATCCTTCCGGCAGATCGGTGAGCGCGGGCATCCGCCCGGGGATCTGCCGCAGGCGGCGGCCCCTGCTGTTCCGGTTGGGCACGCTGTCGATCAGCCCGCGCGTATAGGGGTGGGCGGGCCTGTCGAGCACCGCGTCCACTGGCCCCATCTCGACGACCCGTCCCGCATACATGACCGCGATCCGGTCGGCGATCCCGGCCACAACCGCGAGGTCATGGGTGATCCAGATCAGCGCCGTGCCCCGCTCGCGGCAGAGCCGCTGCACAAGCGCGAGGATCTGGCCCTGGATTGTCACATCGAGTGCCGTGGTCGGTTCGTCCGCGATGATGAGATCGGGTTGGTGCAGCAGCGCGATGGCAATCGCCACCCGTTGCCGCATCCCGCCGGAGAGCTGGTGTGGATAGGCGGTAAGCCGTGTCGCCGGGGCTGGGATGCCCACCTCGTCCAGCGCCGCAATCGCGCGGTCCCGCGCCTCGGCCCGGCTCAGGGTCTCATGCGCGCGCAGCGCATCGCGCATCTGGGTCTCGATCCGCAAAACGGGGTTGAGCGTCATCATCGGGTCCTGAAAGATCATCGCGATCCGTCTGCCGCGCAAGCGCCGCATGTCTTCGGCAGAGCGGCCCAGAACCGGCTCGCCATGCAGCCGGATGGTGCCGCGCATGACCCGACCCGGCGGGCTGATCAATCCGTTGATCGAAAAGCCGGTGAGGGATTTCCCGGACCCGCTTTCGCCCACAAGACCGAGGATCTCGCCCTTGTTCACATGCAGCGACACCCCTTGCAGCGCCTTTATCTCTCCGCTGGCGGTCACAAAAGAGGTATCGAGATTCGCAACCTCCAGAACGGCTTGCATGGTCTTTGCGCTGCTCATGCCATCCCGTCCTTCGGTGTTCCGGCGCATCGGCCGATGGGCGCGCTTTGCGCTTGCCCTGTCGCGGTGCCGCGCCGGGCCACGGCCGATGTTGAGCCTGCCCCGCCCGGGGTCGCTGCCATCGGTCTCACGCGCCGCGACCCGGCGCGCTCCGTCGTCAACCGCCTTGCGGGCCAGAGGGGCGATGTGCGGCGCGTGGGGGCCAGCCGCCTTGCGTCCGCTCTCCCGGACGTCGCGGACCGGGGCAGGGCTCGTGGTCCGCCGCCCCGCGCAATCCACGTGCACCCATCGGGACAGGCGCGGTTTCGATGCAAGGTCATCTCGCGTCCTCCCTCACAGCCGCGGGTTCAGAACATCGCGGAGCCGGTCCCCGAGGAGATTGGCGCTCACGATGATCGCGAGAAGCGCAAGACCCGGCAGGACCGAAATCCAGTAGCGCCCGGATTGCAGGTAATCGAACCCGTTTGCGATCAGCAGCCCGAGCGAGGGCCGTGTCGGCGGCAGGCCCAGACCCAGGAAGGACAGCGTCGCCTCGAGCGAAATCGCCATCGCCATCTGCATCGTCGCCACGACAAGCATCGTCGGCAGGCAATTGGGCAGGATATGCCCCAGCAGGATCCGCATCCCGCCAAGCCGCAAGCCGCGCGCCGCCTCCACGTAATCCCGCGCGCCCTCCACAAGCGCGACGCCCCGCACCGTCCGCGCGAAATACGCCCATTGCACGACAACCAACGCAAAGATGATCTTGTCGACCCCGCGCCCGAGGATCACCAGCAGGATCAGTGCGACGAGGATTGTCGGAAAGCTGAGCTGGAGATCCACGATCCGCATCAGAACCGTGTCGACCCAGCCGCGCCGATAGGCGGCGATCAACCCCACCAGCGTCCCGAACGCCAGCGCCAGAAGGCCGGAGAGCAGACCCACCACAAGCGAAATGCGAATGCCGTAGAGCATGGCCGACAGCATGTCGCGCCCCTGCCCATCGGTCCCGAGCCAGTAGGTCATGCCGGAGAAGCTCTGGCTCCCTGGCGGCAACAGGCTGTCGAGGATATCCACCTGCGTCAGGTCATACGGGTTCTGCGGCGCGATCCATGGCGCACCGAACCCCAGCACGCAGAACCCGGCAAACACCACCAGTGCCGCCACCGCAGAGGGCACCTGAAGAAAGCGCCGCCAGAGGTCGCGCCCCGAACCCACTGCCACAACCGCGCTCATGACGGCCGCCCGTCAAGCCGCACCCGCGGGTCGAGCACTGAATACAGGATGTCCACAGCGAGGTTCAGGATCACGAACATGAACACGACAAACACCAGATACGCCACGATCAGCGGCCGATCCAGAACCCCGATCGCGTCGATCAGCATCTTGCCCACGCCGGGCCAGGAAAAGATCGACTCCACCACCACCGCAAAGGCGATGACCCCGCCAAACTCCATCCCCAATACGGTCACGATGGGGATCAGGATGTTCTTCATCACATGCACCGACAGGATGCGCCGCTCCCGAATGCCATTGGCCCGGGCGAACTTGATGTAATCGGCAAACAGCACCTCGCGCATCCCCGCCCGCGTCAGGCGGATCACCATCGCCATCATGATCAGCGACAGGGTAAAGGCGGGCATCAGCAGGTGGTGCAGCCCATCCAGCGTGAAGAAACTGCTCTCTATCCCGAGCACGACCGCCGTGTCGCCGCGCCCGATGGCCGGCATCCAGCCAAGCTGCACCGAAAACACGAGGATCATGATCAGCCCGATCCAGAATACGGGCAGCGAAAAGCCGATCATGGAAAACCCCATGATCCCCTTGGAATACCACGCCTCGGGTCGCAGCCCCGCGACCATGCCGAGGGGCAGGCCGACCACCAGCGCGATCACGAGCGCGGCAAAGGCAAGCTCAAGCGTCGCGGGAAGGCGTTCGAAAATCAGGTGCAGCGCGGGCACGCCATGGGTGAAGGAATTGCCCAGATCGCCCTGCAGCATGTTGCCCACAAAGGTCAGGTATTGCTCCCAGATCGGCCGGTCGAGCCCGAGATCGACGATGATCTTGTTCAGACAGGCCTGATCGCATTCCGAGGAGGCAAAGATATAGACCGGGTTGCCGACCACGTTGACACCAAAGAAGACGAGCATCGTCATGACGATGAGCACAAGCAACGCCTGCAACACGCGTTTGAGGATGAACTCGGTCATGGAAGCCTCGGTGGCGGGGGCGGGAGGATCTCCGTCGAGGAGTTCTCCGGGGGTGAAGGGATCCGGAGCGTGAGGGGGATCCGGGGGGCAAATCTGGGATAGCCGCATTGTCGGCGGCGGTGCGGGGCCCGGAGCCGGGCGGTCAGGGTCACGGGCGGAGCATCGTAGCACGCCCGTGACGGTGTCGCGGCGGCGGCGGGTCACTCGACCCGCTTGACCTCCATCGCCAGCGTGCGCTCGTTGGTGCGCGGCTGATGCTCAAGGCCGGCCTTCATCGCCCAGTTGTTCACCTGGAAGTGGATCGGAATATAGGCATAGTCCTCCATGCCGATGGTGATCGCTTCCTGAAGGATCGCAAGACGCGCCTCGGGATCAATGGTGCGCTTGGCCAGCACCGACCGCGCGTCGACCTCTGCGTTGGAATAGCGGCCAAAGTTGCCGTTCCCGCCGCCCGTCGCCGCGTTATAGGTCTCCAGCGTGCCCGACACGGTGTAGGTCGCCTCGCCTGCCACGGTGCCCCATCCGGTCATTGCCATGGAAAACTCCGGCACATCAAAGCCCGGCATCGACAGCTCGTCGCCGCGAATGAGACGCGAGAAGAAGATGTTGCGCGGCATCGCGTCCACTTCGGTGATGATGCCCACGCGGGACCACATCTGCGCCACCGCCTCAAGGATGCGCGCATCGTTGATATAGCGGTCGTTCGGCCCGTGGATCGTGATGTTGAACCCGTCACCATAACCCGCCTCGGCCAGAAGCGCCTGCGCGCCTTCCGGGTCATAGGGGTCAGCCTCAAGCCCGTCCACATAGCCAAAGAAACCCGGCGGCACGATGTTCTTGGCAGGCAGGGATGCGCCGCCCATGATGCGGTCGCGGATCGCTTCGCGGTTGATGGCAAGGCTCAGCGCCTTGCGCACGCGCCAATCGCGCAGCGGGTTCGGCACCATGACGTTGCCGTCCTTGTCGGTGATGAACGGCTCCACATGCTTGTAACCGGGCTGCATGTAGATCAGCCGGTCCGCCGCGATGGTCGACACGGTGAAGTCCGGGTCTTCGCGCAATTGCGGCAGGTCGATGGTCGGCGGATAGTCGATCAGATCCACGTCGCCATTGCGCAGCGCCGCAAGCCGCGAGGCGTCCTGCGTAATCGGGCGGAACACAACCTGATCCCAATGCACGTCGCCGCCCCACCAGTTCGGATTCTTCACAACGGAGATGCTGCTGCCGGGGCTGTATTCCTCGAACAGGAACGGGCCGGTGCCGATGGCGGCCTGACCGGAGTTGAAGTCAACCGACGCGGTCACGCCGCTGGCCACATGCTCGGCCACGATGGGCAGCATCGCAAGGTCTTCGGCCACGGTGGGGTAGGGGCCATCCGTGGTGATGTGCACGGTGTAGTCGTCGATCTTCTCCCACATCTTCCGGCCCTTTTCGAGCTGGAACGCGGGTGAGGCGGGCGCGCCGGAAATCCCCGCGCGCAGACGGTCGAAGGAGAATACGACGTCATCGGCGGTGAAATCCTCGCCGTCATGCCATTTCACGCCTTCGCGCAGCTTGAACTCCCATGTGGTCTCGTCCAGCGGCTCCCAGGAGACCGCGAGGCCGGGGATCGGCTGCGACGCGCTGTCCAGCGCCACCAGCTTTTCGAAGATGTGCTCCTGCACCTGCAAATCCGCAGACAGCTGCGTCCAATGCGGGTCGAGCGAGCTGGCCTCCGAGCGCACGCCAATGGTCAACACCTCTTGCGCCGTTGCGGCAAGCGGGGCGGCCATGGCAAGCGCGGCGGCAAAAAGGCCGGGCTTCCAGACGGTCATGGGGAATCCTCCTTGTTGGATGCTGTCGCCCGGACGGGCGCAGCGGGGGCTGATCGCCCGGAACAGGCGCGCCGTCAGCCGAAACATCAGGGCGCAGGGCGAGCGGGATCGGACAGAGCGACGGCGGGTCGCTCTGCGTCACGGTGTGCGGCAGATCGGCTCTGCTCTTTTGGGTTGGTAAAAATTTTTTAATGACGATTCGGCATTCTGTCCAATAAATTTTACTATGCGAACGAAAGTTCGCGATATTTGCTCATCAGACCATTCGGCCTGCCTCGCCAGTGACCCGCGATCCCGCTGAACTATGCGTTATATTTGAGCGCGGTCATGGCGCAGCCGCGCTCTGCGATCCCCGGATGCGGATCCCATGCACATGGATTGTGCATAGATTGTGCATAGATTGTGCATCGAATGTGCATCGCGTGATTTGGGCGGTATGGCGCGGCCAAGCCCGGCTCAAAGCCCGAAAGCGTCGAGCGCAATTTCCGGGGTCTCGCCAATCGCCAGCGCCGCAATGGCCTCGGAAACAGCGGGCGCCGCAGTGAAGCCCATCCACGGAAACAGGTTTAGGAAAAAGCCCGGGCAGTCGCGCACTTCGCCAAGGATCGGCCGCCAGTCCGCCGTGCCGTTGACCATGGCGGCCCAGCTGCGCACGATCTCCACCCCGTCGAGTTCGGGCATCACCGTTTGTGCGATGACGAGGTTGCGGATCATCGAGCGGTGATCCACCTGGGGCCGGCCGTTTTCCAGCCGGGCGGGCCATCCACCGCCAATCAGGAAACCGCCTTCCGCCGCTTGTTTGAGCGTCAGCTTTTCCCCGGTGAAATAGAGCAGGTAAGGCAGTGTCGGCGGGCGCTTCTCCGTCACCGCAACCTGGATCGCATGGCCTTCGATTTCAACCGTGATGCCAAGCAGCGCGGCGACGCGCGCCGCGTCCGACCCGGCTGCATTGACGAGTTTATGAGCTTGAAAAGGGCCATTCGGCGTCTCCAGCGTGAAAACCCCGTCCCTGCGATGAAGGGCTGTGACCGCCGTGTTGCGCCGAAGGTCGACGCCCTGGGCGACCGCGTTGCGCGCAAACAGGGGGGTGACCCGGAAAGGATCCGCCTTGCCTTCCTCGGGGCAGAAATTGCCACCGATCATCCGCGTCGACAGGAACGGCGCGTCGCGCCGGAGCCGCGCTGCGTCCCAGTCCTCGACAGGCAGCCCGGCACCGCGCTCGATGGCGCCTTTCTTGCGCAAGTCTTCGAGATCGGTCGGCGTCTCCGCCACCATCAAGCCGCCCTTGACCGAAATGCCGAGGCTGCCGCCAAGCTCTTCCTCAAGGCTTTGCCAACGCGCGATGGATGCGCGGAACAGCGGGATCGTCGCCGCATATCGCGCCGCCCAGTCCGCGCCCAGGTGCCGGAACGGATCGAACGGGATCTGCGCATGGATCGAGCCTGCGTTCGACCCCGACGCCCCGAGGTTGAGGTCGCGCCGCTCCAGCAGCAAAACGCGCGCCCCGCGCTTCGCTGCAAAATATGCGGTCGCCGTCCCCGCAAGGCCGCCACCGATAATGCCGAGGTCGTAGATGGTCACGGGAGACAGAATCCGTTTGAAGGCGTCATTGTGTTCGATATACTAACTTTTGTGCGCATGATGAAAAGAAAAGCGCAACCGCTTCAACAGGAGTTTCCCCCGATGTCGCAAATGCCCGTCGCTGCCAGTACCTTTCCTTTTCTCTATTCGATGGACGGGCTTGACGCCCTGAAGCACCTGCGGACCTTTGGATACCGCCAGTTCGAGATGATGATCTTCCCTCCGCATTGCTGGCCCGGCGAGATGAGCGCGGCGCAGCGCAAGGCGTATAAGGACTGGCTTGATGGCGAAGGCTGCGAGATCACGTCTTTCTGCTACCCGCTCATCGACAACAATCCCAACTCCCCGGACCGGTTCATGCGGCAATACACGCTTGACCGCTACAAGGAGGCGATTGATTTCTCTGCCGAGCTTGGGTGCCCCTATGTGGTCATGATCCCGGGCGTCTACGGTGGTTTGATCGACCCGCCGAAACAGTGGCTCGATGAGTGGTTCGTCGAGAGCGCGGGAGCGGTGAATGCCCATGCCAAGCAGGCCGGCATTCGCATCCTTCTGGAGAACGTGCCTTTCACGCATCGTCCGTCCGCACAGGACATGAAGGAGCTTTGCGACATGATCGGCGATGTCGGTGTGAATTTCGACGTTTGTAACTCGGCTTACATCAACGAGAACGTCGGGGATGCGATTCGCATGCTCGGGTCGCTGATCGAAAATGTGCACATCTCGGACACGCCCGCGGATGTGTTCAAGCACGAGCGGCTCGGCACCGGGATTGTCGATGCGGCAGAGACGGCGCAGGCGCTGCGCGACATCGGTTATGACAAGCTCACCGTGGTCGAGATGATCTCGGATGCGAACCTGCCGGGAACCGATCCCGATGGGGATATTCGTGAAAGCCACGCTATCTTGGCTGCAAACGGCTGGGCCGCCTTGTAAGCCGCCCTGCGACAGGAGACATGATATGACACGTTTCACCGGAAGCCATTCCGTCAACGTCACCCCCTTCACCGCCGATGGCAGCGCGATTGATTTCGCCGCCAACCGCCGTTTCATCGACTGGCAGATCGAACAGGGCGTGCCCGGTGTGATCCTCCTCGGCACAACGGGCGAGTTCCTCACGGTGTCCGACGACGAGCGCCGCGCCTATGTCGAAGACACGATCGCCCATGTGAACGGGCGCATCACGGTGTGGGTCGGCGCGTCGAACGCATACAGCGTCAATGCCGCGCGCTATGCCCGAGAGGCGCAGGACGCGGGTGCGGACGGTCTGATGATCATTCCGCCCTACTATTACACGCCGACCGAAGATGAGATCGTCGGGTATTACGACATGATCACGAAGACCTGCGATCTGCCGATCATGCTCTACAACAACCCGGTGACGTCGAATGTGGATATGTCCGCCAAGCTGGTCGGACGGCTCACCCGCGAATTCGACACCGTGCGCTACATCAAGGAAGCCTCGATGGATGTCGGGCGGGTCTATGACATTGTCGAGGAAACCGAGGGCGTGATGAACGTCTTTGCCGGCGAGCGGATCGTGGAAAGCTTCCTGCTCGGCGCGGTCGGCTATGTGAACCCGTTCGGCAACTATATTCCCCGCGCGTCCACGCGGATCTGGGAGCTTCTGGAAGCGGGCCGGATCGAGGATGCCAAGGCTATACAACGGCACATCACGGTGATCGAACACACCATCGCCGAAGGCCACCCGACCTACGGCCATCAGTGTTACTCCAAGGCACTTGCCGCGGAAGCGGGATACCCGGTTGGCGATGTGCGCCCGCCTTTGACGCAGTTTGCCTCGCTGGGCGAAGAAGGCCGCACCCGCGCTGCAAAACTCAAGGGGATCATGGCCGATCTCGACCGATTGCTGGATGATCTGGAGGCGAAAGCCGCATGAGCGAACTCCCCCCCCTTTTCACGCCGTTCTCTCTGCGTGGTGTGACCTTCCCGAACCGGATTACGCTGGCGCCGATGTGCCAGTATCAGGCCATCGAGGGTGTGCCGAACGATTGGCACCGGGCGCATCACGGGCGCTATGCCACGTCGGGCATCGGCTGCGCGATTGTCGAATCGACCGGGATCAGCCGCGAGGGTCGGATCAGCCCCGGTTGCACCGGGATCTATAACGACGAACAGGTCGAAGCATGGAAGCCGATCACGGCGCTTTACCGCGCGCAGGGCATTCCGGTTTTCATGCAGATCAACCATGCGGGAGCAAAGGCCTCGACCAAGCGCCCGTGGGACGGGATGGATCCGCTTGACGAGGGCAGCGACGAGCCGCCATGGCAGACGGTCGCACCCTCCGCGATCCCGGCGCGTGAAGGCTGGCATACGCCCCGTGCGCTTCACGAGTCCGAGATGGCGGGCGTTGCGGCGGATTTTGCCGCTGCGGCCAAGCGCGCGCTGGCGGCCGGGTTTGACGGCGTGCAGATCCACGGCGCGCATGGCTATCTGCTGCATAGTTTCATGTCGCCCTGGTCGAACCGGCGCGAGGATGGCTATGGCGGCACGCTCGAAGGGCGGATGCGCTTGCCGGTCGAGGTTGCGCGGGCCGTTCGCGCCGCCGTGCCCGACGATGTGCCGGTGATGTATCGCGCGTCCTGCGTCGATGGCGAAGGCGGTGGGCTGACCCTCGATGACACGGTTGCCTTGTCGAAAGAGCTCAAGGCGGCGGGCGTCGATCTGATGGATTGCTCGGGTGGCGGCATCCCTGCGGGCATGCGGCTTGCGGCGATGAAAACCGGCCCGGGGTTCCAGGTGCCCTATGCGCATCGGATTCGCGAAGAGGTCGAGATCCCAAGCATGGCGGTCGGCATGATCACCGAGCCGCAGCTTGCCAATGAGATCATCGCCGAAGGCAAGGCCGACATGGTGGCACTGGCGCGGCAGATGCTGCGCGAACCGGCATGGCCCTATCGCGCCGCGCAGGAGCTTGGTCTTGAGGATCCGGCGTCGATCCTGCCAAAGCTTTATGCGTTCTATCTCAAGATTGCGGCGTAGCGCGCCGGGCGCATCCGGATGGCCGGGCGCGTCTCAGCGAATGTAGCTGGCACCGTTGATATCCAGTGTCGCCCCCGAAAGGTGGCGGCACTTCCCGCTCAGGCAAAAGGCGCTCAACGTCGCGATATCCTGCGGTGGAACAAATTCCCCCATCACCAGCCTGTCTTCCACCACCGCGCGGCCGCCTTGTGTTTCGGCGAAATCGCGCGACATCTGCGTGTCCACCACGCCCGGTGCAATGATATAGGTGCGGATGTTCTCGCGGGCATAGCCGGTCGCCACGGTCTGGAGCGCGGCCTTGAAAGCGGCCTTGGACGCGGCATAGGCGATGGTGCGCGGGTTTGTGACGCCTTTCTGCGCCGCCCAGCTTGAGATACCGACGATATCGCCGCCGCCGCGCGCGCGGAAATGGTGAACCGCGTCGCGCAGGAGCAGGGCCGCACTCTGGACATTGACCTGAAAGGTTTCCTGCCAAATCCGGTCCCAGGCGTCGCGGTCATCATCAATCCCGCCGTCAAAGCGCATGACGGCGGCGTTGTTCACCATGCCGTCGATCCCGCCCGTCGCCGAAATAACCTCGGGCAGGAGGCCCGCGGCGCCGTCTTGCGTCGCAAGATTGGCCTGGACAAAAACCTTGCGGTCTTCGGGCGTCTCTTCGAGGGCGGTTTCTGCTCCGGCGCGGTCCGTGCCGTAATGGGCAACCACGCGGGCGCCTTGCGCGGCAAGCTCGCGGGCGATGGCGGCCCCGATGCCCTTGGACGCGCCGGTCACGAGGATTGTTTTTCCGCTCAGCATGGGACTCTCCCGCCATTTTGGTGGATGGTGAACTTGACCATCTCATAAATTCGGACAATTGTTCACATAGCGCACACTGCGGAGGCACGCAATATGGATGACCGGAGAAGGGTTGCGATCTTCGGAGCCGGAGCCATCGGGACCGGGTTTGCGGCCACGGTGGTTGCGGCGGGTTGGGACGTGCTTCTTGTCGATCCGTCCGAGGCGGCACGCGATGCTGCGCCCGAGTCGGTTGCCCGTCATATTCGGGCGCTCACCAGCGCCGGTCACAGACAGGCGCCGCGACATGGCAAGCTCGACACCGCCGCCGCACTGGATGGCACCGGGTTTGTGCTCGTGATCGAGGCCGGTCCGGAGCGCCGCGATGCGAAAGAAGCGATCTTTCGCGACCTGCTCGAAACCACGGCAGATGACACTGTTCTGGTCACCGCATCGTCAGCGATCCCAATGTCTGCGATTTTGCCGGATCCAACCGATCAGGCACGCTGTCTTGTCGCGCATCCAGCGAACCCGCCAAGCCTCATCCGTGTCATAGAGCTCGTTCCCGCGCCGGGTACGGACCCGGCGGTGACGAGGCGCGCGACGGCCTTGTTCCAGGCTATTGGTTTTGATCCGGTGCCGCTGGGAAAGGAGATCCCTGCTTTCGTCTTCAACCGTCTGCAATCGGCGCTTCTGCGTGAAGCATACCGGCTGGTTGACGAAGGGGTTGTGGACGTCGACGGGATCGATCGGCTTGTGCGAGACGGTCTTGGACCGCGCTGGGCGTTGTCAGGGCCGTTCGAAACCGCGGATCTCAACACCGCGGGCGGCGTCCGCGGCCATGCGGAACGGTTGGGGCCAGCCTATGCACAGATCGGGCGGGACCGCGGTGAACACGCGCCGGACTGGCCTGCGGCACTTGTGGACCTTGTCGAGGCGCAACGGCGGGCTTTGTTACCGGAAGAGGAGCTTCCGGCCCGTCGAGCGTGGCGGGAGAGGGCGCTTGCGCAGCTTCTGGCGGCTCGCGCCCGCGTGTTCGAAGAAGGATCGCAATCGTGAGCGAGACATTTCTGTTTGAAGGCGCACCGGTGCCCATCCGTGATGGCCAATCGCTCGCGGCGGCCCTGACCGAGGCAGGCGAACGGGTCTTCCGCACCACGGAGAGCGGGGCCGGTCGTGGCGTGTTTTGCGGCATGGGCGTGTGCCAGGACTGTCTCGTGACCGTGGATGGCCGACCCAATCAGCGCGCCTGCATGACGCTGGCGCGCCCCGGGATGACCGTTGCTCGGCAAGAGCCACGCCCGGCCCTCAAGGCACCACCGGAAACGCCGAAATCCGCCGAACGCCTGTCGCCCTCCGTGCTCGTGATCGGCGGTGGCGCGGGTGGGCTGACCGCCGCCATCGAAGCGCGCAAGGGCGGAGCGGACGTGTTGTTGCTCGATGAGCGCAAGGTGCCGGGCGGACAGTATTACAAACAGGCGGCGCTGCCCGACATGGAGCCGTTGGACGCGCAGCAAGAAGACGGTCGCGCATTGGTGCGCGCCGCGCAGGAGGCAGGCGTCGTGATCCTGTCCGGCGTTGCGGTTTGGGGTGCCTTCGAGGGGCCGGAGATCATGGCCGCGTCAGAGAACCGGGTCTATGCCATCACGCCGCGTGCATTGATCGTTGCGACGGGCGCGTATGAAAGGCCCGCCATGATCCGGGGCTGGGATCTGCCTGGCGTCATGACAGTGGGTGCGGCGCAAACCTTGTGGCGCAGCTATCACACCTTGCCCGGCAAACGTGTTGCGCTTTTTGGCAATGGGCCGCTTACGGCGCAGGTTGCGCTGGAGCTGTCGCGCGGGGGTGCGGAGATTGTCTATCTCGGGGAACGTGCGCCCTCTCCCTTGCGGAGAATGGGCGCGGCGCTGCGCATGATGCGCCATGACTGGCCGCTGGCGCAAAAGGGGCTGGGGATGATCGCGGCGTTGATGCGCCGCGGTATCGCGGTGCGCCACGACGCCCGCCCAGTCGCCATCGAAGCGCTCCCGGATGGTCTGCAGATCGCCATCCAGCGTGGTGGGCGTCGCGAAACGGTCGTTGCGGATGCGGTCTGTATGAATTTCGGGTTTCAGCCTCAGAACGAGATCCTCCGCCTGCTAGGCGTTCGCATGCGCTACGATCCCAATTTCGACCAGCTGCGCCCGGATCGTTCCGACCATATGGGAACCAGCGCATCCGGCGTCTACGCTATCGGTGATTGTTGTGGCCTTGGCGGCGCACCGGCAGCTTGTGATGAGGGCATCATCGCGGGACGGGCGGCGGCTGGGTTGTCTGGGTCCGGGGATGGCCCGGTGCGACAGCAATTGGCCGCGCATCGTAGGTTTCAGGACGCGCTCTGGTCCGTTTATGCCGCTCCGCCGCCCCGGCTCGAAGACGTAGAAGCGGATGTGCTTGTCTGTCGATGCGAAGCCGTGACCAAAGCCGCGCTCGATGCGTCGCTCGATGCGGGCTCGACCGATATCGGAGCGGTCAAGCGGGCGACGCGGGTCGGAATGGGCCGCTGCCAGGGCCGCTATTGCGCGCCCGCGCTCGCCGGATACATGGCGCGCCGGACCGGTGCAGATCCCCAGGATCTCTCCTTTTTCGCGCCACGGGTCCCGATCAAGCCGGTGGATATCGGCACGCTTGTAGCGGCGGAAACCCTCATCCCAGACGAGAGCGGCGATGACAGCGCCGCCTGACCTTCTTGTCATCGGCGGTGGGATCACTGGACAGGCGGCGGCGCTCGCCGCGGCGGATCGTGGCGCCAAGGTCGAGATCGTCGATTTTGGCCGCAATGCGGGATCCGCCGCAAATGCGGGAAGCCTTCATGTTCAGATGCAGAGCCGGTTTCTGCGCCTGAACCCGCATCTGGCGGACAATCTCGAAAGCTCCTTGCCGCTGTATCTCAGCGCGGTGACCGCGTGGGAGGCGCTTGATGTGCGGCTTGGCGGGGTGGAACTGACCCGTGAGGGCGGGCTCATGCTCGCAGAAACCCCGGCACAGATGGCGTTCCTGGAACAGAAGGCCGAGCGGGAGACAGCCAAGGGTCTCGATGTGGAGATCCTCGGCCAGAATGCCTTGCGCCGGATCGCGCCTTATCTAGGCGCCGAAATCATCGGCGGCGAGCTTTGTCGCAACGAGGGCAAGCTCAACCCCTTGCTGGCCAACAATCGCATGTCGGATGCCTTGACGGCGGCCGGTGTTGTCATCCATCGCGACCGGATTGATGAAATCGTGGATGGCCCGGTTCCGGAAGCGCATGGCGCGCGTGCGTATCGGGCCAAGCGCCTTCTCGTCGCGGCGGCCTGGGGGGCGGGCTCGATGCTCCGGACCGTGGGACTGACGATCCCGACAGAGCCGGAACCCTTGCATATGAACATCACCGAAGCCGGGGCTTATGAAATCCACCATCTCGTTCAACATGCGGAGCGCTCGATCACGCTCAAGCAATTCCGCTCCGGCCAGGTTGTGATCGGGGGTGGCTGGCCCGCCACGCGTGGCGCAGGCGACAGCGTGCCCGGGGTCAGGCTCCGCAGCCTTGCAGGCAATGTCGCTCTCGCGGGACGGATTGCCCCGGGGATCACGGGGTTGCGGGTGCTGCGCACCTGGGCCGGATACAACACGCCCGTCGACGGCAAGGCAACCATCGGGCCGGTTCACCCCACAAGCGGTGTGTTTCTCGCTTTGCCGGGGGATGCGGGCTACACGCTCGGGCCAATCGTGGGGCAAACAGCGGCCGCGCTGGCGCTCGGCTGGGAGCCGCCTCTCGATCCAGAACCCTATGCGCCCACGCGCTGGGCGGCTGCGGCCTAGTCCCGTGGCAGCGGGTGATCAGCGGATCGCCCGGCGTCCGACGTTTACCAGAGCCAGCGCGGCAAACAGGAAGGCGGCGACGCAGACAATCGAAGGCCCGGCCGGGGTATCGAAGACATACGCGGCGCGCAAACCGGCGACGGCGGAGATCGCGCCGATGCCTGCCGCAAAGACGGCCATGGATTCGGGAGTGCGCGCGAGGCTGCGCGAGGCCGCCGCCGGAATGATCAGCAGTGCCGCGATGAGCAACACGCCAACAACCTTGATGGCAACGGCGACCGTGATCGCGAGGCACAAAGTCAGGATCAATTGCTCCCGTCGCGGGTTGAGACCGCTGGCATAGGCCAGTTCTTCGTTGAGCGTTGATGTCAAAAGCGATGACCATCGCCAGCCGATCAACGCAACGACCACGGCGGCCCCACCCCAGATAATCAGAAGATCGTTGCGCGACACAGCCAGGATGTCGCCAAAGAGATAGGCCATCAGGTCAATGCGGACCCCGGACAGGAATGAAACCGCAACCATGCCAAAGGCAAGCGAGGCATGGGCCAGAACGCCCAGCAACGTATCCATGGCATAGCCGCGCCCGGACAGGATCGTGACCGTGGTCGCCATGACAAGCGCCACGGCGATTGCGCCGGCAAAGATCGATATTTCCAACGCGAGCGCCAGCGCCACGCCTAGCATCGCAGCATGGGCCGTGGCGTCACCGAAATACGCCATGCGGCGCCAGACAACAAAACAGCCCAGTGGCGCGGCGGCGAGTGCCACGCCGATCCCGGCCAACGTCGCGCGGGTCATGAAATCATCAAGCATCAGCCGGTGGCCTCTTCTTGCGCGTGTTCCGGTTGGCTTGCCTCTTGGGGGTGATGGCGCCCATGGGCGTGCCCCTTGTCGTCGGAGCGATCAGGATGTTCGGAAGGATGGTCGTCATGATGATGGTGATGGTGGTGATGATGGTCGTGATCGTGGTCATGCCGGTACAAGGCCAGCGCACCACCTGTGCCCGTTCCGAACAAGGCGCGATACTCTGGCGCAGAGGCGACAACCGCAGGCGCCCCGGCGCAGCAGACATGGCCATTCAGGCAAATCACCCTGTCCGAGGCGCTCATCACGACGTGTAATTCATGGCTGATCATCAGCACCGCGCAGCCGGTGGCCTTTCGGACGTCCTCGATCTGCCGATAGAACGAGGCCGAGCCGGGCTGATCGAGACCCTGTGTGGCTTCATCGAGAAGCAATATTTCCGGATCGGTCGACAATGCACGAGCGAGCAACACACGCTGGAACTGTCCTCCCGAGAGGGCGGACATCTGTCGGTCGAGAAGATCGGGGACACCGGCGGTTTCCAGCGCGGACTTGATCGCCTTGCGGCTGACTTTCTGGGTCAGGCGCATGAACCGCTCAACAGTGATGGGCAGGGTGGGATCGATATGCAGTTTCTGCGGGACATACCCGATGCGCAGCCCGGGCTTGCGCCGGATGCGTCCTGATGTCGGCGGAACAGCGCCAATGATTGCCTTGAAAAGGCTCGTCTTTCCCGAGCCGTTGGGGCCGACAATCGTGACAATCTCGCCGGGTTCGACGCTCAGGTCGACATCGTTCAACACCGTCTGCGCACCATAGCGCACGGTCAGACCTTCCGCTGCGATCAAGCTCATGATTTGCTCTTTTCTGCGCAGGCCGGGCAGATGCCTTCGGCTTCCATGACGGTGCGTTCGATCTGGAAGCCGCTGGCCTTTGCCGCTGATCCCAACATGCTCCCCGACGTTGCCGATTGTGTTTCCGCGACCGTGTCGCACATGCGACAAATCATGAAGGCCGGTGAATGGACTTCACCGGGATGAACGCAGGCAACGAAGGCGTTGAGCCGTTCGATCTTGTGCACAAAACCATGCTCGGCGAGGAAATCAAGCGCGCGATAGGCCACGGGCGGCTGCGAGCCATAACCGGCATCGCGCAACAGGTCGAGGATCGCATAGGCACCCAGAGCGCGGTGCTCCTGAAGAAGGATCTCAAGGACCTTTCGGCGGACCGGCGTCAGGCGCAACCCACGCTCTGCGCAGCGCTCTTCTGCGGAGGTCAGCGCTTCTGTCACACAAGCGCTGTGGTCGTGTTGAGCAAACCCGATCGGAGGTGAGATCTGAGCCGACATGCGGTGATCCTGACTTGTCATGTTATACTATATCGTGCTACGCCCACGAGAATGTTATAAAATCACGTGAGAGCCATGATGTCCAGATTGCTTGCCTCTGCCCTAGCCCTGACGGTGACAGGTGCCGGGATCGTCCAGGCGGAAGTGCCGCGCGTTGCCGTTGATATTGCCCCGGTGCATTCGTTGGTTGCCCAGGTCATGCAAGGGGTTGGAGTGCCTGATCTCATAATGCCTTCGGCGGCCTCCCCGCATGAATATAGTTTGCGCCCTTCCGAAGCCGGAGCCATTCAAGCGGCCGAGGTGGTGTTCTGGATGGGTCGGGATCTCACACCGTGGCTCGAAAACGCGCTCGAGACTTTGGCGCCGGAGGCGGAGCGAGTCGCGCTTCTCGAAAGCGAGGCGACGACCTTGCTCGCCTTTCGCGAAGGAGCCTTGTTTGACGCGCATGATCATGGCGACCACGACGGTCACGAACATGGCGACGATCACGGTCACGAACATGTCGACGATCACGGCCACGAACATGCGCATTCCGATGAACATCATGGGCATGAGCATGCCGAGCATGGCGGCGAGGATCACGACCACGCGACGCATGGCCACGGAGAAAAGAGGCAAGACCACGCGCATGACGATCATGGACACGAAGATCACGCCGAGGATGCAGCTCATGGCGGGCACGGGCATGACCATGATGGTATCGACCCGCATGCTTGGCTTGCACCTCACAATGCCAAGGCTTGGCTTGGCTTGATCGCAGAGACGCTTGCACATGCCGATCCCGAAAATGCGGCGACCTATCGCGCCAACGCGGAAACGGGCGTGGAGACCTTGACGACCCTCGAAGCTGAAATCGAGACGATCCTCGCGCCCGTGCGGGATGGGCGCTTTGTCGTTTTTCATGACGCGTATCAATATTTTGAGCGCGCCTTCGCGTTTGAAGCGTCGGGCGCAATTTCGCTCTCCGATGCCACTGACCCAAGCCCTGCGCGCGTGGCGGAAATTCAGGCTCGGGTGCGTGACGAGGACATCTCCTGCGTCCTGGCTGAACCACAGTTTAACCCCGGTTTGGTCGACACAGTGCTGGCTGGTTCAGAGGTCCGTTCCGGGGTTATTGATCCGATCGGCGCAGAACTCGAACCGGGGCCTGATCTCTACCCCACCATGTTGCGGAACATGGCACAGGTGCTTGCCAACTGCTTGTGAGCATCGGCATCGGCATCCGCGGCAAGCCTGTTCTGGCGCATTGGCCATCCGGATAAAGCTCCCGGGCAACATCAGCCGCCCGGATCTCAACTAGCGAAGTTAATGGTCGAGCCCGGCCACGCATACTACCGGGCGATATACACTGCGCAGCGCGCACGGCGTGCTATCCGCGCGGCTGTCGACCCCAGGAAATAATCCTGTATCCCGGGTTGATGCGACCCAACCACGATCAGATCGCAGCCATGGTCGGCGGCATATTCCACGGCCACAATTCCGGGTTTTCCGGTATCAACCGCGGCGGACATGTCCGGTGCGCCGTCGATGATGTCTTCCAGCCTGGCCATTACTTGCGCTGTCAGGTGGTTTTCCGCCTTTACAGTGACGAACTCCGCGACAAACCCTGGCACGTTTTCGAGCACTGTCAGAAGCGTGATCCGGCCTCCTTCTGCCAGAAGACTACGGGCAATTGCGATTTTGCGATCGATCAGACCTTCGTGGTCAAGCGCAATGGGTATCAGGACATGTTTGTGCATGGGGCTTCCGATCTCTTGACGCAGACAGACTGTCTGCGCATCAGCAGTTCCCCCCGCAATCGAGACATTGCGGGGGGAGCATCTTTACGCGGATCTGTAGAGTTTTGTCATTGAGAACTCTCTGTGTCCGAGGGCTTCAGCGGCGGTGTTTCTGCCGTTTGCGGTGCGCCGGATCATGTCG
>NZ_JAFMPQ010000018.1 GCF_020667845.1 Cognatishimia sp. F0-27
GGACTGAGGACTGAGGACTGAGGACTGAGGACTGAGGACTGAGGACTGAGGACTGAGGACTGAGGACTGAGGACTGAGGACTGAGGACTGAGGACCATGCGGTCACAACCTGTGTCAATCCCCTTCCGGGCTCCGCCCTCACCGCTCCGGACCGCGCGCCCGTGACGGGTCACGACGGGCGCAGCACGGACAGGCGCACGCCGCCTCTGGCAAAATCGGCACGCTTGCCCGGAGAGCGGCGCGACGTTCTTTCCCGCGCACGGCTTTCGCGCTACTCTCGCACAAACGGCACGCCAAGAGGCCACGAGCAGAGATGATCCGACGTATCGCACATTGCGCCGTTTGCTGCGCATGGTCCGCTCTTGCGGGCTGCGTCGATACATCACCGAAAACGCTGGAAGATGTGGCGCGGGCGGAACACCCCGGCGCCTATCTCACCCAGGTCGCCCCTGCAGACGCCATCGACCGCGCGCTGCGCGATGTGCTCTCGCAGAAGCCCGACAGCGCAACCGGTTTGGAGCACTTGGATGCGGATGGTCTTTGCTGGGCGCAAGAGACCATCCCCGCGGTGATCGGCCATGTTCCGGGCGAGGTTCTGATCCTGCCCGGCGCCTATGCCGAGGATGGCACGGAACTGCGTGCACCGATGTATCGCAAAACACTGGTGCCCAAGATCATCGAACCGAGCAAGGCGCTCCGGTTCGAGACGCCCTGCCCGTCTGTCTGGACCGAAGACTTCATTGCGACCCTGCAACGGGCCTTGCTGGCACGAGGCTATTTCAATGGCATTGTCAGCGGCCGGATGGACGATGCCACACGGGCGGCCGTGCGCCGCTACCAGACCGAGCAAGGTCTGGAGAGCGCGACGCTCTCGCTTGACACCGCCCGCACACTCGGCCTCGTGGCCATCGACTTGACCGATCTCGACGCCGCCCGGTGATCTTTCTCGATCAAGACACCGCGAGACCAGCCCTGGATGACCTGCGTAGATGTGCGGGGCGTCGATGAAATCGAACCAGTCTTCGCAATCCGGCACAAACGACAACAGGCGCCCTTTCGGACGCCTGCTGGCAGTGTGTGGGTCTCACGGTAAGCGCCGAAAGGCTTACTCCTCGGCCTCGTCGAGGCTCAGGGCAACAAAACGCGGATCTCCGCCACGGCGCACCAAGAGCAGGATCGACTTCCGACCCTCTTCGCGTGCCTCGTCGACCCGGGCCATGAGGTCGCCTGCGGTCAGCACGCGGGTCTGACCCGCTTCTGTGATCACGTCACCGCCGCGCAGACCCTTCTCATAGGCCTCGCTGTCTGCGTCCACGTCGATGACCGCAAGGCCTTCGGTATCGGCAGGCAATTCAAGCGTTGCGCGCAGATCGTCGTCCAGCGGCGCCAGCGTCAGCCCCATCAGCTCCATCTGGGCGGGTCCTTCCGGCGCATCCTCTTCGACCTGTGCGGCAGGCACCGCATTCTCCGCCTCTTCACGCCGACCAAGGGTCACGATCAGCGTCTCGGTTTCGCCGTCGCGGTTCACCACGACCCGAACCGATTTGCCGACCTGGGTATTGGCGACGATCCGGACAAGCTGGCGGGTATCCTCGACGTCGCGACCGTCAAAGGTCAAGATGACGTCTCCGGCTTCCATGCCCGCTTCGCGGGCCGGGCCTTCGGGCACATCGGAGACAAGCGCCCCCTTGGCCTCTTCAAGACCGAGCGCATCGGCGACATCCGGTGTCACGTCCTGAATGCGCACGCCCAGCCAGCCACGGCGGGTTTCGCCGAATTCCTTGAGCTGGTCGACAACGCGGGTGACAACGTTGGACGCCATCGAGAACCCGATACCGATGGAGCCGCCATTGGGCGACAGGATCGCGGTGTTCACGCCGATCACATCGCCGTCCATGTTGAACAGCGGACCACCGGAGTTGCCGCGGTTGATGGCGGCATCGGTCTGGATGTAATCGTCATAGGTGCCACTCAATGCGCGGTTGCGCGCCGACACGATCCCGGCCGAAACCGAGAAACCCTGACCCAGTGGGTTGCCCATCGCCATGACCCAATCGCCGACGCGCGCGGTGTCGCTGTCGCCGAAGGACACGAAGGGCAGCGGCCCGTCCGCCTCGACCTTGAGCAGAGCGATGTCTGTGTTCGGGTCGGTTCCAACCAGCGTTGCCGGCAATTCGTCCCCGGAGAAGAACTCGATCAGGATCTCGTCGGCGCCCTCGATCACGTGGTTGTTCGTGACGATGAACCCGTCCTCCGAGATGACAAAGCCGGATCCGAGCGCAGACGACCGGCGCGGGCGGTCACCATTGCGGCCGCGATCCTGAAATTCGCGGAAAAAATCTTCGAACGGTGAGCCTTCGGGCACGATACCCTGCGGCCCGGTGCGCCCGGCCACAGTGGTCGACGTTGTGATATTCACCACCGACGGGCTGATCATTTCGGCCAGATCGGCGAAGCTCTCAGGCATGCCGCGGCTTTGCGCGGAGGCCATCAAGGATTGCGACACGATGAGAACCATCGACAGCGTCGTCAGCCAGAAGAGCCGCAACGGCGTCGCGGTTTCGCGCGCAAGTGCGTGGATTTGGGGTTTCACGTGAACCTCCTGATTTGTGGGATTCCGGGTCGCCAGAAATGTATGCCTGTTGCGGTGGCGAGCCCGTTGACTGTCTTGGCAGTCTGACAAAGATAGGTGCGCTTGCGCAACACGTAAGACTGGATTTCCGGATCTCAAGAGAAAGTGAGGATCAAAAGCGCGTCCCCCTTGGTTTTGACCCGGTTTCAAACGTTTCAGCCGCTATTTCGAAGCGGGCCGGGCACACGCCCGTTGTGATCAACGGCAAAGGCATCGACCGCATCCCGGGACGCAACCGGATACGCATCAAAGACCCCTGAAAGCGGCAACGCATTGAAAACCGTGCTTTGCCGTGCCTGCGACAGCACCTGTGAGAACCAGAGGCTTCCACGCCTTTCGCGGCCGCCGCCCAGTCACGGACCGTCCCAAAGGGATGAATGCGCGATGATGCCACCGTTGGATCCGAGTCCGTCCAACGCCACAGGGCTCAGCCATGCACGATCCACAGCAAGACAAGACCCGTGGCCAGCGTCGCCAGTCCAAGCGCGCGCCGCGCGTCGAGCGGCATGGCGCGGAGCGCTTCAAGCAACCGTTCCACAAGCGAAGGGGCCAGTGCGTACACCAGCCCCTCGATCACGAGGACAAACGCGATCCCCGTCAGGATGACCTCTCCCGTCAATTCGAGACAGGCTCATCTTCGGTGGTTTCAGCCGGTTCGACAGCGGTCTCTTCGACAGGCGCGGGAGTTTCCTCGGCCTCTGGAGCCGGCAGGACGATCGCTTCCTCGATCGGTTCCACGACGTCCGCTCCGGTCACGGGTTGCGGTGGCAAGCCCGTTCCGCCTTCGGATGTGAAATACTCGAAGAACTGGCTGTCGGGCGTCATGACCATGGTCGAATTCGTGCCCTGCAGCGCGCGCTCATAGGCTTGAAGCGAGCGATAGAAGGCGAAGAACTCAGGGTCCGCTCCAAAGGCTTCGGCAAAGATCCGGTTGCGTTCCGCATCCGCCTCACCGCGCGTGACATTGGCTTCACGATCGGCTTCGGACTGGGTTTCCACCACGGTTCTGTCCGCAAGCGCGCGCACGCGCTGCGCGGCCTCGTTACCGCGCGCGATCTCGTCCGCGGCTTCCCGCTCACGTTCCGCCCGCATCCGCGCAAAGGTCGCCTCGAGGTTCTGCGCCGGCAGGTTGGTCTGCTTGAGGCGCACGTCCACCACGTCCAGACCAAGCGAGAGCGCTTCGGCCCGCGCCTGATCCCGGATCCGCGTCATCAGACCGCGTCTGTCGTCGGAAAGGATGGTGTCTGATGTGACCTGATCAGCACCAAGCACTTCACGGATTTTCGAGTTCAGGATCGACGAAAGCCGGTCTTCAGCGGTGCGAATGCCGCCAATACCCACGGCCTGCCGGAACTGCACCACGTCCGCGATACGATAGCGCGCAAAGGCATCGACCACGAGGCGGCGGTCATCCGACGGCGTGACTTCGATCGTCTCGGTGTCGAGAGACAGGATCCGGTCATCATAGCGCACAACTTCCTGAATGAACGGAATCTTGAACGCGAGGCCCGGGTCCTCTTTCACGGCCTTGATCTGACCGAATTGCAGAACAAGCGCCTTTTCGCGCTCGTCGACAACGAAAATGGACGACAGGCCGACGACCACGGCGACCACGGCGACGGGCAAAAGATAAGTCACCTTCATCTTAGTTTCCTCCGTTCGAGGAGCGCAGCTCGTTCAGCGGCAGGTAAGGCACAACACCGCCCCCGCCCCCTTCAGCGCCGGTCAGCGCCTGGTCGAGGATCATTTTGTCGACGTCACCCAAAACGCGCTCCATCGTTTCGAGATAGAGACGGCGACGGGTGACTTCCGGCGCCAGCGCATATTCCGTTTGCACGGCAGCAAAGCGCGATGCCTCACCGATGGCCTCGTTCACGACGCGGGCGCGATAGCCTTCGGCTTGCTCCCGGATCTGTGCGGCCTGACCACGGGCTTCCGCCACGACGCGGTTCGCATAGGCGTCTGCCTGACGTTCAAGGCGGTCACGCTCCTGTTCAGCGGCCTGCACTTCGCGGAACGCGTCAATCACCTCTGCGGGCGGATCGGCGCCTTCAAGGTTCACACGCACAACCGTGATGCCGCTCTCGTACTCGTCGAGTGTTGCCTGGATCTGGTCGCGCGCACTGTCTGCGATCAGGCCACGATCCCTGTTGAGGATCGGCGCAAGGTTGGACGCTGCGATGATCTCGCGCATCACCGATTCAGACACCGCCTGCACGGTCAGTTGCGCGTCGCGAATGTTGAACAGCAGCTTGGCCGGATCGTTGATATTCCAAACAACCTGGAAGTCGATATCGACGATGTTGGCATCGGTCGTGAGCATCAGACCGTCGCCCGAGCTACCCCGGCCCGTTCCGATATTTTCCGTCCGTTCGGACGTCACATTCACCACTTCGTAGGTCACGACGGGCCAGGGCGCGATGTTGAGGCCGGGCGTGCCGGTCGAGGAGTATTCGCCAAGGAAAAGCTCAACCGATTGTTCTTCAGGCCGCACGGTGTAAACGCTGGCAAAGAGCCAAAGGCCGAAGAGGCCCAGCACGCCGAGCAGAACCGTGCCGCGGGTGATGCCGGGGCCGCCACTGCCGCCCGGGCCGCCGGCGCCGTTATTGCCGCCGTCACCACCGCGTCCGCCCATGAGAACGCGCAAACGCTCCTGGCCCTTCTTCACCAGTTCGTCGATCTCGGGCATCTGACCGCCCTGATCGCCCGGACGGCGCGGACCGCCGCCATTGTTGCCGAATGGTCCGCGGCTGTCGCCATTATCCTTGCCGCCGCCATTGTTTCCACCACTGCCACCGCCCCCCCAGGGGCCGCCGCTATTGCCTGCCATGAAGCTAATTCCTTCCTCGCTTACGTCTGATGACGCACATGGTCCTCTAACTGTGGGCCGATGCGCGAAATTCAAGTTGTTGCGACCATTGCTCGCGGCGAATTCATGTCCGCGGGTCCTTCCATGACGCCGCCTACGCCGTCCGGACCGGGTTGCGCATGGTCACGATCTCTTCGGACATTGTCGGATGCACGGCGACCGTGCGGTCGAAATCTTCCTTGGTCGCGCCCATCTTGATGGCGACGCCCGCCAGCTGGATCATCTCTGCCGCGTTGGGCGCAACAATGTGACAGCCAAGCACCTTGCGGCTTTCGGCGCTGACGATGAGTTTCATCAGGACCCGCTTGGTGCGCCCCGCGAACGCCGATTGCATCGGACGGAAAGAGGTGCAGTAGGTCTCGATCGGTTCTTGCCGTTCGGCTTCTTCCTCGGTCATGCCAACGGTGCCCATCTCGGGCTGGGTAAAGACGGCAGACGGGATCAACTCATGGTCCACGGGCGTCTTGTTGCCTTTGAACACGGTTTCGACAAAGGCCATGCCCTCGCGGATCGCGACCGGGGTGAGGTTGACCCGGTTGGTCACATCGCCAATCGCGTAAATCGATGGGACCGCGGTCTGACTATACGCATCCACTTCGATCTGACCCTGGCGACCGAGTTTCACCCCGACCTCTTCGAGCCCCATATCCTTGGTATTCGGAGCGCGGCCGGTCGCGAACAACACCGTGTCGAACACCTTGGTCTTGCCATTGGTGGCCTTGATCCAGATCGGCCCCGCATCGGTCGGATGTCCGGTGCTGCCGCCGATCTGGCGCGCCTGCACCGGTGCGCTCATGGACTCGGCGTCCTCGGCCTCGGACGCCGGGCGCGCCTCCACGATATTGATGCCCGTATGCAGGTCGATGCCCGCCTCGCGCATCTCATCGGCGATCAGCCCGCGCGCCTCGTCGTCAAAGCCCCGCAGGATCTGTGCACCCCGGTAATACTGCGTCACTTCAACACCCAGACCATTGAGAATGCACGCAAACTCGCAAGCGATATAGCCGCCGCCAATGATCAGGATGGATTTCGGCAAAGCATCGAGATGGAAAATGTCGTCTGACACAATCCCACATTCCGCACCGGGCAGGTCCGGCCGGATCGGACGACCGCCGGTCGCAACCAGAATATGCTTGGCGCTTTTGGTTTCCCCCGTGGAGAGCGTGACCTCATGCGGACCGCTGACGGTCGCGCGCGCATCGAACATGTCCACGCCCGAGCCCTTGAGCAGACCGCGATACACCCCTTCGAGACGGTCCAGCTCGTCTTCGAGCTTGCCGCGGAATTTGCTCCAGTCAAAGGCGCCGTCCCCGATGTCCCAGCCATAGGCGCGTGCCATGCCCGGCACATCGGCATATTCCGACGCAAAGACCATGAGTTTTTTCGGCACGCATCCCCGGATGACGCAGGTGCCGCCGTAACGATCCTCTTCGGCAAGGGCGACCTTGGCTCCGGCCTCGCCGGCGGCCACCCGCGCTGCGCGCACGCCCCCCGATCCGCCTCCGATCACAAACAGGTCATAGTCGAAATCTGGCATGTTGGGTCTCCGGCGTTTTGACGTCGTCGAGAGGTATTTCACAGCGCAGGCATGAAGGCCAGCGCAGGCGGCGGGCAAATTTGGCTGCGCACCGCCCCCTTGCCGCATGCCGCGTTCGCCGCCTTCGAGCGATCAGCGCCGTTCTTTGCGTGCGGCACGCTGGCCATGCCTGTGACCCGCGCACCCGGCACGCCGCGCGAAAGGCTGCGCCCCGTGGATCCCGAGGGTCAGTCTGCGATATCGAGCCAGACCTGCACGGCGGCGACTGCAACGCTGGTCACGCCGCCAGTCTCGGGTTTGCCCTGATCCAGCCCGCCCTTTTCCGCCTCGACCGTGATGTCGCCATACGGGAAAACAGCCGCAACGGCTGCTGTATCCACCGCGTCGGGCTCTGCAACGCCGATGGTGCAGCGCACGACCATTTCGGACGGGTCCTTGCCCAGAGCATGCGCAACCGTGAGCGAATTGCGGTGCAGCGCATCCTTGACCGCCCGGATCGCTGCCTTTGTGTGATCCTGCCCGCGCAGATCCACGCCCATTCCAAACTCTGTTGCAAATCGTTTGAGCGTCATGTCTGTCTCCTTCATCCGTCACCCGGACGGCAAAACCAGCGCGCCACCGGCAAGCGGCAACGCGGCTGAACGTCAATCGTTCAGATCCGAAAACAGGTTCTCTTCGTCGACAAATGTCACGCGGTCTTCCGAGACCGTGCCCGCATTGATGTCGCGCAGTTCCACCCGGCCATCGCCGTAGCCCACCAACAGTTGATCGCAGATATCGATGAAAAGCCCGTTTTCGACAACGCCGGGGATCTGGTTGAGCACCATGCTCAACTGCCGCGGATTGCCGATGCGTTTGAGATCGAGATCGAGGATCCGGTTGCCCTCATCCGTGACAAAGAAAGTGTCACCATTCATGCGCCAGGCCGTATCGCGCCCCATCACATCCATCGATACGAGCATTTCCTCGATCAATGCCCGGGTCGCCTGCATCCCGAAGGGGATGACCTCCACCGGCAAAGGGAACGCGCCCAGCGTATCCACCTGTTTGGCGGCATCCGCGATCACCACCATCTGGTCCGAGGCAGTGGCAACGATCTTTTCCTGAAGCAGCGCGCCCCCACCGCCCTTGATCAAGGCCAGATCGTCATCGACCTCGTCGGCCCCGTCGATCGTGATGTCGAGCCAGCGCGCCTCGTCCAGCGTGACAACTTCGATGCCGACCTCGCGCGCCAGTTCTGCGGTGCGGGTCGATGTCGGCACGGCGCGGAACTTGAGCCCGTCATCGCGGACCATCTCGCCAAGGCAGCGCACCAGCCAAGCGGCGGTCGAGCCGGTCCCGAGCCCGACCCGCATCCCGTCCTCCACGAGATCGGCGGCACGGCGCGCGGCCACGTATTTGGCTTTGTCGATTGGTGAAAGCTCTCCACTCATCGCGGCGTCTCCTTGGGCACAGGACAGTTTTGCGCTCTTATAGGCGCGACGTGACCGGGGTGCGAGCGCAATTTGGCACGCGGGCTGCGGCCGGACTGCTTGGGCATCGGGGCGGTTGCGCGCGCCCTGCGCCGCCTGCAAATGCAGCCCGTCAAAGCGCTTCTCTCCAAGCCTGCAACGGTTGCGCGCGCCGCCCTTCAGCCGGGCGACAGCCCGATCCGATACCGACCCGCCGGCGTGGCTCCCGGCACCTCAAGACACGGCGCATCGACCCCGAGCAGCGTCTCCGCCACACCCACATTTGCAAGCCCCTGCAAACCATCGAGAAGCACTGTTCCGGAGGAATCCTCAATCCTTGCAATCGTGAGCAATTCATCCGCAGTTGCGACCATGGCAGGGTCTGAGCTTCCAATCGCTCCACAAATCAGGATTCTTTCGTCTCTTTGCATGAGCGACCACGCGATCAGAACGTCGCCGCGCCCGTCTCCCCACGACGTGCGCCCGCCGTTGAAGGCCTCCGTCACGGTCAGGCTCGGCGGCGCATCCGGACTGCCGGTTTCCGCCGCCGCACCCTCAAGCGCCGTGGTCACGCCAGCGATTGCGCACACCGACAGGCCCGTCAGAACCTTCCGTCCCACATCCGATCCAAGGACCATAAAGATACTCCACCCGTTCAGTGCACTGCAGGCCACCATGTCCCCCGCACGGAATGCAGGAAATGCCGCGGCGCAGCGTAGCCATTCCGCACGGCAAAAGCCCATGGCACACAGCGTCGCGCTTGGCAATTCCCCGAGCCCGAGACGCAAACGCGCGTCCTGCCCCGAAGCCGGCATACCGGCATTGTTTCATGCGTCAGGTCCGCTTTGCCGTGGAGTTGCGGCGCGGCGTCGTTTTCGAACAGTCGCGGATCAGAATTTCGCGTAGGTCAGGGGCAAGCGCGCCCAAGGAGTTGGCCATGTTCCTGTCTGTCTTCGACATGTTCAAGATCGGTGTCGGTCCGTCCTCATCGCACACGATGGGTCCCATGGTCGCCGGAGCGCGGTTTCTCGACGTGCTGCGCAAGGCGCCGTTTACCGCCCATGGGCTGCGCGCCTCTTTGCACGGATCCCTCGCGCATACTGGGGTGGGGCATGCCACCGACCGCGCCACCGTCCTTGGGCTTGCCGGGTTCACTCCCGACGCATACGACCACACGAGCGCGGAAGCCGCTCTGAAGACCATTCGGGACACCCGCCGCATCACTTCAGCGGGGCTCGGGTCGCTGGCGTTTGATCCGCGCAGCGACCTGCGGTTCGATTTCGGTCCGGCCTTGCCCGGGCATGCCAATGGCATGATCCTGATGGCCACCGACGCGCAGGGCGATATCATCCTGCAGGAGACCTATTATTCCGTCGGCGGCGGTTTCGTTCTGACCGAGGACGAACTGGCCAGGGGAAAGGACACGGATGAAGGCCCGCCCGTTCCCTACCCGTTCAAATCCGCGGCGGAAATGCTCGACATGGCCCGCGAGTCCGGGCTGAGCATCGCCGCGATGAAACGCGCGAACGAACGTGCCAGAGGCAATGCAACAACCCTTGAGCAGGGGTTGGCCCGGATCTGGTCGGTGATGGATGCCTGTATCGAGCGCGGGCTGGAAAGCGATGGCACGCTGCCGGGCGGGCTGGGGGTCAAGCGCCGCGCCCCCGACATCAAACGCCAATTGATGGATGAACGTGGGCGCAACCTGATCGCGCCGCACACGATCAACGACTGGATGACGGTCTACGCCATGGCGGTGAACGAGGAAAACGCGGCTGGTGGGCAGGTCGTCACCGCTCCCACCAATGGGGCCGCGGGTGTGGTGCCGGCGACCTTGCGCTATTGGCTGGACCATGTGCCCGGCGCGTCCCGGCGCGGCGTGCCCGACTTCCTGCTGACCGCCGCGGCGATTGGCGGCCTCGTGAAATACAACGCGTCCATCTCGGGCGCCGAAGCCGGATGCCAGGCCGAGGTGGGCAGCGCATCTGCCATGGCTGCGGCCGGGCTCTGTGCGGTGATGGGCGGGACGCCGGAACAGATCGAGAATGCGGCGGAGATTGCGCTGGAGCATCACCTCGGGATGACTTGCGATCCGGTCAAGGGGCTGGTGCAGGTGCCGTGTATCGAGCGCAACGGCCTCGGTGCGATCAAGGCGGTGTCTGCCGCGTCTCTCGCGCTGCGTGGTGACGGCACCCATCTCGTGCCGCTGGATGCCTGTATCGAAACCATGCGCCAGACCGGTCTGGACATGAGTGAGAAATACAAGGAGACCTCTCTTGGAGGGCTCGCGGTGAACGTCCCCAATTGTTGAGGCAGGGCGCAGGGCGCAGGGCGCAGGGTGCAGGGTGCAGTGAAAGAAAACCGAACACCCGCTGGTCTGACAATTCGCAACCGAAAGTTCGCGCGTTGAGCGTTCCGACAGGTTCGCAGAGTCTCAGCGCGGCATACAGAGCATGTAGCGCGCGCCCTGCCCGTTATCGGTCATGAACCGGGCTTCGCCAAACTGTCTATAGCGGAGCGCGTCACCGGGTCCGAGATCGTAACCCCGAAGGTCGATCTCCACCCGCATATAGCCTGAGATCATCACAAGGTGATGCTCCTGACCGACCGTATCGGGCACGCCGTAGCCAATTTCCGTGCCCGCGGGCATCTTGCATTCGATGATTTCCGCCCCAAGCGAAGCCGCGGCCGGCGACACCTCGCGCCGCGCAAAGCCGGTGTCCTCGTCTTTCCACGTCGGCTGTTCGTCCCGCGACACAAGCGCGGGGTAGCGGTCTTCGGTCAGCGCAACAAGCCGAGACAGGCTCATCCCATGCGCCTCCGACAACCGGTAGAGCACGTCCGCAGACGGGCTCACCTCGGCATTTTCAAGCCGCGACAACGCCGCTCGGCTTACGCCGCTCAGCCCCGCCAATTGGTCTAGCGTCCAGCCCTTCTGGGCACGCAGTGCTGACAGGCACTCCGCAAGACGCGAATTAAGCGTCGCCTTCATGGCATCCCCCGGGAGTAATTCCCGCCGTCGAGACTAGCGGGCAAGACTCTGACGACGCAAGGGAAATGACACGTGCCGCCCTGACTTCAGACACGAAACACAGCGTTTCAAGGGAAAATAGGCCAAGCCTATTGACCAAATCATGCACAGGATCACCGGAGAAGCTTGCCGCCATGCGGACAGGCTGACACCTGAGCGATTCTGTCGCCTTTCCGGCAGAACCCGGGACGATCTCTCACCTGTCCCGCCGACGCAGTCAGCGCCGCGCCGCCTTTTGGGCGTCCAGAAGCGCACGCGCCTGCGCGACCCAATGGTCACGTGTCACCTGCCCCGTGTAACCGGTCAGGTTCGCATCCATCCACGCGCATTCCTTTTCATCCCACGCGGCGATCTGTTCGAAATGGAACAGCCCCATGTCATGGCAAAGCGCTTCGATTTTGGGCCCGATACCCCGGATCTGCTGAAGCGGATCCGGCCCACCCGCACGGGGCGCGACCCGCATGGGCGGCTTGCGCCCCATTGGCATGCTTTCTGCCAAGCCGGACCGACCATGGTCGCCGTCTCTTGGATATGGGCCGTATGGAGTGCCTCCGTCGCGCCTCTCGGTTGCGCGCGACGCTGCCTCTGTTTCATCCGGAACGGGTTTCCCCGGCTCGATTGCAAGCGCGTCTTCGCGATCTTCGCGATCCCGCCGTGGCTCCGAAACGCGCGGGATCGGTGGCTGAGCTGTGTCCGCAACAACGGGCTCTGCCGGTTGTTCCGTCGCCCCTTCGTCCTGCGTTTTCTCTTGATCTGCCGTGCCATCCGCCGCTTGATCTACCGCCCCATCCGACCCGTCGATCATCTCCTTCGGATTTTCCGCGTCGAGGGCGTCGTGATGCGTCGGTGATTTGGCGTCCAATGCGGGCTTCTGCGCGTTCTTCTGTGCGTCAGGCGTGTCGTCCGCAGCTCTTCGGAGCGACGGCGCATAACGGAAAGCCGGCTCGGGTGCCGCCACCTCTGCGCGAGCTTCGCCGCGCGCCGCCGCGCGGGCCTCTGCGAGTTCGGTTTCAAGCATCTGGATGCGTCGGCTTTGCGCGCGGTGCTTTTCCTTGGCTTGCGCAAGGATCACGTCATCCGCTCCAAGCCACCGGGTGCGCGGATTGTCCGACCCGCTCCGCCCGCCAAAGATCAACCACCCGGACAAGAGGCCAACCACCCCGGCCGCGACCAGCAGCCCGGCCATTTCACCCAGCAAGAAGCCAAGACCGTCAGGTGTCATTGTCAGCCCCCTCCTCTCGTTCGGTTTGCGGCCCCGGCCTCGACGCGTCCTGCATATCCGGTCCCGGCTCCGCCTCCGACAGCGGAACAAGCGGCGGAGGAGCCACCGCCAAGGACGGCGGCGGATCGGGTTGGATCTCGCGCAGAATGCCTGCCGGTGCCGCGTCTGGCGCAGCCTGGGTCGGCGCAAGCGGGGCTTTGTCTGCGCCACTTTCTTCCGGTCGCGCGGTGGCACGCACGACATCAAGACTGAGTGAGACAGCCTCCAGCGCACCAAGCCGACGCTCGACTTGGGCAATCACATCATCATCACGCGCAACCCCTCTCAGCGAGAGCCTGCGCCCTTCGAGCGAGACCGTCCCGGCATCGAGCATATCCACCGCAGCCTGCGCCTCGCGCAGCATGTCAAACCAGTTGGACGGCGCACCGTCCGCTTCGGTGAGACCGGGCAGCGCCGCACCCGGTGGCGCAAACCCGGAATATTTCAGAACGCCGCGCGCATCCTTGTCGATCTGCGTGACAAAGGGACTGACATTTGCGCGTAAGCTGATCGCCACCCGCGTCCAGGGCGCAACCTCTGCCAACGCTGCCTGCGCCTTGGCGCGCTGCTCGGCATTGCGCGCGATCCCCTGAACGCTCAAGCGATCTCCCTCGATCTGCCATCCGCCATAGGCCAAGGCCTCGAGCGCGGTGACCCCGGCCTCAGCGAGCGCCTCCCAATTGCCCGGTGCGCCATCCGCAATCGCAAGCGCGCTCGTATCGAGCAGCGCCGCACCATAGTCAGAGGGCACATGGCCGGACAGTCTCGGCGCGCGGCCCTCGCCCTTGAGACCACCGGTGCGGAAGGGCTCGGCCAGGACGCGCACAACAATATTGTGTGTGACGCGGCGTGCGATATCCGTGCGCAGCGCTGCAATCGCCTGCTCGCGCAGCGCGTCGGAGCGGGCGACCCCTTCGAGATGGGTGTGCTGCCCGCTGATGCTCAAGGCGCCGCGGGCGAGCAGATCCAGCGCCATCATCCCCGCAGCGCTTGCCTCCCCGAAATCTGGCGGCGCGCCATCGGCCACCACAAGGGACGCCCCGGCGGCACCATACGTCTCGCGGGCCGCAAGCGACGGCACGAAACCCGACAATCGCGGCTTGCCTTCCCCGATCGACACGGCGCCAAAGAGATAGGGGTTCGCGAAAGGGATCACCGTGATCCGCACCACCAAACGGTCAGCCGGGACCGCGGCAAGTTGGGCCAGCGCCGCGTCCCGCTCTTCCTCGGACCGGGCCACGCCCTCTACCAACAGCGTCTGACCCTCGATCAGCCAACTGCCCCGGTGCAGCCTCGCAAGGGCGGCCTGCCCCGCAGTTGCCAGCGCCTCCCAATCCTGCGGCGCGCCATCCGCAATCGTCAACGCCGCAGAGGGGCCGTCCAGAAGGCGTTGCGCGTAGAGAGACGGCGCATAGCCGGAATAGGTCACAATCCCGTCTTCCCCTTTGGAGGCCTCGGAAAGATAGGGCGTGATCCGTGGCCGCAGCACGATGTCGGCCGTTGCGTCCGCCAGACCGTCAAGCGCCGCTTGAGCGGCGGCCCGGTCGTCGCGCGTCCGCGCCACGCCGGTGACGATCAGCGTTTCGTCCATCACGGCAAATTCCCCCGAAACCAGCGGTGCGAGCGCGGCATGGCCAACCTGCACCCTGTCTCGCCAGTCGTCCGGCGCTCCGTCTGCGCGCGTCAGTTGCTCGGCGCCGGGGAAAACGGTCAGATCTGCGAGCCGGGGGGCAAACCCGCTCATGGTCACCGGTCCTCCGGCATCATCCTCATCCTCGGCAGTTTCCGCCGCCGTCTTCACGGCGGTGGTTGTGAACGGGCTCATCAGCGGGATGACCGCGATCGCCACTTGCGCATCGAGCCCCCGCGCTGCGCCCAGAGCCTCTACTGCGCGATCATGCGCGCCTTGGCTGCGCGCAATGCCCGTCAGGCGGAGGCTTTCGTCCTGCAAGGTCCAGCGACCCTCGTGCAAATGGATGAGGGCGGACTGACCCGCGCTCGCCATGGCCAGCCACTGCGGCGGGGCACCGGACGCAAGATCGAGGCTCAGTGCAATATCGCCGATGGCCACGCGATCGGCTTCCGTGGGCACCGCGCCCGACAGCCCGCGCCCGCCATCCGCATCCCGCCACCCTTCGGTGATGTAGGGCGTCCGGCGCTCCAGAACGTCAAGCCGTGCGCGGACGTCCCGGACGCCTTCGATGCTCTGCAACGCCGCGACCACAGCGCGGGCATCTTCCGGGTCATCAGCGATACCGCTCACGAAGACATTCCGGCCTGTGACCTGCACCACCAGCGGGTGCCGCGCATCGGACACAACGGCCCGCGCATCGCTTAGGATGTCTGCCTGCACGTCCTGTGCATGGTCACGCCATCCCCAAAAGGACAGCGCCCCCATTCCGCATACGAACAACAAGACCCCTACAATACGTCGCACAGGCGCTCTCCCGTTCCGGCCGGGACCAAGGGCGGTGGATCAATCGGCATCCAAATCGTGGATACCACCGGCGCGGCCGGGCGCGCGATGAGACCGGCACGGGCCAGCCCCTCGATCCACGCCTGACAAGTGTGGCACCCGCCCCCGGCGGCGCGCAAGCGTGGAAATCCTGACGTTGCAGCATGAAAACCGACCAAGCGATGTCTTTGAACCAGAAAGACCGTGGTCTGAATTGCTGCCAGACTGACAAAGCAAACCGGGGTCCTGCGCCACGATGGTTCACCCGCGTCCTCGCGCCACATTGGACGGTGACGGCGCGGGGTAAGCCATGATTCGGTCAAACCGGGAAAACGGCGGCCGGGTTGCCGATCTGAAAATATGTATTTCAAACCTCTCTCTGGCGGGTCCTACGGTCGCGTCTTTCTCCAGATGTCATCGCGAGACATGAGACCGGGAGCAAGCAAATGAAAAATATCCAGAAAACGAAATAGCGGCCCTTTGCGGCCCTGTTTCCGTAAAGCGTAATCTTTAGTTTACACTTGCTATGTCTAAATTAAATGACACTATGGGGCCACGGTCGGGAGCGAGGTGCCGCGGCCGGGTAGTTGCAGGGCTGACTCGTCCGTTTCCGGGGGAGATTGTTTCTGCGCTTTGCTTGACGTTGCATTGGAGGAGTTTCCAAATGTCCGATGATACAGACAAGGTATGGCCAACCGGCCTGACCCTGAGCGAGGCCGAAGAGGTGCATAGCTATCTTATTGATGGCACACGCGTCTTTGGTGCAATTGCGCTGATCGCGCACCTGTTGGTCGCTGCCGCGACCCCATGGCTCGGATAAGGGAGGGCTGTCATGAATAATGCAAAAATGTGGCTTGTCGTCCCCCCAGCGGTGGGTGTTCCGGTCTTTCTTGGTGCCGTGGCGGTCGGATCCTTTGCGGTCCACGTTGCCGTTCTGAGCAACACGTCCTGGGTGTCCGATTTCCTTTCCGGAGTGGAGTTGGGAAGTGGCGATGCACAAGAGGCCGCCTTGCTCCAGAACACACAGACCGCCAAGGCGTCCTTCGTGATGCCGAATGCGGATGGCACGCAGCAGGTTCTGGTCATCATGCCCGACGGCACGACCACCACAGCAATCCTGCAAACCCCCGGAGCGGTGCCCGCAAGCGCGTCATCACCACTTGTGGTGGACCACTAGCACGGCCGATGTCGGGGCGTCGCAGGGCGCACCCGACCTCTGCCGAGACCTGACCTGCGGGCCATGCGTCCGCAGGTCGAACCGAACCCCGGGCACGGATGGGTCATGTTCGATTATCGCGCCATAGCATTGCGGAAACTGGCCTCGATCGGGCCGCGCTATCTGCCTTTCGCAGATGTCGCAACCGACGACGTGCCGCTCTCGCGGCTGATGCGCCTGTCCCTGTTTCAGGTGACGGTCGGCATGGCGATCGTGCTGCTTGTCGGCACCATGAACCGCGTGATGATTGTCGAACTGGATGTGCCCGCGACGCTTGTCGCGGTGATGTTGGCGTTGCCGCTCGTGTTCGCGCCGTTCCGAACCCTGATCGGATACAAGTCCGACACCTATGTTTCCGCGCTCGGGTTGCGTCGCGCACCCTTCATCTGGAAGGGCACCTTATATCAATTTGGCGGTTTCGCGATCATGCCGTTCGCCCTTCTGGTGCTGTCCGGCTATGGCGAAGCCGTGGACGCGCCGCGTTGGATCGGGCTGAGCTCCGCTGCGCTTGCCTTTCTCCTCGTCGGCGCCGGGGTGCATATGGTTCAGACTGTCGGGCTCGCATTGGCGACAGACCTCGTGGATGACGAAAGCCAACCAAAGGTCGTCGGGCTGATGTATGTCATGCTGCTTGTCGGCATGGTGGTGAGCGCGCTGGTGTTTGGCGCCCTGCTTGAAACCTATACGCCGGGCCGCCTGATCCAGGTGATCCAGGGCGCAGCCGTTGTGACAGTGAGCCTCAACCTGCTGGCCATGTGGAAGCAGGAAGCCCGCAACCGGGACCGCGCCCGGCAGATGGCCACGCACCGTCCCGAGCCTTTCGGCGTGGCATGGGCAAAGCTGATGCGCACGCCCGGCAAGCTCTGGCTGCTTGTCGTCATCGCACTTGGCACTTTTGGATTCGGCGCCGCCGATGTCCTGCTGGAGCCTTATGGCGGACAGGCTCTGGGCTTCTCGGTGGCCGAAACGACGCAGCTCACCGCCCTTCTGGCGGGCGGCACGTTGATCGGCTTTGGTATCGCCTCGCGCGTGCTGGGGTCGGGAGGCTCGCCGGAGCTGTTCGGGTTTCTGGGCGCCGTCATCGGCATTCCCGGATTTGCCGCGATCATCTATTCATCCCTCGGCGGTGGGCCGTTGCTTTTCACAACAGGCACGATCATCACCGGCCTTGGTGCAGGTCTTTTCGGTCATGCGACCCTCACGGCGACCATGCGGTCAGCCCCGCGCGAGCAAATCGGTCTTGCGCTTGGCACCTGGGGCGCGGTGCAGGCCACGTCCGCCGGTATCGGCGTGGCGCTCGCCGGAATCGTCCGAGACCTGATACTCAGCAATCAGGCCGACAGTGGCGTTGCGCCGCACACGCCCTATAATGCAGTCTTCATGCTGGAGATTGTCTTTCTTGGTCTCGCGGCCGCCGCTGTGGTTCCGCTGCTCCTGAGCAGCCGGAAAGCGGACAGGGCCAAGGCACCATCCATTCAAAAAGGGTCGTCTTCCGAGGACCTGCAATCCAACACGGCGGAGGCATCATGACAAAAGTCATAACGCGGTATTTCGAAAGTGCAGAGCGCGCCCGTTCGGTCGAGCGAGAAATGCTTCGCGAAAAGTTCTCTCGCCGGATCATTCACATATACACCGACGCCGACACGCTGGTTGATACGCTTGTCGCACGCCGGGTCGATCCCGCAACGGCCGAGGCCTATCAGCGCCGCGTGGCAGATGGCGGCGCGGTTCTGCTCGTGGAAGCCGGGTACAAGCCGCTGGGCGTCGCCAAGACAACACGCGACCTGACCGCAAAAATGGGCGCGGTTCCGCTCGGCAATCTGCCGGAGGAAGTCACCGTCAAGGATACGCGCTCCAAGAAAATCTCGGTGCTCACCGACCATCGGCATTTCCTGCTGCGCGAAAGAAACCCCTACAACACGAACTACCACATGGCGGATTGGCCGATCCCTCTGATCAGTCGGCGCAAACCCTATCGCGACATGCTGATCGATCCGCATGCGCGGATGGCCGCGTGGCCGTTGCCGCTCACTTTCCGGCGCAACCCGCGGGATTCGTTTGCCTTTCCGCGTCACGCGCGGATGGCCAATTTCATTTTGCCCCTGACGATCCGGCGCAAACCCTCCGACAGCTTCGCCTTTCCGCGCCATGCCCGGATGGCAAATTTCCCGCTGCCGCTCATCAGCCGCCGGAAACCCTTCGACAAGGTCGCCTTCCCCCGCCACCAGCGTATGGCCAACTGGCCGTTCCCGTTGCTGATCAATGGCGAGACAGGCAAGAACGCGATCATCCCGGGCTCGCCGCATATGGCCAATTACCCGATCCCGCTGATCAGCGACCGCAAGCCGGCCGACAAGTTTGCCTTTCCGCGTCACGCCCGGATGGCTGACATCCTTTTGCCCCTGCTGAGCAAACGCGAACCGGCCGACAAGTTCGCCTTCCCGCGTCACGCGCGCATGGCAGACAAGATCCTTCCGCTTGTGACAAAGCACGGGGCATCCTCGCGCAAGGGCGGTTTCTCGTTCTCCAAGATGCTGGGCTTGCCAACCCTGATCCGCCGCTGAAGGCGGATCGTTGCGGCCTCGCAACCCCGACCGAGACAGCCCGCACGGCCATGCACACCGGTCGTGCGGGTCTTGGTATGGTGATCGGTCGATTGCGGCTAGGCACTGTCCAGCGCGCGCAGGTGATCGGGCAGATCGCGCCACCGCATGAACGGGCGCGCTGTCGGACCATAACCAACCGCCCCGCCCTTCTGCCGCAGCGCATCCAGTGCGCCGGCAAGCGTCTCGCGTGCATCAGGCGACAGCGTACGGATTCCGTTGATACCGGGATAGAAGCTTTCCACCGGCGTTCCATTGGCAAACACCACCTCGTGGCGTGGCAGCATGAAATTGACATAGGTGACCGATTTTCGCCCCATGCAACGCCGCGCCTGTCCGCCGCGCATGCGGTCCAGATGCACCGCCCGTACGAAGACCTCTTCCCCGTTCACCCGCAGCAGAACCCCGTGCTGCGGTGACAGTTCAAGCGGCGCGAAGCCGCCCGCCACCTGTGGCGATACCCGGATCGGGCGCAAGGACGGATCGCGCTCCAGAGCAGCGCGGTCGAGGTGACGTGTGACCGTCCAGACGACCGGTTGCGGCCCGTGATCGCATGTCGAGACCGCATCGCCGCATTGCAGGCGCTCGACCGGGACCGGGCCCTTGGGCGTCTCGATCAACGTGCCAAGGGCGAAACACACCACGCCGGTATTGTCTGCGGTGAAGAAGCTGCTGTCCGCGCGCGCTCCTTCGAAGGTCAGGCTTCCCCGACCGAACTGTGCGTTGTCGCTATAGTCGACGGCATCGCCCCTTGCCGTTGTCGCGTTGGATTGATTGAGCACACCGTCATCGGCCTGGTCTGCATGCAATTCGCGGATATTGTCGTAAAACGCGCTGAGGTTGATGAAGTCGTTGTTGCTCCTGTCCCCGTCGTCCAGCGCGCCGGAGTTGCCGGTATTGAAGTCGGTGATCGTGTCGTCGCCATCACCCGCGCGATACAGGAACACGTCGTCACCCAGACCGCCGGTGATTGTATCGTCGCCCGCGCCGCCGTCGATCCTGTCATCGAAACTGCTGCTCACATTGGCGTCTTCGAGGGAGATCGCACGGTTGCCCGTGTCCGGTCCGGCGATCAAGACTTGAAGCCCGTTGTCGCTGCCTTGCTCCAGATAGAGGATTTCGATCAGGTGATCGCCGCCTGACAACTCCACAGCACCGGAGCCCGACGACGATGACAGCGCCGCGTCGGAACTGGCAAGTTCGACACCATCGACGTAGATCTTCGCGCTTCCGTTCGAGCTCAGGCCGATCTTGTAAGCGCCCTTTTCGCTGATCGTCAACGTGGTCGTCAGCTTGACCGCATAGGTGTCGTCACTGCCGCCGTGAAAGTTGTCGATCTGTGCGGGATTGATGGAGCCGACGGCGCCTTCACCATCGGGCGGATTGTCATTCTCCGTGCCCGAAGTGAAGCCCGCATCGGACAGCGTGGTCACGGACCGTTCCCCGTCCAGAGCGTAATATTCGTAACTGAAGGCCGTGTTGTCCTCGACCAGACCGTCGGTCTCGAAATCCGCGAGGATCAGGTCGTCTCCCGCCCCACCGGAAAGACTGTCGTCATGGATGCCGCCGACCAGGGTGTCGTTGCCATCCCCCCCTTCAAGCGTGTCGTTGCCCGCCGAGGCAATGATACTGTCATTACCCGCCCCGCCGACGAGGCTGTCATCCCCGCTCGAATTGGTCAGCGTATCGTCACCCTCTCCGCCGTCGAGAGTGTCATCACCGATGCCGGTGGAAAGCCGGTCATCCCCCTCGCCGCCTTCGATGTAATCGTCGCCCGCGCCGCCGGACAGCGTATCGGCCCCGTCGCCACCGCTGATCGTATCGTCGCCGATGCCGCCCTCCACGATATCGTCACCGGTTCCGCCAAGCAGGTTGTCTTCCCCCGCGCCACCGGAGAGCGTGTCGTTTTCCGCGCCACCCGAGAGCGTGTCATTACCCTCCCCGCCCAAAAGCTCGTCATCGCCGCCCTGGCCGTAAATGAGATCGTCTCCCTCACCGCCGCAGAGGGAATCGTTGCCCTGTTCGATCACGGTGGTGAGCGGATCCGAGATCAGATCGCCCGAAAACGTGAAACCCGATCCGGTGGTCCGCGCTTCGAGCGTGAATTCGAGAAAGGTCCGGTCTTCGAACGCCGCCGAAAACCATGCGTCTTGGTCGTCCGGGCTGTTCGCCTCCGTCCCCGATGCGCGAACGCTGCTTTCGGTTTCCGTCACCGAAAGGCTGGTCTCGTTGCTGGTGGAGTAGGTGGTGAAACTTTCCTTGCTGAGGGAGACCGCCTCGACGTCGCTGGGAAAGCGGTTCGCATCGAGGTCGTTGAAGGTCGCCACGCCATTGAGCGCAATCGGATCGCCGGTTTCGGGGTCAAAGAATTCGAAGCGGAACTGCGCCGTATCCCCCGTGCCGTTGCCATACATCAGGATCTCGAAGCCGCGCCCTCCGGCGAGGTCCACCCGCATGTTCGGATCCGATTTCCCGACGAGAACAAGACGACCGTAGACAGGGCTGCCATCTTCGAGCGTGCCGACATCCCGATAGATGACGTGGTCCTCTTCCTCTGCGAACCGGCTGCGATAGGATTTGCTCTCGACATTGTTGATGTCCAACGTGAGCGGGGAGCATTCGACGCTGAACCCGGTGCCATCCCCTGCATCCCCGTAGATGGTGTCGTTGCCCCCGCCGCCGATGATCATGTCACTGCCGCCTTCGCCGGAGGACATGTCGTCGCCGCCATGCAACTCGACCAGCTCATCCTCGTCGGACCCGTCGAAGATGTCCGCGTCGTCTGTCATTTCCAGCCGTTGGGTAACGCTGGCTGGCAACAGGTCTCCCGAGGAGGAAAGGATATCTTGCACCCAGCTCGGGAGGGTTACACTCGCTTCCGTGGCGCCGGCCGGCCCCAGCCCTTCGGTCTCGCTCTCAACCTGATCCACACCCCGACCGGAGTCGAGATCGCGCACCTGCGCGCCTGAGCCGATGATGATTGTGTCGTCATCGTTTCCGGTCTTGATGCGATCGGCATCGAGGCCGTCGCCGAATGTGACGGTGTCGTCGCCCTTATCGGTGACAATATCCTCAAACCGCGCGTCATTGCCGACAAGCATGCTGTCATTGCCGTCACCAAGCGTCCACTTCTTGTCTGTCGAGAATCCATTGCCGATAACGATGCGGTTATCACCATCGTCGGATCCGGTCAGCTTTCCAAAGGTGACGTCGTTGCCGGCGACGAAATCGAGCCCTGCGGCAAACTTCGCATCAATCGACAGGTCGTCGGCCATGACGCCATCGGCGATCAATACGGTCCCGGACAAATCCTCGCCGATGAAAAGTCTGACCGAATGGTCGTTGGACTGTGCGATCTGCACCGTAAAATGAGCGGGCCCGCCTTGTGCGCTTGCAAAGTTGATTTCGGCGTCGGCGGATGGATCAACGAGAAACACATCTCCCGGTTCGACATCAATTGTCTCTCCGGCGCGGATCTCGTTCGGAGCGAGCGAAGCCTTGATCGACGAGACGATGACATATGTCGGCATGATGCGGCCACCTGTATTGACGTAAGGTCCGACGGCATAGCGCACACGGCTTAGCGAAGTGCTAAGGACGCAGTCTTCATAAAACTGTTTCGACTATGCGACCCCAAGACGCGGTTTGGGGTTCCGTGCCACCAAGAGAGGCAGAGCGTGGCACGCGGGGTTGGGCCGCTCACCGCGGGTCGGAAGGATGCCGTTCCACGCGCCGTGTTTGTGTCGCAGCAGCAAGGACAGATCCGAGATGCGCATGCGAGGCAAATGCCAAGCCCCCCGTCCGTGACCCAGCCGGACCGCTTTCATAGGGTTGGGCGGCATGTGCGGAACGCCCGCTCACGCCTGCCGGACCGCTCTCTACCATCCCGGACGACGACGATACCGCCCCCGTGCGGCTGCAACCCGACCCGACCCGCCGTTCCCGCACCGTGGGAAGGCATCGCAATAGAGGCGCACCGCGCGCCTCCATACCGATCCGCCAGCCCACTTCGGTCCGGACGCCGCGCACCAAAGACGCGCAACGTCATGCGCGCACGGCCAAGCAGGCCAGCGCACCCTCACCGCCGATATTGGCACAAGTCACACCGCGCCAAGGCTGGCTGCCGTTGCCAAAAAGACCGGCCGCGTAATGCGTGACGGGGCGCAGATGCGAGGGGTCTGCCCCGCTCCCTGCGCCCCGTGGGCGGACGTCTTGAACCGAAGCCGTGCTTATTCTGCCGGCACCGGCTGCATTGCGCGACGGCCACCGAAATGGCGCCGGTTCAAGTGCAGGACAAGCCCGATCATCGCGACCTGACTGACGATCGCAAGCGCGGTGAGCGACCAATAGGCGACCCCGAACTTGGCGATGAGTTCAGCACCCACAAGCCCCTTGTTGATCCAGAAATGCAGCATCACGCTCAACGCCACTCCGGGACAGACAAGCGCGTAGGCCCCGACCGAATTGCGCGCGCCCCGCAAATAGGTATCGGCGTATTTCTGGCGGCGCAGCACAAGCAGACCGAGCGCAAGGAAGGCCACCTGCACAGCGAGGATCGACGTGGTCAGCAAGAGACTGTCGGCGACGCCCCCATGGGCATCGAACGTGGTATGCAGGCCGTGTTCCTGCCGCAGTGTCATGATGCCAAGAACGGTCAGGATGGGAATGACCATCATAAGCGTCGGCGCGCTTTCCCTCGCGGTGCCATGGTGCAGCATCGAGTTGACCGCCGTAACCGCGGCAACCAGCGCATAGAGCGCGGCAACCGTGCCCAGCATCACCGACAGGACCAACGACACACCAACCGTTGTTGCAACCGTGCTCATGGCGGCAGGTGCGGCCATCCCGACAGCGGTCATCGACAAGGCAAAGGCCGGGAGCAGCTGCGCAAACGAATTGTTCGCGGTCACATCGAACACGCCGCCTTCGCTCAGGACACGCCCGAGGAACGCCCCGATCTGTCGGAACGCGAGATAGGCTATTGCGGCAAATGCAATCATGGCCAGCGGGAAGAGATATTCCACCACGTTCCAGAGCCCGGGCACAAAGACAAGACCGACGATAAAGCCGGTGTTCACGCTCATGGCGAGCGCGAGCGGCATTGCCAGAAGCTGGGTTTCCCCGTTGGATCGCGTCAGCGTGATAAACCGCTCAGTCCTTCGAAACTCGGCGTAGCGAGCCAGATTCCAGATCAGCAGCTTGATGTTGAGGAAGGCAAAGCCCGCGATTCCGGTGACGGCAATCACGATGGCGGTTTTCAGTGCACTGCCACCGCTTGTGAACGCGGCAAGAATGTCTTCGAAGACCGGCACCGGCTGGCCCGGATGGGGCACCCAGAACATCAGATACATGAAGAAAGTGACGGAAAGCCCCCCTGCCCCGAGCGAGGCCAGGAAATACAACGGAGCCCAGGTATCGGCGGGGCGATGAACAGTAGTTTGCATGGCGATTCTCCACAATTTGTGACCCATGGATGCCACGGAGACCGCGCATCGGACGGTGACTTGGTCACAGACGGGCGTTGTCTGTTTCAGACGTCGCAAAAAGGGAGCTTTTCACCCGGATGACGATGTGCGGTCACGAAGCGCCCCCCGCGCGACACCTCGGTGGGCAGCCTGATCCTCTGGCGCTCCGCCTGTGTCGATCCCGGCCAGGGGGCGGAGACCCGGCTGCCACGACCGCGCACCAACGCCGGACGAGGGCCGGTTGACGGATGTCACCGGACGACCCCGCCGCGCTTCACGGGCGCATACGGACACACAGCGCGCGGATGCGCTTATGCGCGCGGTCTTGCTCGGGGATCCATGCGCAGTGTGGTGCGCGGTGCGGGCGTCCCGGTCTTGGTGGACCGCATGCCGGTCTTGCCGCTAAGGTGCCTGAAAACCTCAGGGAACGGGCGGGCCATGACAACAGATCAGCTTCTCATCGTGTGCGTGCTCGCAGCAACGATGGGCTTGTTCCTGTGGGGGCGGTTTCGCCACGACGTGATTGCGCTTGCGGCCCTGATTGCAAGTGTCGTGGCCGGTCTTGTGCCAGCCGATGCAGCCTTTGCCGGTTTCGGCCACCCGGCGGTGATCACCGTGGCCTGCGTGCTGATCCTGAGCCGTGGGTTGCAGAACACCGGTGCGGTGGATTGGCTGGCGCGCAGCCTGCTGCCACGCAATGCCGGACGGTTGGTCAGCATGACGGCCCTGATGGGCCTCGGTGCGGCGCTGTCCGGGTTCATGAACAATGTCGGTGCCATGGCGCTCCTGATGCCGATTGCCGTGCAGTTCTCCGAGCGGCTCGACCTCCAACCCGGACAGGTTCTCATGCCGTTGGCTTTTGGCACCATCCTTGGCGGAATGACGACATTGATCGGGACACCGCCAAACCTTATCGTTTCGGGTTTCCGGGCCGAGGCGGGGATGGGCCATTTCGCGATCTTCGATTTTGCACCCGTTGGTGCGGCGGTCGCCCTCGCCGGGCTTGCCTTCGTGGTCCTGATCGGCTGGCGGCTGGTCCCGGCGCGCACATCCGCCACCGGTGACGGGTTCGAGACCGGCGCTTATTTCACCGAATTGCGCGTCCCGGAGGGCAACAAGGCTGTTGGTCTGACCCTGCGTCAGTTCGAGAGCAAGATCGAGGACAGCGATGCCCAGATCGTCGGGCTGATCCGCAACGCCGTTCGGCTGACGGCGCCCCATGGCGGACGGCGCATTCGCAGCGACGATATCCTTGTGCTTGAAGCGGACGTTGATGCGCTTTCCGAGGCGCTTTCGGTGTTTGACATGACACTGGGCGATACCGAGCGCGAGGATGCCGATCGCGGCACGGCGTCAGCCGTCGAACCGCAGGCAGAGACCACCCCGGACCCCGAAGACCCGGATTCCGAAGACCCGGATTCCGAAAAGGACCGCGCGCCCAGCGGCGAAATCGTGCTGCGCGAGGTGGCCGTCCTGCCGGGGTCCACGATTGTCGGGCGGTCAGCCCGCGACCTGAGAATCCGCACACGCTACGGGTTGAACCTGCTCGCCGTTTCGCGCGCCGGCCATCCGCCGCGATCCCGTCTGCGCGGGATCAAGCTGCGCTCTGGTGATCTTTTGCTTCTGCAAGGGGCATCCGACGCGGTGACGGGCTTTATCAACGACACCGGTTGCGTGCCGCTGAGCCCGCGTGACCTGCGCATCCCCGACAAACGTATGGCCTTTCTGGCAGGGGCAATCATGCTCGGCGCCATCGGGATCGTGACACTCGGGGTGTTGCCAGCCGCGGTGGCTTTTGCGCTTGGCGTGCTTGCGTCGATGCTGCTGCGCACGGTGCCGCTGCGCGAGGTCTATACCGCGATCGATTGGCCCGTGATCGTTCTGCTCGCCGCCCTGATCCCTGTCGCCGGCGCGATGCAAAGCACAGGCGCGGCGGATTTGCTTGCCCGTGTGCTTGTGGATGGCGTGGCGCAAGGCAACCCGGTCATTGCACTGGTGGTTATTCTCGTCACAACGATGTTTCTGTCGGACGTGATGAACAACGCGGCCACGGCCGCGGTTCTCTGCCCGATCGCGCTCGGGATTGCAGGCTCTCTGGGGGTGAACCCGGACAGCTTCCTGATGGCGGTGGCCATTGGTGCATCCTGCGCTTTCCTGACCCCGATCGGGCATCAGAACAACACGCTTATTCTGGGACCGGGTGGCTTTCGGTTTGGCGATTACTGGCGGCTTGGCCTGCCCCTCGAAGCGGTGGTGATCCTTGTCAGCGTGCCGTTGTTGCTTCTCGTATGGCCCTTGTGAGCGGGTGTCGTATGGCCCTTGTGAACGCGCGTCGTATAGCCCTTGTGAGTGGGCGTCGTATGGCCCTTGTAAGCAGGCGCCGTATGACCTTTGTGAGCGGGCGTCGTATGGCCCTTGTAAGCGGGCGTCGTATGGCCCTTGTGAGCGGGCGTCATATGCCCTTTTAAGCGAGAGTCCGACGCCGCTCAGGTCACGGCGTCGAGTTCGGCAATCAACGCTTCGGTGGTGACCTGCCGACAATACCCTTTGATTGCCTGCAAGGATGCCGCCTGCCGCTCGGGTGTGAAAGTCGCGCAGGCATCGGTCACCTGCGTGACGAGGTAGCCAAGGTCGCAGGCATCGCGAATGGCGCTTTCGACGCATTGATCGGTCAACACACCGGAGACCACAAGCTGCTGCACACCGAGATTGCGGAGAATATAGTCGATATGCGTCGAGACAAAGACGCTCGACGAGGATTTGGGCAACACGATCTCATCGTCGCCGGGCGCGATCTCGTCAACGACGCGCCCGTCCCACGATCCCTTGGGAACGTTGAAACCGGTGATCTTGTAGTCGAGGCTGCGGTCGCGTCCGTCTTTGGTCAGGCTTTCGATCGTGGTGTAGAGCACTTCGATGCCGGCGGCGCGACAGGCCGCTTGCAGGCGTTGCATGCGGGGCAGAACGGCCTCTTTCATCTGTTTCAGGAAAGGCTCTTTCTTTGCCGCCAGCTCGTCGGGCGACATGCCGTCCCATTCCGCGCCATCCGCATGGCAGGAAAAATTCTGCACGTCGATAAACAGCAATGCGGCCCGTCCCGGGACCAGAGGGACATCGCGCGACGTGGTGGACAAGAACAGGTCAGACATCAGTAGGATCCTTTGGAGATGGCCTCGGAGAGCACGGCGGCCATTCGCTCAACAGCCGCCGCATCCTGAAGATAATCATTGCGCACTTCGATCAGGACATGCGGAAGGCCCCGCGCCTCGGCATGGACCGGGATCGTGTAGTCGCCGTCCTCTTCGATCTCGTAAGGGAGGTTGATCCCCAACGGCGCCAGCCACTCCACCCGCCCGAGGCTTTCGGCCAGATGTTCCGCAAGGGGATTGGCCTTGCGCCACAACAGCCCAACGGGCCAGGGGCGCAGCGCGCCATCGCCGCGGCGTTGCGGATCGTAGCTGTGCAGGGCGACCAGCGCCGTCGCCCCCTTGGCACAGGCTTGATCGACCGCGGCGTGAAACGGAGTGTGGATCGCCTCCCACCGCGCCTTGCGATCCGCATCGCTCAGACCGGCGTTGCCGGGAATGACGGTCGCATCGCTGATTTCGGGCATCAGGTCCGGCGCGCCCCAAGGGCGATTGCAGTCAATCACGAGGCGGCTGTAGCGCTGCGCGACCACGGTCGCCTTCAACCCCGGGGCCATGGCCCGCGCAAGATCGAAGGCGCCGGGATCCCAGCCAATATGGCGGGCAAGCTCATCCTCGGGCAATCCCAGCCCGGCAAGGCGGGCGGGCACCGCGCGACCGGCATGCTCGACGGTCAAGACAATGCCCGAGTCTCCGGGTTGGCAAAAGACCGGATCCGGGTCCATCGTTCCGAGCACTTGGTAACGCACGCCTCTATCCTCCTGTCCGGCGGCGCCGAACCCGCCGTCATCATGCCGGACCGCAGCGGCGGCCCCTTGTCCCGTGCGCACTCAAGCATTGCAATCCAAGGCACTTCTTTCCAGAGTGAAGCCGTTCCACCAACAAATGTCGAGTATGTCGATGGCGCTGACAATGGCCTGCACAAGTGATTTTTCCGGGCTGGTGCGCGGAAAGGGTTTCCTGTCCTCGGACCTTTCGAAACGCATCCAGAACGGCGTCGGCTGGACGCCCACCAATGTCCAGATCACCTGCTTTGACAGCATCGCAGACAGCCCCTACGGCGCCTTGGGTGACATGGTGCTCTGGCCGGATCCCGAAACGCGGGTTGAAACCATGCTGCCCGATGGCGCCCCGATGTCATTCCTCATGGGTCCGGTCACCGATCTGGATGGCGCGCCTTGGGAGTGCTGCACCCGGAGCATTCTGCACAATGCCATCGAGACGCTGCGCGCCGAAACGGGCCTCACCGTCAAGGCAACTTTCGAACACGAGTTCATGCTGTCCGGCGGGCGCGGGTCGCGCGGCTTCACGCTGGACGGGTTTCAAGAGCGACGCGCCTTCAGCGATGCGTTGGTCGAGACGCTCGGCGCTGCCGGAATCGAGCCCGACAGCATTCTGCGCGAATACGGCCCGGACCAGATGGAGATCACGCTCCCCCCTACGGACGCACTCAAGGCGGCCGATCAGGCAACCGCCTTGCGCGAAATCACCCGCGCGGTTGCCCGCGCGCTTGACACCAAGGCCACGTTCTCGCCGCTCTGCGCTCCCGATATCGTGGGCAATGGCGTGCATATTCATTTCAGCCTGTGGGATGCCGAAGGCCATCCGGCAACGCATGACCCGGCCGGACAGGACGGGCTGTCGCCACAGGCCTCGGCCTTTATCGCGGGCATTCTGCGCCACGCAAACGGGGTGACCGCGCTCACCGCGCCCAGTGTCTTGTCTTACGAGCGGCTTGTGCCGCATCGCTGGAGCGCGGGCTTCAACAACCTTGGCGCGCAGGACCGCGAGGCCTTGATCCGGATTTGCCCTGTTTCCGCGCGGGAGCCTGACGCCCGTGCGCGGCAATTCAACGTTGAGTTTCGTGCGGCAGACGCCGCGGCAAGCCCCTATCTCGCGCTTGCGGCGCTCCTTTCGGCAGGCACAATCGGCCTGCGCGAGACCCTGAGCGCACCAGCGGCAACAACCGAGGATCTCAGCCTGCTGGACGCCAAGAGCCTGGCGGATCGCGGACTCGCGCGCTTGCCGCAGAGCCTCGAAGAGGCGATTGCCGCGTTCGAGGCCGATGAAACGCTCCGCGCCTGTTTCCCCGACCGCATGCCCGCGATCTATGCCGCCCATAAAAGAGGCGAAATCGACCACGTGAAAGACCTCTCCAACGAGGAACTCTTTGCGGCCTATGCTGCGACGTATTGACTCCCGGCCGTCATTTGCAAGAATGCGCTATGCGAATTTTTGTTCGCCATATGAACAGGGAGACTTGAGACATGGATAAGGAACACCTGCTGCGCTCCATGGCGGGACGCAACCCGCTGAGCCAACCGATGCAGCATTCCCGGCATCGTCGCCGTTTTCTTAAGGGCATGGCGGCCAGCGTCGCCGCCGCGGGCATGCCGTCCATCGCGGCTGCACAGGACCGCCCGCTCTCGCTCCTGACTTGGGACGCCTATGCCGACCCGAACCTGCTGGCCTTATGGCGCGAGGCGACCGGCGTGGATGTGCGATACGAAATCCATATCTCCGACCCCTCCTCCGTCAACCGCCTGCGCGCGGGTGAAACATCCGTCTGGGACTTCATCAACGTCAACAACCCCTGGGCGCGCAACGTGATGTGGCCCGCAGGACTGATCCGCGACCTGCCGCGCGACCGGTTCGACCCGCTCTATGCCCAGATGAAGGACAAATTCGCCATGCCCTATAAATGGGCCATGAGCGAGGATGAGGAGCATCTCCTCGGTGTGGTGCAGCGCTACGAAACCTTCGACTTCGTCATCAATCAGGACGTGATCTCGCCCGAGCTTGCCAAGGACGAGGGCTGGGACCTGTTCAACAATCCCGATTTCGCGGGCCGCTACGGCATTCTGGCCTACGAGGACTGGAACGTCATGGATATCTGCATGGGCGCAGGCATCCATCCGTTCAAAGCCAAGAGCGAGGAGGATTTCGCCAAGTTCGAGGAGACCTGCAAACGCTGGATCGACAATGCTGCAATGATCACGACCGATTTCGTGCAGCTCAACCTCGCGATCCTCAACGGCGAGATCGACCTCTATTTCACTGGCGGCACCTATACCACTGCGGCTGCGCGGCTCGAAGGCGTGACAGAGCTTTACGCCATCACACCCAACAGCGGTCCCGCCGATGGCAAGGGCGGTATCAACTGGATCGAACTGAATTCGGCGGTCAACAACCCCGACTTCCACCCGGCGGCTTTTGACTGGCTGGAATGGATCGCGACGCCCGATGCCGCCGAGCTGGTGGCGCGCGGCAATGGCAACCTGCAACCCGTCAGCCAGATGTCTCAGCCGGAGCTGTTCTCGCGCTTTTCGAGCGAAGAGCTCAACGCGATCCAATGGGACGAATTCGACAGCCGCATCGCCAACGCGGTGGAGTTCGACATCGTGCCCGACTACGACCGTCTTTATGACATCTACTCCGCTGCGATGCGTGCACGCGGCTGAGCATGAAAGACGAAGCGACCCGCACTACGGACCGGCCAGTGATCCTGTCACTGGCCGGTTTGTCCAAGTCTTTTGGCGAGACCCAGGCGGTCAAGCCAATCTCGCTGGACATTCCGGAGGGAGAGTTTCTGACCATTGTCGGCCCATCCGGCAGCGGAAAGTCGACCATGGTCCGGTTGCTGGCCGGGCTGGAAGAGCCATCCGGCGGCGCGCTCTATCTGCGCGGCAAAGACATCACGGCCATTCCCGCCAACCAGCGGCCAACCGCCATGGTGTTCCAGTCTCTTGCCCTGTTCGACCACCGCTCGGTCGGCCAGAACATCGAATTCGCGATGAAAATGAAGGGTGTTGCACCGGCCAAACGCCGCGCCCGTGCCCTGGACTTGCTCAAGCTGGTGCGCTTGCCGGAGACCTATTACAGCCGCGCGGTGACGCAATGCTCAGGCGGTGAGCGTCAGCGTGTGGCACTTGCCCGCGCTTTCGCCTCTGATCCCGAGATCCTGTTCTTTGACGAGCCGCTTTCGGCGATTGATTACCGGTTGCGCAAGACGCTTGAGGTGGAGCTCAAGGAGCTGCACCAACGCACCGGGCGCACCTTTGTCTACATCACGCACAGCCTCGAAGAGGCCATGGTCATGTCTGACCGGATCGCCATCATGAAGGACGGCGACATCATTCAGATCGGCACGCCGTCAGAGATCTACGCACAGCCCGTGAACCGCTTCGTTGCGCGTTTCATGGGGGAAGTGAACATCGTGGCAGCCGATAAGTCCGCAACCTTCCCCGCGTTGTCCCGGAATGCCAAGGGGCAGTATGCCGTGCTCCGCCCCGAAGCACTGCACCCCGAGGAGGGCACCCTGAGAGCCCGACTGACCGTTGCACAACGGCTGATGCTCGGGTCACGCACGCAGCTGCATCTCACGGGTGACGCAGGCGAGAGTTTCGTCTCCGAAATCGCCGGAAGCGGGGACGCCTTCCTGCCCGGCACGGAGCACGAGTTCGGCTTTTCACCCGAAAATGTCGTTTGGGTGGACGCATGACGCAGCGCGACTCACCCGGTGCCTGGTTTGCGGCCCCCGTGGCACTGTTCATGCTGGCATGCTTTGCGATGCCGATCGTCATCGTGACCTGGTTCAGCGTCATGCCGCCGCGCTCTTTCGACCTGACCACCAATGTGACGCTTGAAAACTACCGTGCCGCGATCTCCGAAGGCTATGCCCGCCCGATGATGTGGTCGTTGCTCGGCGCTCTGATCACCACCTGCGTCACGGCCCTGCTGGCGTGGCCGGCCGCGGTCATCCTGCACCGCCACGCAGGCCGCTGGGCCGCGCTGGTCTCCGCGCTGATTGCGCTGCCGATCTTCATCTCCGAAAGCGTCCGGCTCTTTGGCATGTCGGTCTTCATGATGCCGCGCGGTGGCATCCTTGCAGGCACGCTCAACGCCGTATTCGGCCTGCAGATTGGCTCGATCCTGAACACCTGGGCCGCCGCGCTGGTGGGCATGATCTATGTCCATCTGCCGTTCATGTTGTTCCCGCTGATCCTTGGCATCAGCCTGATCCCCGCCGACCGGATTGAAGCCGCCCGTGATCTGGGCGCGAACCGATGGCAGGTCTTCCGCGAAGTGGAACTGCCCCTGGCGCTGCCCGGCCTCCTGATCGGAGCGCTCCTGACATTTGTGCTCTGCCTTGGTGCCAATGCGGAGGCCGCGATCCTTGGTGGACGCGCTGTGACGGTCATCACCGCCGCCATCGAACAGCGCTTCAATTACGCGCAGGACTGGCCGATGGGCGCCGCGCTGACCGTTCTCGTGATTGCGATTACGGCGGCAATCGTGCTGCCGATCCTGTCGCGGCTCGACCTCAACAAGCTGACAAAACGATGAGCCTGAAACGCGCAGCACCCACCCTGAGAGCGCTCTGGATCGTCGCGATCCTGGCATTTCTGTATATTCCCATCGTGTCGGTGGTGCTCGCGTCGCTGGCCAACACGCGCTACATGCGGTTTCCGCACCGGGTCTGGACGCTGGACGCCTATCGGGACGCTGTGGCCTCCTTTACAACGTGGCAGTTGCACACGATCTCGCTGAGCATCGCGGTATCGGTCGTGCTGATTTCCGTCGTTCTGGGGACGTTGGGAGCCGTGGCTTTTGCCCGCTATGACTGGAAGGGACGCGGCGTCTTCCAGCGGCTTCTGGTCTTGCCGATCTTCTTTCCGCAACCGGTTCTCGGACTTGCATTGCTCTTGTCCTTCACGGCCGTCGGTCTCGCCCCCAGCTGGAAAACAGCCGTGATTGCGCATCTCGTCTGGATCATCCCGATCGTGACACTGATCATCTCGATCCGCTTTTTCGGCTATGACGTGGCACAAGAAGAGGCCGCCTTTGATCTTGGCGCCAGCAAATGGCAGGTGATCCGCGAAATCACCCTGCCACAGCTCTGGCCGGGGATCTTTTCCGGCGTGCTGTTCGCCTTTCTTCTGTCGTGGTCGAATCTGCCGCTGTCGATCTACACCTCCGGCCCTGACACGCCCCTGCCGGTTTGGCTCTTTTCGCGCACGGCCACGAATTATTCGCCGCTCGTGCCATCAGTGGCGGTCATCGGAACGGTGGTCTCTGCGGTGATCGTCATGGCGTTGGTCGTAATCTTTTCCCTGGTGCAAAGACGAAAAGCCTGACGGTCACGCGGGTGGAGAGGCGGCCGTGCCATCCGTGGATCATCGCTCGGCGAGGAAGTCTCTGAAAAACAGGGGGCCCGAGAGGGTGCGCATTCTGACCCGCTCTTGTCTGCAAAGGCAGATTCAGGTCGGGCCGTTGTCCGACTGAGTAGACAGGCGGCGAGACGAGACCGCTTCCTCACCCAGCATTCATTGATACGCTGAAGCCCCCAAACGGCACCAGCCACGGAGAGTTCACGCGCAAAGCGCGGGATCAGAAGTGGCTCCTTCGCAAAGTGCCTATCGCATGCCAAGCGACGCACGTGCCTGAAAGCAACGCAAGGCAATCACACGACATCAAAGACGATGCTGACAAAGCCGGTGGTGAATGCGCCGAAACACAAGAATAGCCAAGGAACGAAGACCATGCGCCGGTTCGAGACGGTGCACGCGTTCAGCATTGGACACAGGGTCGATCACCGCCAGCCTCGTCATTGAGACAGCCACAGCCTCTTTATGGCCGGTCGGCAGCGCGTGGGTCATCGCGGCGTTTGCCCGGTATGCCCAAGAAATCGCCGATCGTGCACTTTCGTGTGACTCAGCGCCCCATGATCCGTTGGCGCCGCTCCGACATGCGCGCATGTGCTTCGCTTGTGCCATCGTGGAAAGAGCCGAACAGCTTGTCCCACGGAATTTCGAGAGAGCCGTAGTTACATTCAAAATACCGGTGATGCATTTGGTGGTGGAATGTGCCCAGCGCCAGACGGTTCTTGTCTTTCACCACAAGCCCCTCAAAGCCTGTGTGGGTCGTTGCCGCCGTCAGGGCGTAGTATTGGAGGTGGAACAGGATGTGGACCGGGTGCGCGGCCACAACCCAATGCACAAGCACCGAGCCCAAGAAGATCACATGCTCGACCGGGTGCATCGACAAGCCCGACCACGGGCCAACGTTGATATTGCGATGATGCAGGGCGTGCACGTGCCTGTAGAAGAACGGAATATGCAGAAACCTGTGTATCCAGTAGAAATAGAAGCTTTCCCACACGGGGATCAGCAAGAACAGCGCGATGAACCAGACAGGATGCGCGGCCCAGGTCAACATCGGAGCAAACCCGTTCGCCATGGCCCAGAACATCAGAACCTCATAGGCGGTCCACACCGTGACCCCGCTGGCCAGCGTCCAGAACATGTTGTCCCGGATCTGGCCGCCCAGCGTGAACTGGCGTCCGTTCTTCATCAGCGGACGCGGGTCATAGCGCAGCTTTTTGCCCTGTTTGGTGAACGTGTAGAAATACAGATGCAGGCCGCCCGCCACGGCAGTCATGAGCACGAGGTTGCGCAGATACATCTCGGCGATCCAGCCAAATGCGAGGGTCCTGGTTTCCTCCAACGGCGGCTGAAACCAGTAGAACGACACAAACGCGATGCCGACGATGATCAGCTTTTCGGTGATCAGGAACCACGCGTTCCAGACCCATGCGAGCATATCAAGCGGGCGCAGGGGCCATGTGAAGAACGGAGAGACTTTCAACGGGACCGGGGGAACATGGTTCCAACCCTTGAGGGGTGCATCGCTCATATCGCTCACCGTGGGTTGTGGCATCTGCGCCGGAGTTTGACAGAGCCCTCCTCACATGAAAAACAGTTTAATGTTGGTAATAAAATCTGTTTTTCCGAGGTGAAGATGGGCATTTCCTTGAAGGCGATGGAGTATTTCACCACCGCGCTGCGGCATGGCAGCATTGTCAAGGCGGCAGGCGAATTGAACATTGCGGCCTCCGCTGTCGCCACGGCGATAGACCAGGTCGAAGCCGCGTTCGACCTGACGCTGGTCACCCGGCAACGGTCGCGGGGGATTGAGGCCAATGCGAGCGGTCGGTTGGTGGCAGAAAAGCTCGGTCGTTTGCTGGATGAGTATCACGCAGTTCTGAGCGAAGCCGCGGAGCTGAAACAGGCCCTCAGCGGCCCATTGCGCATCGGGTATTACGCGCCGATCGCGCCCGCGTTTCTGCCTTCGATCCTTGCGTCCTTCGTGCCGCAAGGCAGCGCTGTCACACTTCATCTGGACGAATGCGACAACGACAGCGCGCAAGATGGTCTCCTGAACGGGGCCTATGACGCCATCCTCTTTGTCAGCGAGGATGTCCGGCCATCGGTCGAATTTGACGTCTTGATCGAAGCCCCGGCTTATTGCCTCGTCCCCGAGGATCACCCCTTTGCCACGCAGGGCAGTGTCACCATGGCGCAAATCGCCGATGAACGATTGGTTGTGCTCAATCGGCCAGTGGCCGGAGCCTATTACAAGGCGCTCCTTGATGCCCAAGGCAAAGACCTGTGCATTGCTGCCTATGCAACCTCGACCGAGATGGTGAGGAGCCTCGTAAGTGCGGGCCACGGCGTTGCCGTTCTGAACATGCAGCCAGTGACCCGGCAAAGCTATTGCGGAAACACGCTGTCAGGGGTTCCGATCTCGGACGCATTGCCTCCGTTGACCCTCTCGATCGGATACCAAAAATCGCGGCCCCGCAGAGTGGTCCAGCATTTTGTAGAGGCCTGCCGGACGCATTTTTCATCAAACGGCCCGCACCGATGCACGGTCACGCCGGTGCCGGAGTGACAAACGCACGGTGCGGGCAAGCGCCGAAAAAGAACGCCAATCCGGACAGTCGGGGCTGGTGCACCCGGCAAGGCGTGGTGGCGCGCGGTCACTGACGCCCATGTGCCGGACAGACGCCGATACACTGATCAGGGGCCCGCTTTCCGAAGCGTCGCGCAACCCGGCATCTTTGGGTGGGCCGCACGGGAACAGGCCGTGTCACCCGCGCCTTTGCCCTGCGCGATCAAGCGGCTCGACACAAACCACCATACCGCGCGCCTTTCATGCACGACGCGCTTTTGCATAATGGCCGATATGCCCAAACTGCCTCGATCTCCCCGATCCGGCATGGGCCGCTGGACTGTCTGTTCCGCGCCGGGCTGCTCGGCGCGCGCGCCCCGGCCATCGCTTGGGCACCCGACCCGCTCCCGCGCACCCAGCGCTTGTCACGTGCCATGCGCCGCCCATGTTCTCGTGATCCGTGGCTGCGTCACAATCCAAGCCGATCGGCAAGGGAAGCGGCTCGGAAATGGCTTGTCATCCGCCCGCCGCCTGCAATGCACCAGCGCACGAGGTGGGCGATTTGATCGGTCTGTTACCAGCGCCGGGTGCATCAGCCGCAGCCCTCTGTCCCCCATGAACACCACCGAGGAACCGGGATCAGCGGCGGATGATCACCCGCCGGTGCATGCACCTGATCCCAAGAACCGGCTGCAACCGCCATGTGCCGTCGCAGCCATTGTTTGCGGATCTTTCCTCGACTGATCAACTGCGGCTCATGAGACACGCGATTTCAAAAAAGCTCAGCATCGGCAATCGCGGCATCAAGATTGCTGAATTCGAGCAAGGTCAGCCTATTGCCATCGCCAAAGTCGAACACGAGATTGCCGGACGGATCGAGAGACGCGAAGTCGCGGAGATCTTCAACCTCTGGCGACGCGCCCAGCAAGGATGCCGCGATCTGCACCCCATCCACAGGCTGGAAATCGACCACCACGTCGGCCCCAGCAGTGTAGACGAACTGATCCGCGCCCAGCCCGCCGCGCATCACGTCGTCACCAGAACCGCCATCCAGCGTGTCGTTCCCGGCATTGCCTTCGAGCAGGTCATCGTCCGCACCTCCCATCAGCACATCGAAGCCATTGGCCCCCAGCAGCGTGTCATCGCCGTCACCGCCCTGCAGGCTGTCCGCGCCAAGACCGCCTTCGAGCAGGTCGGAACCCAACCCGCCATCGAGGCTGTCATTGCCATTATTACCCTGCAAGGAGTCCGCGCCATCACCGCCCGAGAGCGTATCGAACCCGTCACGGGCACGCAGGAAGTCGTTACCCCCATCACCGGACATTGCGTCAAACCCGAGACCGCCTTCGAGCGTGTCGTCGCCGTCGCCCCCAAACAGCACGTCATTGCCGAAGTTTCCTTCGAGCGTGTCCGAGCCGTCGCCACCGGACAAACTGTCAAAACCGTTGCGCGCGCGCATGAAGTCATTGCCCTCCCCGCCAGACATCTCGTCAAAGCCGAGCCCACCTTCCAGCGTGTCGTCGCCAACGCCACCGAGCAGCGTGTCATTGCCGTTGTTGCCCTCAAGGCTGTCATTTCCCGCGCCTCCATCCAGGCTGTCGAACCCGTTTGCGCCGAGAAGCGTATCGTTGTCATCACCGCCATCGAGCGTGTCGCTGCCATCGCCACCAGCGATCAAATCGTTACCGGCGTCGCCCGTCAGCAGGTCATTGCCGGGACCGCCGTTGATTGTTTCGGGGTCCACACCGCCGTTGATCGTGAGATCCTGCGAAATGGCGACGCCTGCGCTCTCCAAGCGTTCAGTTGTGCCTCCTGCGTCCGTGTAGGACACAAAGACGCTGATCTCGGCGCCGGCGTCCACGGTTTGAAGATCGTAGGTTGCCTCGGTCGCCCCAGGGACCGGAACACCGTCACGCAGCCATTGGTAGGCGAAGGGGCCAAGACCGTCTTCGTCCGCGATGGCCGTCGTGTCCGCCGTCAGCGTCTCGCCTTGCTCGGCAAGACCGGCGACAAAAACGGCACCCGTTGGTGCGCGATTGAATAGATCCCCCAGTCTGACGGACTGATCCGAAAACGCGACCTGCTCGACACCAATCAGCAGATCCGCTCCCTGGCTGGAGGTCACCAAGATCCCTTCTGTGGTCCGTTCAAGGGTCGCCGTGTCGCGTGCGGCATCAATGCCCGCCACATCCGTTCCCGGACCTCCATCCAGTGTATCATCCCCGGCCCCGCCGATCAGCGTGTCATCGCCGGCCTCACCGGCAATCTGATCCGCTGTGGCGCTTCCCGTGACGCTGTCATTGCCACCGCCGCTGGAAACCCGTTCGCCCCAGTCTTCCAGCGCAACCGTGTCATCGCCGTCAGAAAAGCGTCCGTCGGCTACAAATATGTCGAAACGATTGTCGTCGTCGCCAGTTCCCAGAATATTGAGGTTGGAATTGTAGGCGACGTGACCGGCGGAAGAGACGTGTGGCAATTGGCTGAAATTGCCGCCAATCGCCGGATCGACGCGCGTCATGGTCGCGGTCAGCCGGTCATACAGATACACCCCATCGGCACCATCGCTGTCATCGGTCAGATTGGTGGCGTTGGAGGTAAAGGTGATGTAGCGCCCGTTCGCGGAGATGTCGTTTGCGAAAGAACGCCCATCCGAGTCTCCGGTGGCGTTTTCCGAGATCAGCGTCGTCTCGTCGGTTTCGCGGTCATACAGAAAGACGTCGTGCAGGGTGTCTGTATCGCCGGGCACGACAGACGGGTCCTGCGAGTCGAAAAGAACAAAGCGCCCGTCAGCGGAGATGGACGCACGTCCGCTATCACCTGCGAAGACGCCGCCATCGGCCCGCGTGCCGACCTTGACCAACCCTTCGCCACCAAGATCATAAGTGAAGACTTCGTAATGATTGCTGTTGTCGTAATATGCCGCGCGCGTGAACGCGATAACCGCGCCATCCTGTGACGCGTCGGGATCGCTTGGATCGCCACCGACGGTCTGCGGGGTCAAGAGCCTGGTCTGCGCGAGGGTATCGGCATCGACGAGATAGATCTCGTTGCTGGCCTGCGTCTGGTAAACAAATCGCCCGTCGCCGATAAAGCTGACTTCGCGGGCAAGGCCGCCGCTGAAACCCTCGACGCTGCCATCGAACCGGTCGTAGACAAAGGCCATCTTGCTTGGATCGTCAGACAGGAAGCCGCGATTGAACATAGAGAAGGTGAGATAGCGGCCGTCCTGCGAAAGGCCTGTCCATCCGGAACTGCTGTTTCCCATCGCATCGCCAGGCGCATTCCCGTCCGGGGCAATGCTGATCCTTTCAACCGTGCCAGCCGCACGATCCGCGAGGAAGACGTCCCAACTGTCGTTTCCATCGTCTTCGTCGATGGTCCCTTGGTGGGCAAAAGCCACCCATCGGCCATCTTCAGAGATTGCCGGGTCCCTCGCATCTCCGAGAGACTTGTCGAAATCACGGGTGATGTATTCGATCGGAATCATGTGCGGCACCTCCCTGTTGCCGTGGCTGACGAGTTCCAAATCCTTTTTGACAAATGTATGCCAGATTTAGAATGCATCCTTGATCTGAATCATGACGGCACCCCTGCACATGACCGGCCAGTGTTTGGACTGCATCCGGTCGAATCCGCGCCGCGCGGTGTCAATGGCGCCCGTATCCGGCTCTCCGAATTGGTGACTGCAGGCAAATCCGGTGTGTTTCAGCCCGTCCGGGCAGCATGCGCATCGGGACATCTGCGAACCGCCGCATGCCCTCGACCGAAGGCAAGATGCGTGTTGGTCGACCAATGGCTGAAACGATGCAGGATTCCGGCCCGAGCGTGCAGGTTGGTCAGCCGCGCCGATGCGCGTGAGAAACGGGGCCCGGTCAAGTGCGCCCTGCGGCGGGAGACTTTCCTTGGCAACCGCGCGGTGACCATGTGCGCCACGGTTGTCGACGCATACAGAACCGGCACCTCCATGCCTCGCCCGTCTACCAAGGTTCCATGCCCGACCCTGTGTGGGTGATACATTTGCAGCACGCGGAATCCGGCAAACAAGGGGCGGTTCAACCTTCAGTTTGGGCTCTTCCGAGACATCTGAGTATTTCCCTCAGATGTCGGCTAAGTTGCGGCAAGCGGTCGTTCGGTGACGGAAAGCCGAAGTTTCAGTTCTCAATGACCGCTACGATCAGGAGCGGACGTTGGCGACAGGTCGAGCCATAACCGGGTTGCGGACGATCCAGACCTTGAATGGTGATTGAAAAGGCTTGCCTACATTTGATGCAGAGCAAGGCTTTCCATTGCGTTTGTGATAGCATGGTGTTGCGGCGAATACGTCGCGCAGAGGTTCGGAATTCTTTGAGCGCGTTCGGCGGTACCTAATCGGCATGGAGATCACCTTGGTATCAAGTTTGGCCCTGATCTTTGAGCAGGTGGTTCTCATTTACCTGATTTCTGACCTATGCAGCGGTCTCTTCCATTGGGCTGAGGATACATTGGGCGCAGATGATACTCCGATTTGGGGGCCACTCTTTGCTGCTCCGAATTCGAAGCATCATTCGGAGCCGACAGCTATGTTGAAGATACATTGGGCCAGAAACAACTTTCTGCCCGTTGCGGCTTCCATCCTTCTGGTGTGCGCTTTTCGGCTGTTTAATGCGCTGACATGGCAAATTGCCGTGTTCGCTACAATAGCCGGCTTTTCGCAGCAGGCTCATAGGTTTTCTCATACACTGAGAGCACGTCTGCCAATGACTGTTGTCTTGCTGCAGCGAATACACGTCCTTCAGGACGCGCGCCATCACTGGGAGCACCACAGGCCACCGCACCTCACCCGGTATTGCGCCTTGACGCCCTGGCTCAATCCAGTGCTGGACAGAATTCGTTTCTGGCGCGTCTTGGATCGGGTCTTTGTACCGGTTTTCGGGGCTCCGCGAAGATTGGATCTTTGCGACGAACCATGGTACCGCGATCGCGCGATCTGGGCTTAGGCTGGGGTCATTTTGAACCAATGCGCAATGGCAGAAGTGATGCAGGTTTCTCGGACGCCATGCGCGAGGCTTGAGTGGCGCGCGGCATTGGCTGGCGTCGGAGAAGCGCTCGAGCACGAAATCGCGGGGTTGGGTTTGGGGCGGACCGGTTGTGTCTATGGGGATTTGACGCGGCACATTGCCTTGGGTTCTTCCCAGCATGTTGGATCGAATGATTTGCCGCAGGCCGCCGCGTCGCGGGCTTCGAAGGTTCTGATCAACATTTGTTGTTCTCCGCGGATATCGACGGCCGTCTGACCATGACGATCCGGATCACGGGCATGCCACGCGTTGATGATAAACGCGCATAGAATTGAATTAAGGTTTTCCATCGCCTTGGCTTGCGCTGGCGTGACCTTTCCTCGGCAAATGCCGTTTGCAAGATGCTCTGTATCTGTCGGTAACGATGGATCCACAGGGGCATATCCCTGCGGTTGATGGTCCGTCTTGCCGCCTAACACCGCCCAAGGAAGACTGTGATGATCGACGCCACCTGCCTGAAGGCACGCCGCGCAACGTCCAGATTGGGCGTCCAACAAGGGGGAGGTCGCGTGATTGACCAAACCAACAGCGACATGCACCTTTGACCGGCAGAGCATTTCGAAACGAAATGTCCCGAGAGGAGCCAAGCTGCTTGCCATCAGCGGCAATCGGGAACGACCGCGAGACCTGTTCGTCGCAGCAGGTAAGAACCGTGGGAAATTCAGGTGTCATGGGTCTGAGGGGCGGCTTGCCCAAAGTGGCCAGCTTGCTCGGGGACCGAGGAAATAATCCAGATGGGTTACGAGAAGCGTTGAACGCGAGAGGGGCACAGGCCTGCGTCCCGATCCGCAAACGGCGGAACTCGGCGGTCAAATAGCGCTGGTGCCGCTACAATCGCAGCAACCGGGCCGGAATCATGTCCGCCACGGTGAATGACTGGCAATGCGGTGCGGCGTGAACCGATGGATGCCCGCAAGCCAGTCTATCATCAACCGTAATCGCAGATCTCTTTATGTATTGATCTCAGGTTCCGAGACTACTTTCGCCCGCTTGAAACCGGTTAGTGTCCCCACGCAATGCCACTAATAAAATCAATTTTTTGACCTATTTGAATTATTCACCTGTGCCGTGACTACTCAATATTAACCGAACCTGACCCATGTCTGGCGAGCCAAGCGCTGGTTTTCACGAAAGGCCCATCCGCGCTTGTTTCCGGGAGTGTGGTGAATGGTCGCTCAATTAAGCCAGTATTTCGAAAATGATAACGACTGGTTACCTGACAATCCAATACATCAGATTTCGATATGCCAATGCCTTGCTTGCATGGCCGCGAATGAGGGAAATGACCGCGACGCATATTCGGCCACGCCACTCCATTCAGACAGGGACCCGATCGGAAATCACTCCACGCTCGCGCAGATGGCCGAATTCCTCCAACTGGGATTCTGGGACGATGGGGTTGGCCGGCGGCACAATTTGGGGTCCACTGGGTTCGACCCCAATAACGGGGTTCTTCATTACAACCTGTCCGGGTTCGGCCCGCTCTCCTTCGGTGGTGGCGAGGATCCGGATGGCGTGACGGAAGCCCGCGCTCAACTGATCCGCGACGCGTTTGACGTCTACGAAGCTGCGCTCGGCATCCGTTTCGTGGAGACCACCGATACTGACAACAGCGTGGTGGATTTCTTTTTCTCCGATAACAAGAGTGGCGCTTATTCCGGGGCGACGCGCTACAGCGACGGGACGATCTACTACTCTTACATCAACATTGAACAGAGCTGGTCCGGTGGCACGTCCAGCTTTGATGATTATACGCTTCAAACGATTTTTCATGAAATTGGCCATGCATTGGGGTTGGGTCACGCCGGTTTTTACAATGGCCACGCGAGGTATGAGCAAGACACGGTTTTTACTTTGGACAGCTGGCAAGCATCGGCAATGTCCTATTTCTCGCAAACCAATAACACGGCAATCAATGCGAGTTTCAACTATCTTCAAACGCCCATGCCCGTGGATTGGCTCGCGCTTGACAAGATTTATGGCCAATTCGGCTATGGCACGGGCCATGCTTTCACCGGTGATACCGTCTACGGATTCAACACCAATATCAGTGCGGACGAAAGCAGGATCTGGAACGCGTTTGCCAGTTATGCACATCTCACGGCATCAACCATCGTTGATGCTGACGGCATTGATACCCTTGACGTGAGTGGCTACAGCGCAGACCAGACAGTGAACCTGACCGTGCAGACGGCCACGCAAAAGCATCAGGACAGTTCAGACATCGGGGGAGAACGGGGCAATCTCACGCTTGCGGTGGGAACCGTGATTGAAAACGCTGTTGGGGGCTCCGGGCATGACCTCATTGTCGGAAATCATGCTGGAAACCGCCTCGAAGGCACCTTGGGCGGCGACACCCTGAACGGAATGGCCGGGACCGACACCCTCTTGGGGGGCAACGGCAATGACCATCTCGACGGTGGCCCGGACAACGATACCCTGCGCGGCAACCATGGGAACGATACCCTCGTCGGGGGAGACGGTCGCGACCGGCTCGAAGGCGGAGATGGCACCGATAGCCTGTTCGGCGGCGATGGATCGGATCGCCTGGTCGGTGGTCTGGGAGACGATACCATCGACGGCGGGCAAGGCGTCGACACAGCCATTTTCACCAGACTCACCGCGGCGGTCACGATCGATCTCGAAGCCGGGCTTGCCACCGGCGGCGCAGGTTCCAACGTGCTCTCGAACGTCGAGCACGTATTTGGCTCCGCCTTTTCCGATCATATTACGGGATCCGAAGAGACCGGCAACCTGCTTCAGGGGAGTCTCGGTGACGACACCCTGTTTGGGCTTTCGGGTCGCGATACCCTCGTCGGGGGTGGTGGCGATGACAGCCTGTCCGGCGGATACGACGTCGACCGCCTGTTAGGCGGTGATGGCGCGGATACACTCGATGGTGGAGCAGGAACGGATTTCCTCTTCGGCGGCGCAGGGAGCGACACGTTTGTGTTCGGTGCCATTGACGATACCGGTGTCGGGGTCTTCCGCCGCGATGAGTTGCGCGATTTCGATGCCTCGGAGGGTGACGTGATCGATATCAGCGGCATTGATGCCAACACCGCGACGGTCGCGGACGAGGCTTTCACCGTGGTTGCCTCGTTTACCGGTAGAGCGGGCGAGTTGACCTTGCTCGATATCGTGCGCAGAGGCGTTGACGTGACTATTGCGAGCATGGATGTCGACGGCGACAAGAGTGCGGATGGGCAGATCTACGTGATCGGTGGAGCCATCGGCAGCGATTTCATTCTGTAGATCGGGTTCGCTGCCGGCGCCTGTGGGACGGTGAAAGCGGTCACGCGCCTAGCGGCCGAGTTTCATGGAAGCTGAGTAATCATGCACGAATTGCGAGCGGCGCTGCCTCTTCATGAGCGCGAGGGTCTTCGCATCCGCTCCCGCGCATCATGCCCGGTGCTGCAAAAAAGGAGGACAGTGTCCCTGCCGCTGTCTTTGGCGCCATCCAATTCCGATTGTGAAGAGGAACAAGCCTAACCGCACCCCGGCCCGATGCCCCCCAAGCTCATTTCTGCCAAACAAATGCAGCGAGCTTGGAGGGTTCTCAGGGTCATCCGGGATGCGACATTCCGTGTAACGTCACAGGACGCGTCGAGTGGCCAAACGCGACGCGCACCCCTTACAGGATGAAGTCGCTGATCGTTGCACCTCCGACGATATAGACCTGTCCATCGATGACGCTATCGCCATCCACGTCCATGGATGCGATGGTCACGTCCACCCCCGACAGGATGTAGTCGTTCAGAATGACTTCGCCGGCGTTCCCCGTGAACGTGGTGCCGACAAAGGTGAAGGCGTCATCGCCGGCGGTCGTCGCATTGGCGTCGATCAGAGCCAGGTCGATAATATCGCCTTCGGCCGCATTGAAGTCACGAACCTCATCGCGCTTGAAGCGCCCGACACCCGTGTCGTCAATATCGCTGAACACGAAGCTGTCCGCTCCGGAACCGCCGGTCAGGAAGTCCGTGCCGGCGCCGCCGTCAAGATAGTCATCCTGCGCGCCACCAAAGAGTCTGTCGACGTCGTTGCCGCCAAACAACCGGTCTTCGGAATTGCCGCCGAGCAAGGTATCGCGGCCCGAAAGCCCATACATGGTGTCGTCACCGTTCGATCCCTCAAGACGGTTGCCGTGCTGATTGGTGCCGTAAATGGTATCGTGGCTGGCTCCGCCAAACACGTTCTCGACATTGATGATGGTATCGGTTCCGGCACCGCCGGTGGCAAACTGGTTCTCCAGATTGACAACCACACTGGTGAAGATGCCGCTGAAGAGCGCGGTATCGACCCCCATGCCGCCATCGATGAGATCGTCGCCAACCCCGCCTTTCAGCGTATCCGCGTCCATGCCGCCGCTGAGCTCATCCGCGCCGGAGCCTCCGTCGAGCCTGTCACGCCCACCATTGCCTTCCATGGTATCGCTTCCGACACCACCAAAGAGCTGATCGTTGCCGCCACCGCCGACGACGCTGTCATCGCTGTCTTCACCGGTGATGGTAAACGTGACCGTGGCCGTGCTGCTACCGTCCAGCGTATAGGTGAAGCTGTCGGTCGCGGTGCCATTCGCTCCGGAGGTGACAGGATCGGGCAGCGTGTCGAATGCCCCGTTCGGGTCATAGCTGAACGTCCCGTCAGACTGCACGGACACAAGCGCTCCCGACTGCAGCGTGAGCGTGCCTCCGACAACCCCCTCAAAGCCGTTAACCGCCGTCACCTGGGAATTGCCATCGACATCGACATCAGGCCCGAAGCCATTATCGGCCAGCACATCGCCGATCACCGTCTCGCTCTCAAGCAAGGAGAAGGCGTCATCAACAGCCGTTTCGGCCGGGTCGTCCACCGTCAAGAGGTTCAGCGTCGCCGTGTTTGGCGTCACCGTGATCCCGTCTGCAACGTCATAGGTGAAGGTCACCGTGGTGTCGTCGTTCTCATCCGGGGTGAAGGTCCAGGTTCCGTCATTGTTGTCGATCAGCGAACCCGAGGAGGCCACGAGGTTCTCCACGCTGAGCATGTCACCGTCCTCATCGGTCGCACTGACGAGCAACTCTGCCGAAGTGATGGTCCGCTCCTCGTCCTCGTTCGATGCGGTGAGGTCGATGGCGAGCACCTCCGGCGCATCGTTCACGCCGGTGAGACCAATTGCGAAGTCGATCGCGTCGGTGCCGCCATTCCCATCATCGACGGTGACGGTCCAGGTGGCGGTTGCCAGGTCACCGTCAGCGAGGAAGTCCAGCGCCGCGTTGGCCAAGGTGAACGAGAACGGCACATTCTGCACGCCCGCTGCCGGAGACTGGTTCGGCATTGCTGTCGACAATGCGTTTTCCAGCAGGGCAATCTGTGCCGCGGTTGCCTTGCCTGCGGCAGCGCCGCTCAGCGCAAAGCTGGTGGACAATGTCGCCCCATCCGGAATGTCGACGTCAGAGAATGCGACATTCGCGTTTCCGGTGTAACCAGTGGCGGTATCCTCCACGATGGTGTTGACCGCGCCCGACGTCCAGTTCGAGTCGGAGGCAAGGAAAGAGCCCAGCGCCGAGATCTCCGGATCGTCGTTGACCCCATTGATCTGGATCGAGGAAGAGGTCGGAATAACAGACCCGTTGCCGTCGATCACCTCGTAGTTGAACGTGATCGTCTCCTGCTGACCAACGCCAAGGTCATTGAATTCATTGGCGTCGAAAGAGATGCCTCCGGTGTCGCTGACCGTAAGGCTCGTCAGCGCCCGGCCACCATCTGTGCGGGACAGGTTCTGGATCGACAATACGTCGCTGGCATCCACATCGGACGCGTTCGAGATGAGCGCATCGACATCAAAGGAAACGGTGCCCTGATCCTCGTCGGTGACATCCGATAGCGGACCGCTGACCTGTGTCAGATCGTTGGCGCCGTTGATCTGGACGGTGATGTCGGCCGTGTCCGTGCCACCGTTGCCGTCATCGGCCGTCACAGTGACGGTGACGGTGTCGCTCTCACCAACGGCGAGCGCTTCGAACTCGCCGTTCGGGTTGTAGAAGAGGTTGTCGCCAATGATGGAGAACACACCTGCCCCGGCATAAGCCGGATCCACGCTGTAGGTGAACGTCGAGGCCGGATCATCATCCTCGTCCACATCGCTGGTCAGGCTCGCAAGGTTGATCACCGGGGTGGAAAGGTCGTCCTCGCTGACCGCCATCGTTGCGGTTTCGTCCGCATCGGCAATCACCGGGTCGTCATTCTGCCCGTTGATGGTGACCGTGATGGTGCCCTCGTTCGAATCCACCGATCCGTCATTGGCCGTCACACCAATCGTAACCGTGGTGCTATCGCCACCGTCCAAGGCCTCGAACGCATCGTCCGGGTCGAAAACCAACTCTCCGTTGACAATGCTCGCAGTGCCGAACGCCGGGCCGGTTGTCACGCTGTAGGTCAGCGCATCGGTGGCGTCGAGGTCAGTGCCCAGAGTGTCGAGATCGATCGGTGTTGTGGCCGTGTCCTCGTCTGTGACCAGCGTGCCGTTCGCCATGCTGGGCGCGTCGTTGACCCCCGTCACCGTGATGGTGATGGTGCCCTCGGACGAGGTTGCGTTCTGCAGGTCCGTGGCTGTCACGCCGATGGTCACCTGCGCCTCTTCGCCAGCCGCAAGGTCCTGGAAGTCGGATCCCGGATCAAAGGTCAGGGTGCTTCCGCTGATGGACGCGCTGCCCTCACCGGTCGCGGCCAAATCCGTGGTGATCGCGTAGGAGAGGTTCGCGCCATTGTTTTCGGCATCAAGGTCGTCGCCAAGCGCCGAAAGATCCACGGTCGTCGACCCGCCATCTTCGAATGCGGAACCGGCGCCATCGTCCATCGTCGGGCCGTCGTTCTCGCCCTCAATGACGATTTCCACCTGCCCGCTGTCGCTCGCGTTGCGCTGATCGGTGACGGAGTAATCGACCGTCAGCGTGATTTGCTCGCCCGCGTTCAGCGAGTCGGCATTTGTGCCCTTGGCAACCAGCACACCCGTCCCCGAAAGAGACGTGTCGAACCGCGCTTCATCGTCGCCGGTAATCGCGTAGGTCAGCGACGTCTGATCATCCTCGGCATCGGCATCAACATCAGACAGCAGTGCAGCGATATCGACGGTGCCAAGGGACTCTTCGGTCAGAACCGGGTGGTAGCTGACCGTCGATGGCACCTCCGGCGCGTCGTTGACGCCGGTCAGGTCAACGGTCACCGTTGCCGTGGCCTGGTTCCCGTCCGCATCCGTCACCGTGTAGGTGAAACTGTCGGCAGCCGGTGCAGGCTCGCCTTCATTGAGCGCCTCGAAAACCCCATTCGGATCGTAGCTGTAGGTGCCGTCGGCGTTCAGCGTGACGGAGCCTCCATTAGCCGCCGTAAATGTGGCTGTGCCCGCTGCCAAGTGGGTGTCGGTTACTCCGTCGCCGCCTGCAACGATCGAAAGGCTGCCGTCCAGAGCGACGTCAAAGTCGTTATCCAGAAGGTTGCCAGTGCTGACGGCTGTGTCTTCGTCGGTAGAAATGCTGTCATCATTGGCCACGGCACCGATCGTGACATCGCCAAATGCGACAAGCTCGATATCGCTCAGCGTGTCGGTGCCCTGATTGCCATCGGTCGTGTCATTGTCTGTGACGGTCACATTGCCTGCATCCAGCGCGACGGTGAAGCCGCTCGACACACCTGAGAACACGGCCGTATCGGTAGCTTCTCCGCCGTCGATCGTGTCATCGCCTTCGCCGCCGGCGATCGTGTCGCCGCCACCGTTGCCGACGAGGAGGTTGGCATTCGCATCGCCGGTGATGACGTCGTCGCCAGACCCACCGAGCACCGTCTCAATGCCAGAGATCTGGTCGGACCCGACAGTGCCGCTCGTGGCCGTGCCCGCCGCAAGGTCAACGGTCAGCCCGCTGGCGTCACGAGACGCGTCGTAGGTGTCGTTGCCACCTTCACCGGAAACCACATCGTCGCCGGCCGAGGCGATGATAACGTTGTCATCCCCATCGCCAGTCAGCGTGTCGTTGAAGAAGCTGCCTTCGAGATTCTCGATTCCGGTAAGGCCCTGGATCTGACCACCGACAATCGCAAAGCCCGTGCCGGGAGCAAACGTGGCAAACGGGTTCGCGTTGAGCGCCACGGTCAGGCCACCGCCCAACGCCGCACCGCTGAAGAGGTCGGTGTCGGCGCCACCGTCGATGAGATCAGCCCCACCGGAAGCGACGATGGTGTCGTCGCCCGCACCGGCGGAGACCGTATCGGACGTGCCGCTGCCGCTGCTGGTGTTTTCGGTCGCAATCAGATCGTTGCCGGACGTGCCGGTGATGTAATCCGATCCGTTGCCCCCGAGGAAGACAAGCGTTTCACCAAGCCCGGCGGCGTTCCCGGTGGCATCGAGATCAAACGTGATGCCTGATGTCAGATTGCGCCCGTTGAAATCGGTATCGACATTTTCGAAGGTGGTGTCGGCGATATTCGTGATCGCACCGGCAGTCGGCACACCCAAGGAGATACCGGATCCGGCGTCGCGGATCGTGTTGCCCGTCACCAGCGTGGTGACGTTGTCGAAGCCTTCGAGGTTCATGGCCGTGCGCGTGTTCTCGAAGGTGTTGTCGACGATATCCACCGTCGCAGCGCCGTCATTGAGCCAAACGCCCCGGCCCCAGGCTGCCGTGCTGTATTTGTCGCCTTCCGAAAAACTGCTGTCGCCCGTGAACAGGTTGTCCTGCACCATCAGGGACCCGGAGTTCATCACCTGCGTATAGATCGCCGTGTCGTGGCGGCCACCGGTGTTTCCGCCTGCGACAGTGCTCTCGAAGACCGAGTCGTACACGCCAACATTTGTGCCGCTATGCACAAAGAGCGTATCGGTCTGCTGTGCGCCGTCATCGTTCAGGAACTTGAGGCCGTGGAAGTTCACGGAGCCTGACGAAACCACCGTCTCGCCGTCAATCACCGCTTCGGCGGCCCGACCCGCGTCGGTCCCTATGAGGCCATCATTCGGCCCGCGGATGTCGACATCTTTGGAGATTGCCAGATCCTCGGTGTAGGTCCCGGCAGCCACATTGATCGTGCTCCCTGGCGCAGCCGCATCGATGGCGGCCTGGATCGACATACCGTCGAAGACGTAATATTGCCCATTGGTGGTGTCGAGGATCACCTCGCCAGCGCCGATCTGGGCTGCGGCGGCGTTTACATCGGCAAATTCACCGGTGATGAGTGTGCCGCTCAACGTCTTGACGAGCCCGGAATTGGCCGTGCTCAACTCGACCGAATCCACCGGCACACCGCCTGTCACATCAATATTTGTGAACCAGCCATATCTGTTGCCGCCTACCTCGGTATCAATGGGATCCAGATCGCTGCTGCGCACTTCGGTGAAGAGCCAGGCCCCCGAGGCGTCATAGACGCTCATGGCAACTTCGAGATCGCCGTCGTCATTCTCGTAGAAATTGTGCTCAAGCGTGTACCATCCCGCCGTGTCGATCGACACGTGGTTCTTGGTCTCGAGATTGTTTTGCGGGTCGAAGTTGGTGTTATTGTCCGCTCCCACGAGGATAGTGCCGGTATCGGCGTCCTTGGTGACGTGGAAAATGAAGTCGCGCTTGAAACCGCCGGACTGGTTGCTGGATGCTACCGACCAGTCGAACCCTTCGCCATCCGCCCATGACGGATCGAGATAGACCTTGATCTGGGTTGTGTATCCGTCTGCGAAATCGGCCCGGTAGCCGTCAAACCGCGTGAACGGGCCGGTCAGACCGCCGGAGCCCGCGCTTTGCTCCGCGACCGCATACGCACCGCCATCGGCCGCGTCGATCCCGTTGGTTCCGCTGGCGACCATCGTCAGCGATCCGGCCCAGCCGCTGGATGCCGTCAAGAAACCGTCTGTATCGGTCTCAAACCCCTGCTCGAACTTTGTCGTATACCCCGAGACGTCCGGGCTGTTGGCGTCCAGTTCGAAATCGATCATGCCCATGGACACGGATTCGATGCCGCTGAGCGTATCGGTGCCTTCGTTGCCATCGGTCGTGTCGGTGTCTGTGACAGTATAGCTGCCGTCCGGGTTCTGCGTGATATCGAACCCATCGCGCATGCCGCCATAGAGCGCCGCATCCGTGCCGCTGCCGCCTGTCAGATCGTCGTCGCCGAGCCCGCCAATCAGCGTATCGTCACCTGCGCGGCCATCGATGGTCTCGTTGCCGCCAAAGTCGGTGAGATCGTCATCAGGCGCGTTCAGGAAATCATCGGCATTGGTGCCGATGATCGACTCGCTGCCATCCGCTGCCCGCAGGAATACGTCGAACGGCGCGCCAACCGAAGTGTTGGTCACGGTCAGGCCGGACAGGTCGAGATCGCCTGTGCCCGTTGCACCGGGGAAGTTGCCGGGCCGCCCGGACACACCCGCAGCCTCTCCGATCTGACCATCCGCAGGCTGGTCGATAAAGACGTTGTAGCCCCAGTTCGAGCTGCCCTCGATCGAGCTGTCCGTTACGGAGAGACCATCAAGGTCGGTGTAGCCCTGAATCGTCAGATGCGGCTTGTGATATGCCCCCGTCATCTGAACTTTGTCGAGAACCACGGTGCCAATCGGCGCGGTCACGTCGTAAGTGCTTGGTGTAAAGCCGGAAATCTGGATGGCATTGTCGCCGCGCCCCGCTTGTGCGACCGCATCGCCGACCCCATCAATGACGACGTTCAGAAGCGAGGCATCCCCGGTGAAGCCGAACAGGATGACGTCGCCAGAGCCATTGCTGCCGCCGGTGCCATTGCCCGAAAATTCGGAATCCGTGATCGTCACCGCACCCAGAGTGGGCGCGCCAGACCCGGTGCCGACCCCGTGCACGCTGTTGTCGTTGATCGACATATCATCCAGCGTCAGCTGCGACAGGGCAGTGGTGGAGGAGATCCGCACACCCACCGCGTAATCTTCGATCGTGAAGCCGCTGATCGAGACCTCTTCGGCGCCGCCCATGTCGATATCGCCCGTGATCGAGAAGCCGTTGCCGGACCCGAGGGAAGCGCTTTGCAGAACGGCATCCGACCCTTCTATGGTCAGCGCTTTGGAGACGGTGACATTCTCCGCATAGGTGCCGGCAAGAACTTCGATCGTATCTCCCGCAGTGGCCGCGTCGACCGCGTCCTGAATGGACATGCCCGCGCCGACGATGAAATTGCCGCTGGTGTTATCGACGATCACATCGCCCGCGCCCGCGGCTGCAACCGCATCGGCGGCTGTCGTGTAGACAGACTCCGAGCCCTGGATCGAGAACGCGCCCGGGACGAAGGTGTTCTCGCCCAACAAACCCAGATTGAGGTTGGGGTCGTAGTCAAAGAAGCCCTTGTTGAAGGTGTTGCCAGAAATATCGCCCGTGACCGGGTCCCAGCTGGCGCCGGCATTGCCAATGCCCATGTCCTCAAGCGTGTTGTCGAAGATGTTGTTGACAACAGAAAGGTGGCTGTTGCCCATCGTATAGGCATCGGCCGAGATGCCGACGAGGTTGCCATCATAAGTGTTGCCGCTGATCGTGATGTTGTTGGCGCCCTGAACATAGGTGCCGGTGTGGAAACCGGTAAACGCGTTGTCCGTGACTGTCAGACCGTCACCATTGCCCACCGAGTTGATAACCCCGCGCGATGTGTCTGCGTCAACAACGCCAGACCGATAGAAGGTCGAATTGGTAATCTGCGCACCCGACGCCTGCACGTGGATCGCCGCCAGTTCAAAGGCACCGCCGCCACTGCCCTCAGCGAACCGCATGCCGTCAACGGTGGTGTCGTTGCCCAAAACGACAAGCCGCCCCTGCACAGTCGATTCGTTTGCACCGCCCATCAGATCGCGACCCGCGTCTGATCCGTCGGTTCCCTGGAAGGCACCGAGGATCGTCAGACCGGTCAATGTCATGGGCACCGTCGCGTCGCCAACCCAGCTGCCAGCGCCAAATTCAATGGTGTAATTGTTGGAAGCCGCATCAATAGCGTCTTGCAAAGAGAGAAATGTCCCCACGGAAGCGAGAGAAGCGTCAAACAGTTCGATCGTATTGGAGGCAATAGGCATTCGGTGACCCCTTCTATACCAGCAAATGCGCTGAAAATTTCAGCGCTTTTTACGCATCGCGCGACACACGACGTGAAAAAGCCGGGAATTACTCGCCTTAAGCGTGTTCTAAACCCGGCAGTGATCTTTTCCGGCATGTTTGTGCCGAATTTGAATCAGTATTCATTAAAATCAGTCCATCGCAACCGGGAAATTCATATTGGTTAACGGAATCGTGCTTGCGTTCTGATTCCGCTGTGCCGGCAAAAGGTTACGGATATGTAGACGTGTCGTCCGCCCCCAAAAACTGTGTAGAACGCCAAATGAGAGCGCTATCAGGAGCAATCTTCCGCACTTTTCGCGACCGGAATTCCTTCACGCCGGGTCACGACCCCTCATCGCGTCGCCGATGCTCTTTGCGACGCCCGTGTCTTGGCGAACCCTGTTTCCGAACTCCGTGGCTTTCCCATGCATTTTAGTTAGGCGCGTGCCAGACGCAGTCCTGTTTCGCACACTCCGCCAGTGTCCCACAGTCCGGTCCGCAGAACCCGAGGATACAGCCGTAGTCAAGGGGGTAGCGCGCCAACCATGCGACCCACGCCGAATCGGCAAAAGGCACGGTTCACCGTGTCACAGGCGTCATTTTCAATATTACTTTCAGATATTTACCGGACAATCAATGCAACCTGCCGCCGAAGCGTTGCCAGATATCCTTCAACGCAATGCGCCGGGATGAATGGTCGGGCGATCCTCGTTATGGATCCCGCCATAAGCATCGCCTGTCGGGTCAGCGGTGCATAGGCTCGATGTTTCCCGGTCTCATGGCCGCCAGACTGAACAAACGCCGGAGCTCCATGCGGGCTTTCCAACAGCAAGTCAGCCCGACCGCGTCCAGATGCGTTCTTGTAAACATCACGCAAATGGATCGAGGAAAGGCGTTGGCATCGCTGTGGATCGCCCGACCGACCTTTCGGCAATGCAGTCGCCTTGCGCTCCAGTGAGCTATTCGCGCGTCTCCGCATTGCCTTCAACGGTCTTCGCACCACAAAAAGTGCCGGTCTCGATACTTCATGAAAAGCAATCTATCCTGTTTTGGAACATTGCCTAAATGCCGCCTGCAACCCTCTTGCACTTCAGCGCTCCATCCGGTGGATAAAGCATGGAGTCTCAGAGTATTGAACCAATTAGCCAATACCCCGATACACGCCCTTTCATTCATCCCCTTTTCAGACAACAAGCTCGCTGGTCGATCAACCTTTTGTGTGTCGTTACGAAACAATGATTGACAAGGCCAATACCCTTTGGCGCAAGGGTGAAAAGTAGCCCCCATCCCACTGCGTTTGGCGAGTCACAACGTATTATGACAACACGCGGGTTTTCAGCTGTTTGATCGGGAAACCGGATGATCGACCGTCGGATTTCAGGCCAAGCCCGGTGGAAAGGGGATTGGCGCCGAACCTTCCTTCATGGGAAGCCGCCGGTTTCAAAAGGGCTTCTGATCCTGGGGGCATGGGCGCGTGCGCGGCCCGTTGTCAGGCCTCATGCTGCGGCTGTCAGGGCACCGCGCAAAAATGGTGCTGCCTGCATCGGCGCCGGTATCAGGTTCGTCCTCATGCGCCGCCTTGCGTCAAGCTCTTCCGCGAGCGTCCGACAGGCAGTTGCCTCGTCCGCCACAGCGCCAGCAGCTTGGACTGGAAACTGTTCACAGGGATATCGCAATGCGCGATGCCGCCCTGCACCGTCATCAGCGGCGCCAGGTCGTGCAGGTGAACAGGACAGGATGCGCTGCTGTGTGCGGTCTGAAACCAGAGGTGATCGTCGCGATGGGCGGTTTGCGCCGTGCTTCGCGGCGCACGAATTGTTCTGCGCAGTCATCTGGTCGTTCGGGCCAAGCCATGCCTCACATCCCACATCGACAGCGGGGCGGGCAAAGTAGCGCAGGACCACATCCCAAGCGTCGAGACAGAGAGCCTGAAGCGCGTCCAGATCCGGCCATTGCTGCCCGCGGCGGCGGGGCGATCGGCCGCGCCATCGCTGAGAGCACGCTCGGGTGCAATCGTGCTGTCCTCGCCCTGCGCTCCATCCAGTGTGATCTCTATCTTCTCCCAAGCCAATTTCTGTTGGCGGGTGGCTCGGCGCATGTCCTTGACGGGCATCTTACCGTGGCAGTTCTTGGGTCCGGGTTTCTGCCTCGCCGCGCCCTCTGGTGGTCACGATGCGCGATCCCTCTTGTCGAAGCGCCATGGACTGCCCCGATGGTTCAGACGACAGACATAGGCATCCTTGGCAATTTCGCCCTGAGACGGTGCTGGTGAAACATGCAGGACCGAGGACACTAATCGTTTGAGGAGACAAGCGCGCCGTCTTGGATGGTCGGCTGTGCGTTGTTCAGCTTTTCCATAGCGAAGCCCGCGGCAGATTTGTACTTGGCCATGAAGTCCCGGCGTTCCTCATCAGGGATGACGTCTTCGATTCTCTCGAATACACCGCCGCACCTTTCGTCCAGAAGGTTCAGCAGCCCGAATGGTCCCGCACTCCGATTGCGCAGCACCAGTTCGGAGACCGGACCGCAGAGGTCCGCGTCGTAGGCAGACAACGCTTCGGGTGTGAGCCCATACTTGAGGAACTTTGCCCCAAGAACGCGGGCATCCACGATGGCTTGGCTCGCGCCATTTGACCCGGTCGGGTACATCGCATGGGCCGCGTCGCCCATCAGGGCAACAGGCCCATCGACCCAGGTCGGGATTGGGTCACGGTCAATCATCGGGTTCTCAAAGGCGCAATCCGCCTGTGCCAACATCGCGGGCACATCAAGCCAGTCGTAGCGGAAGCTCTTGAAGTGATGCGCAAACTCTTCGACCGCGACTTCGCGGAACCAGCCGTCCTGCTGCCAACCGGTGTCGTTGTCGACCGTCACCTCGGCAATCCAGTTGATCAAGGCATGACCGTTTTCGTCCGGTGCCGAAATCGGGTAGATGACCATCCGGTGGCGGTGCGTGCCCAAACCCACGAAAGACGATCCTGTGCGCAACGGCTTGGCGCGGACGGTGCCCCGCCACATGATCGCGCCACCCCAGTGTATGGGCGGTTGCGACGGGTGCATTTGGGCACGGACAGCCGAATGGATTCCGTCTGCGCCGATCAAGAGCTTTCCGTCAACTGTCACGCCGGAAGACAGCTGGACTGAAACGCCACCGGCCGTTGCGACGTAGCCAACAACTCTGGCGCCCAGATCAACCGCGTCCGGACCAAGCCTTTGCCGCACTTTTGCATAGAGCATCATGTGCAGATCGCCCCGATGCACGGCATATTGTGGCCAGTGGTATCCGGCCTCCAGCCCGCGCGGCTCTGCATAGACCTCTTTGCCATTCAGCCCGACCAGCGCCCATTCACGGACTTGAACACCGATGCGATCAAGATCCGCGTTTGTGACACCCATGTCTTGCAATTCGCGAACCGCGTTGGGCTGGATGTTGATACCAACACCGAGGGGCTTCATCTCGCGGGAGGATTCAAGAACGCGGCATGGGACACCGATCTGATGCAGCGTCAAGGCGAGCGTCAGACCACCGATCCCGCCGCCAGCAATCAGAACTGGTCGTGTCATGACGCCCCCAATACGCGACCTGCAAGGGCCTTTATCCGGGCCGCGTCAGCGTGCAGATCGGCCACCGCACGAATGCGGCGCCACACGGCATCCTGAAAAAGGGCGGCTGAGGTTTCATAAAATCCGCGGGCGCAGGTGCTTGGGTTGTAGGACATCTGCAACTCCTGCTTCATGCGCTGCCAAGTCGCCAGAACCGTCTGATCAGGAGCTTCACCGGAAATCCTAATGACAAAGTCTTCGAAGGCATCCGCCCCACCCCCGGGTTTCAGTCCACGTGTGGCCAACCCTTTGGCATGAATCCCGTTTGTGCCTTCGTAGATTGCACAGATGCGGGCATCGCGCCAGATTTGTTCCATGCCGTATTCGGTTAGGTAGCCATATCCCCCCATGACCTGCATCCCGAGGTCGGCGGCACGCGTCCCTGCCTCGGAGCCGAATACTTTGCACATGGAGGTCAGGAATTCGGCACGCGCGGGGGTGTTGCCGCGCTCAAGCTCGACAAATGTCAGGTGCACCATGGCACGCGCACCGATTGCAAGGATGGTCTGTTCGTCCAGCATCCGTGTCACATCCGCGTGGTCAGACAAAACAGCTGGCGCACCGTCGGCACCGCGACCCTGCTGACGGTTTTCGGCGTAGGCGCGGGCAATCCGGGCGGCCTGTGTTGCATGAGCGATGCCCTGCAAGGCAACATCCAGCCGCGCGTGGTTCATCACTGTGAACATCGCCTTCAGGCCCTGCCCTTCTTCACCGATCAGCTCTGCTTCCGCCCCTTCAAACACCATGTGACAGGTGGGCGACGCGTGTAGCCCCAGTTTTTGCTCGATCCGCGTAACCTTTGCCCCGGGCTGTTTGGCGCATAGAAACAGGGATAGCCCGCGTAGCCCGTCATCGCCGCTGCGCGCCAGAACCATGTGCAGGATATCTTCGGACATGTCCTGATCACCGCCGGAGATGAAGATCTTTTCTCCATCGAGCTTCCAGATATCGCCCTCGCGTGCCGCCTTGGTCCGGATCACGGAAAGATCAGACCCCGCCTGCGGCTCTGTCAAAGCCATCGTCGAAAGAGCCTCACCGCTCGCCAGTTTTGGGATCCAAAGCGCCTTTTGCGCATCCGTTCCAAATCGCAAAAGCGTCGTGACAGCACCCGGCACGAGGTTACAAACCATCTGCATCGCATGGTTTGCACCCGAGAATATTTCAGAAACGCCCGCGGCGATCAGCGGGCTGAGTCCCATGCCACCATAAGCTTCCGGCACCGTCAGCCCCTGCCATCCGTCATCAGTCAACCTCTTATAGGCATCCCGGAACCCGTCGGGCATCCGGACACGCCCATTCTTAAGGCGCGCGCCCTGCGCATCGCCTGTGGCATTGAGAGGCGCGATGAGACCTTCGGCAAAGGCACCGAAGTGACCAAGGATATCGGCAGCCGTTGCCGAGTCCCAGCCCTTGGTCAGGTCGGCACCCGCGACAGGGACAAGCGAGAACAGGATATCCTCCACGGGCGCCTTGAACGGTGTCATGGTCAATTCAGCAAGACGGGAAGTGTGACAGGTCCACGGAAGCCAAAGCCACGCCAGATGACAGCGTCTTGATCGGGGATCGATGCATTTGGAAAGCGGTCGAACAGGACGGGTAACATGATCTGCCCGACGGCGCGGCGGGCAACATGCGTGCCTTGGCAAAAATGCGGCCCGTTGCCGAACGACTGGTGGACGCAATCGTCGCGGTAGACATCAAAAGCCTCGCCATTCTGAACGACATCTTCGTCGCGATTTGCGCTGGCCTGTATGGTCATGACCGTATCGCCCTTGGGAATGTGATACCCGCGGATCTCCGTATCCTCGGTCACCAAACGAGACGAGGCCGAAATCGGCGCGACCCACCGGACGCCCTCTTCAAATGCCTTCATCCAGTCGCCGTTCTTCTTGACCTCGTCAAACTGATCGGGATTGGTCAGCAATCCGTAAATCGTGGTGTTGAGCGCGTCGCGTGGCTCGTTAATGCCGCCTCCAATCGCGATTTTGATGTTGGCGTAGATTTGCTTTTCGGGGATCGGATTTTCTGCGTTCAGCATGACCGAGAAAGCCGAACTGTTGGGCTCTGCGCGATGCCGGTCCTGCAATCTGTCCAAAAGCGCGTGAATAGCCTCGTTGGCCCGGTCTGCGCGCTCAAACGGCGCATCCCGCCAGCCAAAATTGCCAGCGCCTTCGATCAGAGCCTGGCTCCATTCCATCATCTCGTCATCGGTGGCGTCTTCCATACCCAACAGGATCGCAAGACCACGGGCTGCATACGCACCGGACAGGATTGCGAATAGATCGACCACCTCGCCGCGCGGCAACCGGGCCACATACTCCTCGGCGATCTTCTGATAGCGCGGCATCCAGTTCTGCGTGATCACCTTTGGCGCAAATGCCGGCGCCATCGCCATCCGTTCGCGCCTGTGCGCCTCGCCGTCCTTACGCATCAGGGTATGCGCCCAGAACGCGCGTTTCATTGGCGTGTTGGGATCGTCTGAGCTGAAAAGCGCAGGGTTGTCCTTGACGTATTTCGTGTCCGCAGCCTTGGTCAGGAGCGTCCGCCCGGTGGCTTTCACACGACAAACGGGCGCTTCTGCCCGCAGCCGCCGATAGATCGGAAAGGGATCACGGTCGAGCGCGTCGAGCGTAATGGTTTCGTCAAGAGGTGCCTGCTCAGCCATCGGTTTCACCCAACAAACGCAATGCGTTTTCCTTAAGGATCAAAGGTCGCACCTCGTCCTTGAACGGTGCCTTCTCAAAATCTGCCAACCATCGGTCCGGCGTGATTGCGGGCCAGTCCGATCCAAAGAGCATCTTTTTTTTCAGGATCGAGTTGGCATAACGGATGAAGGTCTCCGGGAAGTATTTCGGGCTCCAACCGGACATGTCGTAGTAAACGTTCGGCTTGTGCTGCGCGACGGCAAGCCCCTCTTCGGTCCACGGGAAGGACGGGTGTGCGAGGATGATTTTCATGTCCGGGAAGTCCACTGCGACATCATCAAGGTGCATTGGGTTGGAATACTTGAGGCGCATCCCCATTCCGCCCCGCATGCCCGACCCGACACCTGTCTGTCCGGTATGGAAGAGAGTGATAACCCCTTCCTCTGCACAGGCCTCCAGCACCGTATAGCAGGCGTCCCGATCATTGGGAAAGAAGCCTTGCATGGTCGGATGGAACTTGAATCCCCGCACGCCGAAATCCCGCACGAGCCGCTTCACCTCGCGCGCGCCCGCCCTGCCCTTGTGTGGATCGATTGAGGCAAAGGGGATCAGGATGTCGTCATTCTCGGCGCAAAGCTCGGCAACTTCTTCGTTCGAGTAGCGCCGGAAACCGGTCTCTCGTTCCGCATCAACCGGAAAGATCACCGCTGCGATGTTGCGTTCGCGATAATAGGCGGCCGTATCCTGAACGGTCGGCAGCATGCCTTCAGCCCCTGCCGGGTTCTTGAAATACGCCGCCATTCCGGCCTGGAACTCATTATAGCCGTCATCTCGCCCGTGGTTGCAGGGCTCTTCCGCGTGCGTGTGGAAATCGATGGCTTTGACAGCGCTGAAATCGACCATGAGACTCCTCCCTAGAAAAACCGCTATACAGAAGAACCGTTACATAGTAAAACAATTTTGGGGATGACGGCGGGGCGGACGACATGGCGGATGGAACCGGGCAGAAGACGGTCACTCGTGTCGATATCGAAGGCGATATCGCAACGATCACGTTCGACAGGCCCGAAAAGCGCAATGCCATGAACGACAAGCTCATCGCCGAGCTGGACGCCTTCTTTTCCTCACCGCCCGAGGGTGTGCATGCGGTGATCCTGCGCGGGGCGGGCGGACATTTTTGCTCAGGACTCGACCTTGCGGAGCATGAACACCGGGAACCGATCGAGGGTGTCTTTCATTCCCGCAACTGGCATCGTGTATCCGATTTGATCGAGTTTGGTGGCCTGCCAGTGATTTCAGTTCTCACCGGTGCCGTGATTGGCGGCGGGGTGGAGATTGCTGCGTCGACACATGTCCGCATCGCAGAGCCGGATGTCCGGTTCCAGCTTCCAGAGGGACGCCGTGGTATCTTTGTTGGCGGCGGCGCTACTGTTCGCGTGGGGCGCTTGATCGGTGCGGATAGACTGCGTGAGATGATGTTGACCGGACGCAATTACGGGGCTGACGAGGGACTGGCGCTCGGGTTGGCGCATTATTGCGTTGAGACGGGCGAAGGGTTGGCGCTTGCACAAAAGCTGGCGCGCAAGATCGCGGACAATGCCCCCTTCTCCAACTACCTGATGATGCAGGCGATATCACGCATTCAGGACATGCCACGGTCTGAGGGTTTGTTCACCGAAAGCCTGGCCGCAGCGATGTCGCAGACATCGGACGGCGCCAAGGAAGGTCTGCGGGCGTTTTTGGAGAAGAGGCCCCCGAAATTCAGATAGTGTCCTGTGGGCGTGGATAATCAAATGTCACATAAGGGAGGATGACATGAACAAACGGAACTTCATCAAATCGACCATCGCCGGGCTCTTTGCCGCGGCCGCGCTTGGTTCGGCTGCCATGGCCCAGGAGGTCACGCTGCGGCTGCACCAATTCCTGCCACCCCCGGCCCCGGTTCCCGCACAGATCCTCAAGCCTTGGGGTGAGATGGTCAAGGAAGCCTCTGGCGGCCGCATCGAGATCCAACATTTCGACGCGATGTCGCTTGGAGGACGCCCGCCGGAATTGATGGACCAGGCACGCGATGGGGTTGTCGATCTGGCGATGACCGTTGTCGGCTACACCCCCGGGCGGTTCCCCCGCACGGAGGTATTCGAGCTTCCCTTCATGATGACAAGCCCGGTTGCGACCTCCAAGGCCTATTGGGAAATGGTCGAAAGTGACTGGCAAAACAGCGAATACAAGGACGTCAAAGTTCTTGGCGCCTGGGTGCATGGCCCTGGTGTGATCCACACGCAAGACGGCGTTTCTTCGCTCGATGACATGCAGGGGCTGACCCTGCGCGGCCCGACCCGCATCATCAATGACCTGCTGTCCGAATTGGGAGCAGAACCTGTTGGCATGCCGCTGCCCGCGATTCCGGAAGCGATCTCCAAAGGCGTGGTGAAAGGCACGGTGATCCCGTGGGAAGTCACCACAGCGATCCGCCTGTCGGAACTTGTGGGCAACCACACCGAATTTTCGGGTGACGAAGCGCTCTACACTGCGGCGATTGTGCTGGTGATGAACAAAGCCAGATATGATGCACTTCCGGACGACTTGAAGGCCATTCTGGATGCCGAATCCGGCGAGAAACTGTCAGCCTTCGCAGCGCAGGTGATGTGGGATATGGACCCCCCCGCTCGCGACATTGCAGAGGGCGCGGGCAATAGCATCACCATTCTTGACGAAGCGGAGGTGGATCGTTGGAAAGCGGCAGCGCGCCCGGTTGTGGATCGCTGGGTTTCCGAAATGGACGGCAAAGGCATGGACGGCACGGCCTTGATTGATCAGGCGCGCGCGCTCATCGAAAAGCACGGCGGCTGATCCGCATCTCAAGTTCGGAGAGGTGCATTGCGCCTCTCCGTCCTGTCAGGGGCACTCACACATGTACAGCGCTCTCAGCAAACTGGCCGAAGCCATTGCCAATGCCCTAGCGATTGCTGGCGGTCTTGTTCTCTTGGCGATTGTCGTCCTGACCTGCGTGTCCATCGCCGGTCGTGCGCTGGTGCCGTTTGACATCGGTGTCGGCCCGATCCGAGGCATTTACGACATGACCGAAATCGGGATGGCCGCTGCGATTTTTGCCTTCCTGCCATGGGCGCAACTGAAGGATTCCCATGCGCGTGTCGACCTGTTTCAGCCCGTCATGCCCGCGTCACTGAACCGCGTGCTGGATCTGCTGTTCAACATGGCGATGTTCGTGGTGGCATCGGTGGGCACCTACCGGCTCTATCTTGGCATGCGGGACAAGCTGTCTTTTGGGGAAACCACGCTCATCGCCCAGATCCCGGTCTGGCAAGGCTACGCCGCCGGACTCGTTGGCGGCGTCGGTTTCGTCCTGATCGCCGCGTTCTGCATTCTGCGGTCCATGCGGCGGATAGCAGGTCTGCCGACGTGAACCCAATGGCGGAAGCTTCATCTCGAGTTTCGGGGACCCGACTATGACCAATATCGACCTTGCGCTCTGGTCTTTCCCCGTTCTGTTGATCCTGGTCTTTCTGCGCATGCCGATTGCGCTGGCGATGATCGGCGTGGGTGTCGGTGGAACGTGGCTGGTCATCGGCACGCCGATGATGACACTCAATCAGCTCAAGACCCTGACTTACGGGACGTTCTCAAACTACTCATTTTCGATCATTCCGCTGTTTTTGCTGATGGGCCAGTTCGCCACGCTTTCAGGGATGTCGGCGGCCCTTTTTCGAGCCGCCGAAGGATTCCTGGGACACCGCAAGGGGGGTGTTGCGATGTCGGCGGTCGGAGCCTGCGCCGGATTTGGCGCGATCTGCGGTTCGTCACTGGCAACGGCAGCCACCATGGGACAGGTCGCTCTGCCCGAATTGAAGCGCTACGGCTATCCCGGTTCTCTTGCCACAGGGTCGTTGGCCGCGGGCGGCACGCTCGGCATTCTTATCCCACCCTCGGTGATCCTTGTGATCTATGCGATCCTGGCCGAGCAAAATATCGAAAAACTCTTCATTGCAGCTCTCTTGCCGGGTATTCTGGCGGCGATCGGATACATGTTGGCAATCTCTGTCTGGGTGCGGGTGTCTCCCAACAGCGCTGCCGTGCGTGACCGGGTTCCGTGGCAGGAGCGCCTTGTATTGCTGGGCAAGGTCTGGCCCGTGGTCACAATCTTCATCATCGTCGTGGGTGGCATCTACGCGGGGATCTTCACCCCGACAGAGGCCGCCGCTGTCGGCGCGGCGGGCACGGGGATCGCGGCCTTTGCATCCGGACAAATGAACTGGGCCAAATTGAAAGAAGCCATTCTGTCAACGGCCGCATCATCGGCGATGATCTTTCTGATCATCCTGGGCGCCGGGATCTACAACAACTTCCTGTCTCTCACACAGTTGCCGCAAACCGCTTCGGTCTGGATAGGCGACCAAGGGTTTTCGCCCTGGTTCGTGCTGAGCATCGTGCTGGTGATGTATCTGATCTTCGGTTGTGTGATGGACTCTCTCTCCATGGTGCTGCTGACCGTCCCGATCATCTTTCCGATCATGTCGGTGCTCGATTTCGGGATGCACGCCAACGACTTCGGGCTGTGGTTCGGCATCCTCGTTCTCATCGTGGTGGAGGTCGGATTGATCACGCCCCCGGTGGGCATGAACTTGTTCATCATCAATTCGATGGACCGCGACACCCCCATCGGCCAAACCTACAAAGGCGCCCTGCCCTTTGTTATTACCGACATGATCCGCGTTGTGATCCTCGCCTGTTTCCCGGCAATCACGCTGTGGCTGGTCTGGGTGATCGACGCACTCTGACGGGCGGCGGGAACCGGCTGGAAGAGATCAAGGCAAAGGTATTCCATCCAGTTTCCTCTGCACGGCTTTCGCCCTCGAGATCCCGACATTGCCACCAAGTTGGAGACGATTTCGGGCGGGTTGGAGACACGTCGTGCGCTGGCCAAAACGGGTCTGGCGTTGCGGCCTGTCTCTCTGGCTCCCCTGCGCTCTCAGCGGTCCTGATCGAACGCATGAGCGGCCCGGCAGGCTTTTTGTTCGGCCGGACCAGACCGTCTCGAACCGACTGCCACTCTTGGAAGCGGACACGCTGGCACGGCAACTGTCGTCAATCGTCAGCGTTGGCGAGGATCACGTCTCCCTGCCCTGCGTAGAGCGCCGCAATCAGGGTCGCGTGGTTCTTCCGCATGGCACGTTGGTTGAGCGATCCTTTCTCGGTGATCTCCCCACGGTCAAAACTGGGCTCAGCCGCGAGCACAATGGCCCGCTTCACTCTGCTGGCCGACCCTGTGGCGGCTTGGGCGGCGGATTTCAGTTTCTCAGTCAACGTGTTTATCAGCTTTGGCGCGTTCATTTTCCGGGCCTTCTCCGATAGCAGAAGCAAAGCGCCCAGTTCGCCCTCGTTTTCGCCGGTGATCACCGCGTCGCGGACCAGACCGTCCATCGCATCGACCAACGACGCACGCACTGCACCGACAGCCACCCAGGTGCCCGTGGTCAGCTTGAAGTTCTCGGCCACGCGGCCATCAAAAAAGAACCCTTTGGTCAGATCGTCCGGATCGGCAGGCCGCAGCGCATCACCCATGCAGTAGTAGCCTTCTTCATCGAACGCTTCGGCCGTTCTTGCAGGATCGCCATAGTATCCCGGCGTGATGCTGGGGCCTTTGAGGCGCAACTCCAGCTTGCCGCCGTTCGGAACCAGTTTGAGAGACAAACCAGCCGCCGGAACACCGACATTGCCGGAGAATTCCTGAACCTCGGTACAGGCCAGCGCAAAAGGCGCAGTTTCCGTCGCACCAAGACTGGTGGCGAGCAGCACCTCGCGGCCGGTCGTCTCTCGTGCCACCGCGCGCAAACGATCCCAGGTATGTTGCGCCATCCCTGCGCCGGCATAGAACATCATGCCAAGCTGGCTGAAGAATGTCGCGGCGAGCTCAGGATCGGCCTCAAGCGCGTCGACAAGAATGTCCCAGCCAACGGGCACGTTGAAATACCAGGTACAGGCAACGTCACGCAGGTTGCGCAAGGTCTCGTCGAACTTGCCCGGCGCGGGCTTGCCATCGTCGATATAATAGGTGCCGCCATTGGTCATCACGAGGTAAGACACCTTGTTCCCGGCCGCGGTATGATTCCACGGGGCCCAATCCAGCACCACCGGCGGTCGCTTTTCCAGGAAACGATAGCAATCCCTGACCATGGCCTGCATGGAGCAGATCATGCGGTTTGTGTTGATGACGGCCTTGGGCGACCCGGTCGAGCCGGAGGTGAACAGGTACTTTACCACCGTGTCGCCGGTCACGGCTGCGCGTGCCGCATCACCCATCTCGGGATTGCCTTCGAAAAGATCCCCAAAACGCACCGTGTTCTGGCCTTCTATGCTGATGCGCGCCATGCTTGGCCGCGCGATGGACGCCACGGCAGGAGCAAAGGCCTCCCCGTCATCGGCAAAGACCGCACCGGGCTGCAACAAAGCCGCGATATCCTTCAGCTTGGCATGGTCTTTGGACAGCAGCGAATAGGCCGGGCTGACTGGCGCATAGGGAATGCCGACATAAAAGCACGCGGCCCCGAGCAGCGCATGTTCGAGAGAATTGCCAGACAGGATCAGGAGCGGCCGGTCCGGGCCAAGGCCCATCTCAAGCAGCCTTGCACCGATGCGCCGCGCCGCACCTCGCGCCTCACCGTAAGGGATCTTGCGCCAATGCCCCGCCTTGTCGCGCCGCGCAATCCAAGGCTGGTCCGGCGTCGCGTCCGCCCATTTGTCCAGATAATCCGCGAGCGTTGGCAGATGATGCGGCAGCGGGTCAGTTTGCTGCATCAGGATCGTGCCGTCGTCGCGCTTCACGATATCGAAACTCGGCGACCAGAAATCGCTCGGGTCGAGATTGCGCATGTCGGTCTCCTAGCGCGGCGCCATCCGGATGGCGCCGTCCAGCCGGATCACTTCGCCATTGAGCATCGGGTTGCGGGTGATCTGGCTTACCATGTCGGCATATTCGGCCGGGTCACCAAGTCGGGAGGGAAACGGCACTTGCGCACCAAGTGACGCCTGAACGTCTTGCGGCAATTCGTGCAGCAAGGGCGTCAGAAACAGACCCGGGGCAATGGTGCACACACGAACGCCCTTGTCCGCCAGATCGCGCGCCATGGGCAGGGTCATCCCGACGATTCCGCCCTTCGATGCGGAATAGGCCAGCTGTCCCACCTGCCCGTCAAAGGCCGCAACGGAGGCGGTGTTGACAATGACACCGCGTGCCCCGTCTTTGTCGACAGGCTCCGCTGTCACCGCCTTCGCTGCAAACTGGCTGGCGCAGTTGAACGAGCCCATCAGGTTGACCCGGATCACCTTTTCAAACAGGGCCGGGTCATGCGCCGCGCCCCGCGACACCGTTTTTGCGGCACCACCTATCCCGGCGCAGTTCACAAGCACCCGCGGCAGTGTCAGCGCCTGAATGGCTTCTTCAATACCCGCGGAGACCGATGCCGGGTCGGACACATCGACCCGAATGTAGTGCGCGCCGATTTTCTTCGCATGGGCACGCCCCGCCTCGTCGTTGAGATCGAACAATGCGACCCTGAGACCGTCCGCCGCCAAGCGTTCCGCTGTCGCCGCCCCAAGTCCAGACGCGCCGCCGGTCACGATAGCGCCGTGCCCGGACCAGTTCACGAGGCTCATTCCGCTTCCCCCCGAGCACGTATTCTCTTGAGCAAGGACAGAAGCGTTTCTTTCTCACCCGCGGTCATATCGGCAAACAGACGATCTTCATGCGCCTGAACCGCTGCAATGGCTTCGCGATACGCGGTGCGCCCGGCATCTGTGGGCACCAGCGCTTGCACACGCCTGTCACCCGGGACGGGCGCGCGGCGCAGGTAGGTCTTGGCTTCCAGCGCGTCAACGATGGCAACCAGCCCGGACCGCTCAATGCCCATCTTACGTGCAAGTTCGCTTTGCGTGATATTGGGATACCGGACGCACAAGGACAGCGCGGAAAAGACGCGCGCCGACATGCCATCATCGCCCAGCGTTCTTCGAAAATCCGTCTGCACGATGACGTAGGCACGCTTGAGGTTGTAGCCGATCAAATGTTCCAGATCGGAACTCTCGATCTCCGGGTCGATGCCTGTTGATCGTTTCAAAGCCTGGCGTGCCATATTCGGTCCTCCCATGCTTGGCAGTTTACTCGAAGTTCGTTACATAGGTAAACAGTTTTACATATGAAAGGCTTGTCTTGATGAATTTGCCGCGTCCCAAGCTCAACTTCGCTTGTCAGCTCCAGGTCGCGTTGGATCCTATTCGTGAAATGGGCAACGGTCGCGCCGGACACCGCCGGATCATCCCCATCATAGGCGGGACCGTCACAGGCGAACGGCTCTCCGGACGTCTTCTCAACGTCGGTGCGGACTGGCAGACGATTTTCGACACCGGGCTTGCGGAACTGGATACGCGATACGCGATGGAAACCCACGACGGGGCGACAATCGAAATCATCAATTACGGCTATCGCCACGGACCGAAAGACGTTCTTGACGCGGTTGCGCGTGGTGAAACCGTTGACCCGTCTGCGTATTACATGCGGACACATGCACGCCTAGAGACAGGTGACGCGCGTTATGATTGGGTCAATCGGACGCTTTTCGTTGGTGTCGGGGCAAGACAAAAACAATCTGTATTGGTTGACCTCTATGCGCTGGAATAGATCTGCTGGATCACGCTCAGTCCTGGCTTCGAGAAAGAAAAGCCACGGCGTTGGCCTCTGAGCGAAGGACATCCAGGTGACAGCTCAAAACCGCGCAATCCTGCTGATGATCGGGGCGATCTTCTGCTTTTCGATCATGGACGCCACCGTAAAGGCGCTCGCGCCAAGCGTTGGTGTCCTTCCTGCCCTCTGGGCGCGTTATACAGGACAAATGGCGCTGGTCTTTGTGCTCGTGGCCCCACGGTTGAAAACGGTCGCGCGCACAAAATACCCGGCTCTGCAATTTCTGCGGTCGATCTTGTTGATGAGCGCCACCGCGTTCTTTTTCACGAGCCTGAGCGTGCTTCCTTTGTCGGACGCAGCAGCGCTCATGGCAACGAACCCGGTCCTCATCACATTGGGCGCGGCGCTTTTCCTGGGCGAGAGGCTTGGACTGCGCCGCATTTCGGGAATTGGCGTTGCCATGATCGGAGCGCTGATCATCATTCGACCGGGGAGCGATGTCTTCAGTCCGGCTGCCCTTTTGGCTTTGGGCGCCGCGATCTGTTATTCGGGCTATGCGTTGCTGACACGCAAGGTCGGCGCCGATGAGGATGTCTGGACATCCCTCTTCTACACAGGGATGGTTGGGACCGTTTTGCTGAGCATCGCGGTCCCGTTTCAATGGCAATCCGTGGGCGTCACCAGCATCGGATTGATGTCAGTTGTGGCTTTGGCGGGCACCGTGGGACAGCTCGCCTTGATCAAGGCGTTCTCGGAAGGGGAAGCCGCAATGCTTGCGCCCTATTCCTATTGCGGTCTTGCTTTCGCTGCACTCTGGGGACTTCTGTTTTTCTCGGAATTTCCCGACTTTTGGACAATAATCGGCAGCCTGACAATCGCTGGTGCAGGTCTCTATGTCTGGTATCGGGAAACCTATGCAAATCGGTGAGTCTTGGTATCGGCGAGCATCTCAGGACGAAACGTCGAACCGTATGGCGCAAGCAATCCGCACGAACGCTATGCACGAGGTCAATGGGAACACACCTCTGCTCCCGTCTCTGCGCCATAGCTGCCGCATGATTGCGGAATGGCGCGCCGACTACTATCACAATCGGCCTCACTCCAGCCTCGCTGGTCTAACTCCACACAAATATCCTGACCAACAGAGGAAGGCCAACACCTGAACAGAGAGCCCCAATGAATGCGGACTCTCCAGGGAGCAGGTGAACTTGATCACGCTTCCTTGAGCGGTGCATGGCGGTTTAGCCCCACTTCCAGGCGGGTTTCGGGCGCGGGCGGTGCTGTTTGATCGCGAAATTACCCAATAAGATCAGTGGGTAATGGCGGAGACGAAGGGATTCGAACCCTCGAGACGGTTTCCCGCCTACTCCCTTAGCAGGGGAGCGCCTTCGACCACTCGGCCACGTCTCCGCCGACCCGTCTAATGCGAGCCTTCGAGGGAAACAAGACCAAAATCCGGTACACTGCGGCAATCTTGAAGGTTTGGCGTATGTTCGGCAAAGTCGTTTTTGGAACACGGCAGCGCTGCGGGTCCGAGACACAAGAGATCCACTTGAAAGACAAAGCATGCTGCATGCGGGCACAAGGAGAGGTCACATGAGTCGTCCGCACGCAGCGTCCCACACACCATGCGATGCCCGGTCACCCCGACCGTCGCTCGCGCCACATGACGCAATCATCTTCGATCTGGATGGAACGCTCATCGACCGCGCCCCGTGCCTGCATCGCGCGGCTTCACGGATGTTGAGGGAATTTGGAGGTCTGGCGCCGGATTTGGCAACGTTTCGAACGTTGATTGGTGGCGGTCACCAAGGTCTCGTCCGCTCATCGCTTGCCAATGCCGGTCTGAACCAAATCGATAGCGACGCGGCGCTGGAGCGGTTTCGCAACCATATCCCGGCGGGCCTCAGCCAACGCGCGGAAGTCTTCGGCGGCGTCGCAGCGATGATCGATACGCTCAAACGGCGCGGTATTCGCGTCGGACTGACAACGAAGAAACCACGTCGTGCCGCGCACCGTCTTCTCGATGCCATGGGACTGTCAGGCTTCGACTGCATCGTGACCGCAGAAGATGTTGATGCGCCGATGCCCAATGCCGCGCTGCTCGCAATTGCATGTGCCGCGCTTGCGACGGTTCCGGAGCGTGCGATCTTCGTCGGCGACAGCACGACCGATGCGCATCTTGCTGCCGCACTGCCGATCCGATTTGTGCATGTCTGCCCTGCCGGACGATCACCCAGACTTGCGGTTGCACCGGTGGTGACGGTGCAAAGCCCAGCGGACTTGCTGAAGGTCCTGATCTAGAGATCGCCACCGGGTGCCTGACAGAGCCAGACACGGGCGTAAGGTGGCAAAGCCACGGGGTCATCGTGACGTGCGACCCACGCTTCGGACAGAAGGTCATAAAGCCCCCCACCGTGCTCCCGCACCCAGTCCGACGACACTGTCTGCCAGGTCTCTGTAAAATTGAACACGCACACCACGGCCCCAACCGGCGCGCGCCGTGCGAAGGCAAACAGCGCCGGGTTGCCGGTGTCCAGAATATCGGTCGGATGACGGGCGTGAAACGCGTCCACCGCTGCGCGCCGTTGCAATATGCGGCGCAGCCCGTGAAAGACGCGCCCCGGAACGGTGTCCGGCGCCGCTCGGGCCTCTGCTACCCGGCCCCAATCCATCATTGGGCGATGCAACCACCGACTGTCCGCACTGTGCGCGGGGTCATCGCGGTAATGCCAATCGTTGAGCAAGGCAATTTCGTCGCCCATATAGATCAACGGGATACCGCCATAGCTCGCGATCAGAGCGTGCCCCATAAGTATGCGATCAATGGCCAGCGCAAGATGCGCCTGATTGCCCGATTCAAGCGCCGCCTCCACCCCGGCAAGCGACGCACAGCTTCCCGAGTTCCGCTTGTCTCCGGTCAGCTTGTTGACGCCAAAAAGCGCGCCCCGCGCAAAGCTCCCCGGGAACTGCCCTTCATAGAAATCGGCCAGAAATCCCCGATGTCCGGGACCACTCACACCGACCGCTGCGGCATCCTCATCGGTCACGGCCCAACCGATATCGTCATGGCACCGCAGGTAGGTCGCATAGGTTGCATTGTTGAGCGCGCGCGGGAAATGGGTGCCTAGCGTGTGGGTCATCAATCGGGTGTCTCGCGACGCAAGCGCCGACCAGATCTGAACCATGAGCGAATTGTGATAGGCAAGGTTGCCGAGACGTCCATCGTGCTCGCCGCGCCCGAGATAGCCGAGCATTTCTTCGGGGCCGACGATCGCCTCTTCGAGATGGATCACCGAAGGGGCCACGATCCGGCACACGGCGCGCAGGGCCTGCAGGAGCATGTGACATTCGGGCTCCGATTGGCAGCGCGTGCCAAGCCGTTTCCAGATGAAGGCCACCGCATCGAGCCGCAGGATCTCCACCCCCCTGTTGGCGAGCGCGAGCATGACCTGCGCCATTTCAAGGAACACGTCTGGATTGGCCCAGTTAAGATCCCACTGATGCTCGTTGAACGTCGTCCAGACAAAACGTCCCATGTCCGGGTAGTAGGTAAAGTTGCCCGGTGCGGTATCGGGGAACACTTCAAGCAGGCTCTGCTCATATTGGCGCGGCATCGTCTCATCCGGAAAGGTGAGGTAATAGTCGCGATAATGCGGATCGCCCGCCCGCGCCTTCTTTGCCCACTCATGTTCCTTTGCTGTGTGATTGATCACAAGATCCACACAAACCGAGATGCCGCGCGCCCGGCATGCGGCGGTTGCCGCTTCGAATTCCGCCATGGTCCCGTAATCCGGGTTGATGGCGCCATAATCCATGACCGAGTATCCGCCGTCATTGTCACCGGGACGCGGCTTCAGACAGGGCATGAAATGCACGTAAGTCACGCCGAGATCGGACAGATAGCCGAGCTTGTCCGGGATGCCCGCCAAATCACCGGCAAAGCGGTCGATGTAGAATGCATAACCAACCCGGTCGGGACGCTGAAACCAGTCGGGTTCAAGATCGCGTGCCATGTCGAGCCGCTTGAGTTCCCCGGGGCGTTCGTCCCAGGCGGCGCGCATGGCTGCATTCAGCGCCTCGCAAAACGCTTCGTAGGCCGGATGCTTGCCATAGATCCGCGCGAGCATCGGCCACAGGTCTTCATGGCTGCGCGCCGCGCGCATGTCGAAGAGGGTCGCGTCATCGACCGATGCCTTGATCTGCCCCATGGTGGTCCCCCTGCCCGATCAGATTGGTGTGGGGTAAGGCGTGTTCATGGATGGATTCAAGCGTTTTTTCATATGCACCCTGTGGCGAAAACTCGATATGGCTCTCGCGACAAAAGCGGCTTGGCATGCGCCACGGCACGGCACGGCGCAGGGTGATCGTCGACCGGTGAACAGGGTGTATTGCATCCCGATGGCACCGGACGGACCGCGCGCATGGTCGCGACGTCCGGTTCCGGTCTCACACCCCCAAACAGCTAGAGGATGAAATCGTCCACGCTTGCCGTCCCAACGATATAGAGCTGGCCGTCCGCGCGCCCGTCGCCATCCACATCCATGGACGCGAGCGTCACATCCCTCCCGGAGCGCACCAGCGATTGCAACACCAACTCGCCCGCCTCGCCCGTAAAGCGCTCCACTTCTGTAAAGGCCTGATCTCCCGCTTGCGTGACATCCGCATCGACAAGGAAAAGATTGATCCGATCACCCTCCGCCGCGGAGAAATCTCGGATTTCGTCACGCACATATTGCCCGACCGCTGTATCGGAGATCGAGCGGAGCACAAAATTGTCGGCACCCGGCCCACCAGTCAACAGGTCACGGCCCGGGCCACCATCCAGAAAATCGTTCTGCGCGCCGCCGAAAAGCTGGTCGCCATCGGAACCGCCGTAAAGGCGATCATCGCTGTCCCCGCCGAGCAGCGTGTCGCGCCCCGACAGCCCATAGAGCGTGTCCTCTCCGGCGCTGCCTTCGATGCGATTGCCATGGGTCTTGGTGCCATAGATCGTATCATGCGAGGCCCCGCCGATGGCATGCTCGATCTCGCTCAGGCGGTCGGTGCCGCCGCCACCCGTGGCACGGCCAGCTTCGAGGTTGAGCGCGACCGGTGCAAAGATGCCGGTATACAGAACGGTGTCGAAATTAGATCCGCCAGCGAGCGTGTCATTGCCCTCTCCGCCATGGATCGTGTCGCGCCCCGACCCTCCGTCAATCTCGTCATGGCCGTTTTCGCCGGTCACGCGGTCATCGCCGCCGCCCGCGCCGATCGTGTCGTCGAATTGCGTGCCCTTCATCTCATCGGCTTCATCGGTGCCTTCGATCAGAGGCGCCCCACCCGGATCGGGACTTCTGCCAAACCAGACATGGTGGATATTGCCTTGATAGGGCACGGAATAGTCTTGGTTGATCTCGACCCCGATCCCGATCGCTTCCCAAGTCCAATCGGACCAGATCGATCGGTTCATGATCACGTTGTCATGCCCGGACGATCCTTGCCACCCTGCCAACGCCCCTTCGACGGTGCGTGAACCGGCGGCGCTGATCTCGAAGCCGTAGTCAGGATACGATGTGTTGAGCCTTTGCGGGGCAAACCACATCACCTCGGCGGCGCTATGATCGCTGTAATAGGGCGCATCGGAAAAGCTGTGCAGATTTGCGCCCTCAGGCAATTGCAGCCCCGCAACCCAGATATTTTCATAGGTGTCCACCGCGTGCCGGCCTGCGGTGGCAGACAGACCCGCCGACAGCGGGATTACGGGCAAATTGGCGGTCGCGCGATACTCCATGATCAGGTGATACAGCTTCAGCTCGTCGGGGCTGATCGTGTCATGGGCGTTGGGAACGTAGATATTGACCAAACCGGCAACCTCACTTGCTTCAGACGATTGAGTCGACAGACAGACACCAGCAATGGGGCCAAATCATGCCGCGTTTGCGCAGGCGCCGTGGCAATCGGCACCGGGTTCATGCAACCCGGCGGACACGGCGCGCACCGCAGCGGACGCGCTGTCCGCCTTCTCCTTGTATAGAGGGTCGACGGAAACCGTGCTGGCAGCAAGGCATGGAATTGCTGACCCGGGCGCGCGGGTCGGCAAAGACCAGCGCGGTTTGCGTGCCTGCACCGCAAGCTCTCGGCAAAGCGGTGCCATCTTGCTGTGGACGCAGGCAAAACCCCGCTTGCGCCCGGATCAGATCGCGGCACAGACCACACAAGTGGCGGCAGCGTCCGGGCGTTTGCGTCTCACCTCCCGCAAAGGAGGTCGGTCCGGCATCAGAGGGTTTGCGGCAACAGGCGATTGCGCATCCGAACACCGAGCGGCCTTCAGTGATTGCGGCCCGTCACTACACTGACGGCTCCGCGCCAGCGGTCCGCGAAAAGGCGAAGCGGCAAAGCCGTCTTGTCAGGTGGCCTGAAAGCCGTGTGCGGCCTGGGACCGATGGCGTGTATGGGCAAGGTCCGGAGCATCTCGCAGACATCGCGCGGCACGGAATGTCCGGGGTGATCTGGCTATGCTCAGGTGTTGAACAAGAAATGCAGAACGTCGCCATCCTTGACCACGTAGCTCTTGCCTTCTGCGCGCATCTTCCCTGCATCCTTTGCCGGCTGTTCGCCGCCCAGCTCGACAAAATCGTCATAGGCGATGGTTTCCGCACGAATGAAACCCTTTTCGAAGTCACCGTGGATGACACCGGCTGCCTGCGGCGCCTGAGTGCCGACACGGATTGTCCATGCCCGCGCCTCCTTGGGGCCGACGGTGAAATAGGTCTGCAGATGCAGCAGGTCGTACCCGGCGCGGATCAGCCTGTCGAGACCAGCCTCCGCAAGCCCGAGCTCAGAGAGGAATTCGGCGGCTTCCTCCGACTCGAGTTGGCTGATTTCCTCTTCGATCTTGGCCGAGATCACCACGTGGCTGTTGCCTTGCGCCGCGGCCATGTCCGCAACCGCCGCACTCAGCGCGTTTCCGGTTGCGGCCTCTGCCTCATCGACATTGCAGACATAAAGCACCGGTTTGGCCGTCAGCAGCTGAAGCATGGTCCACGCCTTACGGTCTTCGGCGTCGATCTCGACCGTGCGGGCGGGCTTGCCCTCTTCGAGCACGGCGAGCGCGGTCTTCATCAGGCGTTCCTGCTGAATGGCCTCCTTGTCGCCGCCACGCACCTTGCGCACGATATTCTGCAGACGCTTTTCAAGGCTTTCGATGTCGGCGACCATCAGTTCGGTCTCGATGGTCTCGGCATCCGAAACCGGATCGACACGGCCGTCCACATGGGTGACGTCATCATCCTCGAAACAGCGCAGCACATGCGCAATGGCATCGACTTCCCGGATGTTGGCAAGGAACTGGTTTCCGAGCCCTTCGCCTTTGGACGCGCCTTTCACAAGGCCGGCGATATCCACAAACGTCATCCGCGTCGGGATGATCTGTTTGGATTTCGCGATGGCTGCAAGCCTGTCGAGGCGCGCATCCGGGACCGCCACCTCGCCGACATTGGGTTCGATCGTGCAGAACGGAAAATTCGCCGCCTGCGCGGCCGCGGTCTTTGTCAAGGCGTTGAAAAGCGTCGATTTGCCGACATTCGGCAGCCCGACAATCCCCATGCGGAAGCCCATGATGCGCGTGTCCTTCGTCTTTTCGTGAAATCGGCTCGGGCGCGGGATACTCCGGGCCGCGCATGGGTGCAAGGGCGCAGGCGGAGGCCAGCTGCGATCGACCGCGAGACTGTCCGGCGTGGCGCGGGTGTCGACGCGGCGCATGAGGGGCCAGCCCCTCATACTCCCCGGGATATTTCGCGCCCAAAGAAACAGCGGCCAAATCACGCAGAACCGCAGACGCGACAAGGGCGGAGCGGGTCAGGCGCGGGCGATCAGCACGGTCGGTCCCAGACGCCAGAACCGCCACCCCAGAAGCAAGGCCGCCACGGCCAGCCCGAGCGACAGGCCGAACCAGACCCCGACCCCTTCCATTCCCAGCGGGAAGCCCAGCAAATATGCCGCGGGCATGCCTAGCCCCCAATATGCCAGCGCCGCGAGGACCATGGGCACGCGGGTGTCCTGAAGTCCGCGGAGCAGCCCGATATGGACAACCTGCGCCGCATCGACCAGCTGGAACAGGGCGGCCATGGCCAAGAGACCACGGCCAACAGCGAGGATGGCTTCGCGGTCGGGGTCATCGGGATCGATAAACAGGCCCATGAGCAGGTCCGGCACAAGCAAGAAGGCCGCGACCGAAAGCGCCACGGCGATGCCGGAGAGGATCAGCGAGGCCTGCGCGCCACGCTTGAGATGGGTCGGATCCGCGCGCCCTACCGCATTGCCGGCGCGCACTGTGGCGGCGTTGGACAGGCCCATATGGATCATGAAGGTGGCGGAGGCGATCTGGATCGCGATTCCATGCGCCGCCAGCGGGATCGTGCCCAGCCAGCCCATCAACACAGCGGACGCGGCAAAGAGCGCGGCCTCCGCCAGAATTGTGATACCGACCGGCATGCCCAACGCAAAAACCTTGCGAAACATGTCCCAATCCGGGTTCCAGAAGCGGATGAAGATCTGATGTTCGGGTGTCTTTCTGGTTGCATAGGCAACCACCAGGAGCAGCATGACCGCGTTTGAGGTGACCGAAGCGAGGGCCGCGCCGGTGATGCCGAGCGCCGGCATGCCCCAATTGCCGAAGATCAGCGCATAATTCGCGAAGACATTGGCCACCGCTCCCGCCACAGTGATCCAGAGCACGATCCGCGTGTGTTCAAGCCCGGCGAGGTAGTTCTTGAGCACCATGACACCCAGCGCCGGCAGCATGCCAAAGCCCGCAATCCGCAGATATTGCTGCGACAGTGCCGCCATTTCCGCGGTCTGGCCGAGCCACAGCATGGCCTGACCGGAAAACCACAAGAGCGGCAGCACGAGCACGAAATACAGGATCGACAGCCACAGCGCCATGCGCGTCACGCGGCGGATCTGGGTCTCGTCCTGGCGGGCCGCATATGTTGCCACCATCGGCATGATCGCCCAGGCAAAGCCGGATCCGAGCAGGAAGATCGTGAAAAAATAGCTGCTTGCCAGTGTCAACGCTGCGAGTTCCGTGACCCCGTACCAGCCGATCATGACCGCATCGGTCAGTCCGATCGCGAACTGCGCCAAATGCCCGCCGACAAGCGGAAGGCCAAGCAACATCGTCGCGCGAATATGGCCTGACAACGGCAGATGCCGGCCATGACCGCTTGTCGCGGAGGTCGGATTGGGGTTTTCAGCAGAACTCATGAAAGTGCTCTAGGCTGGCGGGCGGGACCACGCAAGAGCCAGGGGGCAGCCTGCCGGAGTCGCGTTCGGTGTGCCGATGAGGCGGCGGCGGTCCTTCGAGCACCAGCCAGCGCCGCAGCCGGCGAGACATGGACCGGGGCAGGCCAGCAGCACCGCCGCGGCTCTTGATGCAGTGCACGCACAGCGACCGATGATGATCGGTGATTTCCGCGGCGCCGAATTGCGGGTCAGAAGGCGCGTTTGCCACCCTCACGGTCCGGGGTCCGTGCGTGCCGAATGCGTCAAGCGCCACGCTGCTGTTGAACATCACGGCGTGACCCGCGTCACCCTTCGGTGCCACGGGCGCGCCTCAGGCAGATGTAAAACACCGCTTTAAGACGGTGGGGTCCATCCTCCGCCCCGTCAGTTGCGCAACGGCCGAGACCGGATCAAAGCGCGCGCAGCACCATTTGCCCCGCCAACAGGGCAATGACAAGGCCTGCCCCCGCCTCGACCGCACCAACGGCCCGCAGGCCACCGGGACCGGAGACCAACCGCATGATCGCGCCTTCCCGAAAGCCGACGGAGGCCACGGCCACGGCAACCGTGACCGATGCGGTGCCGAGCGCCATGGCAAACGTGCCCGCGATTCCAGCCCGCGGCAAGCCGAGCTGCCATGTCAGGATCAACAGGAACAAGGCGCCGGTGCAGGGCCGCAGGGCGACAGCGCCGACAACCGCCAGCGCGTCGCGCAAAGACCGAACGGACTCGACCTGTTCGAGGCTCGGCGCATGAGCGTGACCGCAGCTGGCGCAGACGGCGGGATCATCGATATGCCCACCGGGGGCATGGTGGTCTGGCCCTTGCCCGTGGTGGTCATGCGCATGAGCATGCGTGTGGTGATCGTGGATGCGGCGATCACGGGCGCGATCGCCATCGGGGCCAGGCCCGGGCAAGAGCTTGCGCAACCCTCGCCAGACCAGCCACAAGCCGACGGCCGCGATCGCAGCATAGGACAAGGGCGCAAGCCATTGCTCGGTCACGCCTTGCATCTCCACGCGTCCCCAACCCAGAATCCACAGACCTCCATAAACCAAGGCCACCGCGGTGACCGCCTGGGCCAGGCTCGACGCCACCGCCAGCACCGACAAACGCATCATCGGCACACGCCGCGCCACACCATATCCACCGATCAGGATCTTGCCATGGCCCGGGCCGGCCGCATGGAAAAAGCCATAGCCGAAACACACCGCCATCAGGGCCATGAATGCACCGGGTTCGCCTGCGCGCAACGCCCGCAAGCCCTGTGCCATGGCGCTTTGCGCCTCGCGCTGACCCTCTGCTGCGACGGCGGCGACGCGATCAGCGCCGCCAAAGCCCCAGAGCCAGACGAGACAGGCCCCGACACAAAGCGCGAGGATCAGGAGGACGCGGCGCATGAAATCCTGACCCGATCCGCGAAGTGACGCCCGACCTGCATGATCTCGAACATGTCCTCGGGCATGGTGTTCAGCTCTTCTTCAACAATTTCTGCCGCGGCCTCGGCATCGTGAGGCACCACCTCGGCCTCACAGCCATCGCTGACATCGACCCGCGGCACAACGCTGTAGGCCACGTAATATGTGGGGTCGTATTGCAGCAGTTCGAGACCGTCCGCCGGCGCGTCAAGCGCGCGCGAATGCCGGGACACGATACGCCCCTCTTCAACGGAGATTTCGCCGATCACGGGATACTCAAGCGGGATTTTCACATCGCCCGCTGCATAGGCGTAAAGATCACCCTCGAAGCCTTCGGGCCAAACCTCGAAATCGAACCCCTGAAGCTGGTCGAGCTCCGCCTGCGTGAGAACGGCGTCGCCGTCGGGATCCAAACCCTTGTCCGCAAAGATGAGAAGCGAAAAGAAATCGTCCCAACGCCACGTCACGTCCACGCGGACCGCCCGGCCGTCTTCGACCACAACAGCGAGCGTCGTGTCGACAAAGACGTGCGGATGCGCCACGGCTACCGGGCTCGTCGCCAGCGTTGCGGCACATAGGACCACGCCAAATCGCGCTTTCATTCCGGTCAAACCCCCTGTCTGGTCGCGCCTTGATACAGCAAGCGTCAGACCTGTCACAAGACGAATGCCCCCAAGCGGCAAGAATGTGCTATGACATAACGACGAGGGAACGGGCCGGTCCCTGTACTGCCGGGCTCAATAACGAGTACGCGCAATTCAGCGCGTCGAGGGACGACGCTATGCCTGAACGTGCCGATCCAGCCATGTTGCTTTCCGATGCACGCGAGTTTTTGTCCGAATTGACCGAAAACAATTCGCGCAGCTGGTTCAAGGACAACAAACACGCATACGACGCCCGGTTGAAGCGCCCTGCCGAAAGGCTGATCGCGGAGGTCGCGCGTTGGCTGGAAGCCCGTCAGCCCCTTCCGGTGCGCGGAAAGCTTTTTCGCCCGCAGCGTGATGTCCGGTTTTCAGAAGACAAGACGCCCTACCACACCCACCTGCACATGCTCTGGTCCTTGCCGGACGGGCGTGGCTGGTTTCTCGGAATCGCAGTGGACTATGCCTCGGCAGGCGCTGGCATGATGGGTTTCGACAAGGACCCTCTGAACCGCTATCGCGATGCGGTCGCCGGGCCGGAAGGCGCAGAGCTGCAAGCGATCATCGACGCGGCGGGATGGCGCCTCAACGATACGGCGCTGCAACGGGTGCCGCCTCCGTTCGAAGCAGATCACCCGCGCGAGGCGCTCTTGCGCCGCAAGGGGCTGGTGGCTTGGCAGGATGATCTGGATGCCGCGCTGAGCCGCGAACCGGTGACCGCCACACAAGAGGCTCTCTCGGCATTCGATCCCCTGGTCGCTTGGCTGGAAGCAAACGTTCTGGCGCGATGACATGCGCATGACGCCGCTCTGGCATCATGTCCTTCACAACACTATCGGCACAACACAATCGGCCACATCAATCCAAAGTGCGTGCACGCGCACCCGATGAAGACAATGCAGCGTCAAATGACATACCGGAGCGCCGCGCCTGCGCCTTTTGCGCGGTTTTTTGCCGACACACCTCATGGGGAGCGCGCGGTGCCGCCACAGAGCGGCGTATTGCGGCGAAACTGCCACTGATTGCCGTTACCGCTAACAAAAACGACATGGCGACCCTTGCGGGCCTACCGCCTAATGCGGCAAAGCAGCAACAACCGTTCCGCGGGCCACAAGATTCGGCCTGGTCAATCTCAGGATGATGCCCGCGACCGCCCTGAATGAGGACGACGCCATGAACCAAACGACCCCTGTGCACCCCGCCCTGCGTGACCAGATCCTGCATCACCTGACCTATACCGTGGGCAAGGATGCCGACCACGCGCAACTCAGCGACTGGCGCTTTGCCCTGAGCCACGCCCTGCGCGACCGGATCGTCGATGCCTGGATGAGCGCCACGCGGCAGACCTACAAGGCCGATGCAAAACGGGTTTATTACCTGTCGATGGAGTTCCTGATCGGGCGGCTGCTCGAAGACGGGCTGAACAATCTCGGGCTTGCCGATGAGGCGCGAGCCGCGCTGTCGGACATGGGTCTCGACCCCGAAGCGGTGCTGCACGACGAGCCGGACGCGGCGCTTGGCAACGGTGGCCTTGGTCGGCTTGCCGCGTGTTTCATGGAAAGCCTGGCGACCCTCGGCGTGCCGGCCTATGGCTACGGCATTCGCTACGAACATGGACTCTTCCGCCAGAGCTTTGCCGATGGTCGACAAATGGAAGCGCCCGAAACATGGCTCGACCAGCCACATGTCTGGGAATTCGAACGGCCGGAAGCGCGCTTCACGCTCGGCTTTGGCGGCGACGTCACAACCCGCGACGGCAAGACAGTGTGGCAGCCAACCGAGATGGTGCAGGCCGAGGCGTTTGACACGCCCATGGCCGGCTGGAAAGGCCGATGGGTCAATACGCTCCGACTTTGGGCGGGCCGCGCGGTTGACCCGTTTGACCTCGAACGGTTCAACCGTGGCGACTTTGCCGCCGCCTCCGAGGGCGAAGCATTGGCACGGACAATCAGCCGCGTGCTCTACCCCGAAGACAGCACGGAGATCGGCAAGGCGTTGCGGCTCAAGCAGGAGTATTTCTTCTCCGCGGCCTCGATCCGGGACATCCTGCGCCGGTTCGAAGCCGATCACGGGGATCTGACCGCCCTGCCCTCCAAGGTCGCAATCCAGCTCAATGACACCCATCCTGCAATTGCCGGGCCGGAACTGATCCGCATTCTGCACGATGAGCGCGGCATCGCGTTTGATGACGCGATGCATATTGCGCAGAATACAGTGAACTACACCAACCACACATTGCTGCCAGAGGCGTTGGAATCCTGGGACGAGGGACTCTTTGGCCGGTTGCTGCCCCGCCATCTGCAGATCATCGACCGGATCGACGACGCGCATGCCAAAGCGCATCCGAAGCGCACCGTGACGGCGCGCGAGCATGGGCAGGTGAAGATGGGCGAGTTGAGCTTCATTCTCGCCAACCGGGTCAATGGTGTCTCCGCGCTGCATACAGGGTTGATGAAAACCACTGTCTTCAAGGATTTGCACGCATTGCACCCCGAGAAGATCGTGAACCAGACCAATGGCGTCACCCCGCGCCGCTGGTTGAACGCCTGCAACCCGGCGCTTTCAGGGCTGATCAGCGACACGATCGGCACAGGATGGATTGGCGATCTGGAGCAACTTGCCACGCTGGAGCCGCATATGGACGACGCCTGGCTGGAGCGGTTCCGCGCGGCCAAACGCACCAACAAGACTGCGCTGGCCGATTTCGTGCGGGAACAGCTTGGCATGACGCTCAACACGGATGCGATGTTCGACGTCCAGATCAAGCGGATGCACGAATACAAGCGACAGCATCTCAACATCCTTGAGGCCATCGCGCTGTGGCAAGAAATGCGGGACGCGCCCGATGCGGGCTGGACCCCGCGCGTGAAAATCTTCGCGGGAAAGGCCGCTCCCGGCTACTTCTTCGCCAAGGATATCATCGGCTTGATCAATGACGCCGCCGCGGTGATCAATGCCGACCCGCTCACCCGCGATATGCTGCAGGTGGTCTTCCTGCCGAATTATAACGTGACGCTCGCCGAGCGCCTGATCCCGGCAGCCGACCTTTCGGAGCAGATCTCCACCGCCGGCAAGGAAGCCTCCGGCACCGGCAATATGAAATTTGCACTGAACGGCGCGCCAACCGTCGGCACGCTTGACGGCGCAAACGTGGAAATCCGTGAACGCGTGGGCGCCGAGAACTTCTTCCTGTTCGGCATGGAAGCGCATGAGGTCGATGCCCGGCGCGCGATCCCGGATCATGCAGCACAGGCAATCGCCGCTGATCCGCGCCTCGCCCGCGCCTTGCGCGCAGTCTCGGACGGCACGTTCTCCAAAGACGAGCCGAACCGCTATGCCGGGATCGTGGAGAACCTCTCTGGCCCGGATTATTTCCTCGTGTGTTCGGACTTCACGGATTACTGGCGCGCACAGCGCGAAGCCGATGCAACTTATCTCGATGCAAAGCATTGGTCGACAATGGCCGCGCTCAATGTGGCTCGGTCGGGCTGGTTCAGCTCGGACCGGACAATCCGGGGCTATGTCGCGGATATCTGGAAGGCCAGCAGTCTGCTCTGACGGGTCAGTTGCACATTGAGCCCCGGGCGGTAGGTTTGGGAACAGGAACAAGCGAACAGGCCCGGTTGCGGGCTTCGCGCAAAACAGGAGGGGATATGACCGCGATCAATCCGGATAAAGTCGGCAACCAATCAGCTTTGGAAGCCATACTGGACGGCACGCAGGACGATCCCTTCGCCATTCTGGGTCCTCACAAGAAAGGCCGCCTGCGCCACGTCACGGCCTTCGACCCGGGCGCAGACTCGATGCAGGCGATTGCGGGCGGCAAGGTCTTCGATCTTGACCCTGTGGATGGCATGGCCGGTCTCTTTCACGGAAAGGTGACCGGGTCCGCCCCGTATACGCTGCGCGGGCAAGCCGGCGACAGCGTTTGGGAGGTCGACGACGCCTATCGCTTCGGTCCCGTGCTGGGCGAGCTGGACGAATACCTGCTTGGCGAAGGAGCGCATAAACGGCTCTGGGAGGCCCTTGGCGCGCATGTGATGACACATGAAGGCGTGCCGGGCACCCATTTCGCGGTTTGGGCGCCCAACGCCCGCCGGGTGTCGCTGGTTGGGGATTTCAACAGCTGGGACGGTCGACGCCACGTGATGCGCAAGCGCGGCGTCACCGGGGTCTGGGAAATCTTCATGCCGGGTCTCGGCGATGGGACCGTCTACAAATACGAGATCATCGGTGCGCATGGCGAACGGCTGGAAAAGGCCGACCCGGTCGGCTTTGGCTCACAACACCCGCCGGAGACCGCGTCAGTCGTACGCGACATCCGTGGTTATGGCTGGGACGACGCGCGCTGGATGGACAAACGCGCGGCATTGCATGCCACCGACCAGCCGATCTCGATCTACGAGGTCCAACTCGGATCCTGGCGCCGGAAGCCGACAGAGGGCGGACCCGACCGCCCGATTTCCTACCGCGAAGCCGCCGAAGAGCTTGTCACCTACGTCAAGGAGATGGGCTTCACGCATATCGAGCTTCTGCCGGTGTCGGAATACCCGTTTGACGGCTCATGGGGCTATCAGCCCGTCGGTCTTTACGCGCCGACCATCCGCTTCGGCCCGCCCCATGAATTCCGCGATTTGGTAGATGCCGCACATGCCGCCGATATCGGTGTGTTGCTGGATTGGGTTCCCGGGCATTTCCCGACCGACGCACACGGTCTGGGCAAGTTCGACGGCACGTCACTGTATGAACATGCCGACCCTCGCGAAGGGTTTCATCAGGACTGGAACACGCTGATCTACAATTACGGGCGCACGGAGGTGAAAAACTTTCTCACCGCAAATGCGCTCTACTGGCTGGATGAATACCATATCGACGGGTTGCGCGTGGATGCGGTCGCGTCGATGCTTTATCGCGATTACAGCCGCAACGATGGCGAATGGATCCCCAACCGCGACGGCGGGCGCGAGAACTACGAGGCCATTGCCATGCTCCAGGAGGTCAATATCGAGACCTATGGCGCCCATCCGGGTATCATGACCGTCGCAGAGGAAAGCACCTCGTTCCCGCGCGTTTCAGGCCCGGTGCATGACGGCGGGCTCGGCTTTGGCTACAAGTGGAACATGGGGTGGATGAATGACACGCTGGACTACATGGAGCGGGATCCGATCCATCGCCAGCATCATCACCACCAGATGACCTTTGGGCTGACATATGCCTTCTCGGAGAACTTCATCCTTCCGATCAGCCATGACGAGGTGGTGCACGGCAAGGGCTCGATGATTGCCAAGATGCCGGGGTCCGAGTGGGAGAAATTCGCCAACCTGCGTGCCTATTACGGTTTCATGTGGGGTCACCCGGGCAAGAAACTCCTGTTCATGGGTCAGGAATTTGCCCAGACCACGGAGTGGAACCACAACACGGCCATCGATTGGGCCTGTCTGGAGAACCCGATGCACGCGGGCATCCAGCGGCTCGTGCGCGATCTCAACACGCTGTATCGCGGCACGCCCGCCCTGCATGAGCGCGACTGCGACCCGTCCGGCTTTCAATGGATCGAGGTCAACGACGCGGCGCATTCGGTCTACGCCTGGATCCGGCGCGGCGCCGAAGGCAGTCCGGACGCTGCTGTGATCTGCAATTTCACCCCCATCGAGCGCAGCGATTACCAGATTGGCCTCCCGGCCGAAGGGCGCTGGCGCGAAGCACTCAACACCGATGCCGAGATCTATGGCGGTGGCGGGCGCGGCAACATGGGGATGGTCACTGCGGTCAATGGCGAAAGCCACGGCTTCCCGGCGCGGGCCACGGTTGTCATACCGCCGCTGTCCTGCGTGGTTCTGGTGCAGGACGACCCAGAGGCCAACATCGATCCAGACGCCGATCTGACCGGCGGCGAAACCATCTGACACCCGGGGCGGCGGACCGGCGCGGGAGGCGCTCGCCGCTTCAGAACAATGATATAAAGGGAGAGACAACAATGGCACCTGAGACAGCCCGGCTTTCCAGCCGCACCATGGCGTTCGTTCTGGCCGGGGGGCGCGGCTCCCGCCTCAAGGAGTTGACGGATCGTCGCGTGAAACCGGCGGTCTATTTTGGCGGCAAGACCCGGATCATCGACTTTGCCCTGTCCAACGCGCTGAATTCGGGCATCCGCAAGATGGCCGTTGCGACGCAATACAAAGCCCACAGCCTGATCCGCCATTGCCAGCGCGGCTGGAGCTTTTTCCGCGCCGAACGCAACGAATTTCTCGATATTCTGCCAGCCTCACAGCGCTACAACGAGAGCATCTGGTATCGTGGAACAGCGGACGCAGTGGCCCAGAACATCGACATCGTCGACAGCTATGACGTCGACTACGTGGTGATCCTCGCGGGCGACCACATCTACAAGATGGATTACGAACTGATGATCCGTCACCATGTCGAAGCCAAGGCGGATGTCACCATCGGATGTTTGACCGTCCCACGCATGGAAGCGACAGCCTTTGGCGTCATGGCGGTGGATGAAAGCGACCGGATCACTTCGTTCCTCGAAAAGCCGGCAGACCCGCCCGGCATCCCCGGCGACACGGACCACGCGCTGGCTTCCATGGGCATCTACGTGTTCAACTGGGCGTTCCTGCGCGACATGCTGCTGCGTGACATGGAGGACGACAATTCCAGCCACGATTTCGGCAATGACCTGATCCCGGAGATCGTCAAGAACGGCAAGGCGCAGGCGCACCGCTTCTCCGACAGCTGTGTGCGTCACAGTGCCGACGCCCCAGCCTATTGGCGCGATGTGGGCACGGTCGACGCGTTCTGGAAGGCGAATATCGACCTGACCGAATTCGCTCCCGATCTCGATTTGTGGGACCGCGACTGGCCGATCTGGACCTATTCCGAAGCCGTTCCTCCGGCGAAATTCGTGCATGACGAAGATGGCCGTCGCGGCAGTGCGGTGTCCTCGCTCGTGTCCGGCGGATGCATTATCTCAGGCACCGAGATCCGCGGATCGCTGCTGCATACGCAGGTTCATACGAACAGTTTCGCCAGCTTGGATGGCGCGGTTGTGCTGCCCTATGCGACCATCGGGCGGCATGCACGGTTGCGCAATGTCGTGATCGACCGCGGGGTATCCATCCCGGAAGGCCTTGTGGTCGGAGAAGATCCGGAGGCGGATGCCGAACATTTCCGGGTCTCGGAAGGGGGCGTGACGCTGATCACCCAGTCGATGCTGGACAAGCGGGCAGCAAGCGGGAAGTAATGCGCCCCGGGATGGTGGGAACATGCCTTCCATTCTCTCAAGGTCCGCAACGCACCGCGCCCGATATCGGAGCGGGCGCTGCGCGATTGGACACTGCGCAAGGCGACGCCATCGTGCCGCCCTGCGCGCCTCAATAAGGCGCTGTGCCCCTTCGGGCTTGCGCCAGCACTTGTGAAGTCTGGTGCCCTGCCCATCGCGGCACCTGTCTGGAGTAAGGATGACAACAGTTCTTTCGGTCACCTCCGAATGCGTGCCGCTGGTCAAGACCGGCGGTCTTGCCGATGTGGCCGGCGCCCTGCCGGCTGCGCTCGCTCCGTTTGGGGTCGAGATGCGCACGCTGTTACCGGGCTATCCCGACGTGATGACAGCGTATCCGGATGCGCCCGTGATGCGCGATCTGGGCGACCTTTTTGGCGGCACGGCCTGCCTGCGCCGGGGGGCCTTGGGCGAAAACGTCCTCTACATCCTCGACGCGCCGCATCTGTTTGATCGCGCAGGTGGCATCTACCTTGGTCCTGACGGCCGCGACTGGCCGGACAACCCGATGCGCTTTGCCGCCTTGAGCAAGGCCGCGGCGCTGATTGCCGCAAACGGGGTCGAAGACTGGCGGCCCGACGCGCTGCATCTGCACGACTGGCAGGCCGCACTCACCCCTGTCTACATGCGCCAGCTTGGCGTTGGGCATGTTCCAAGCCTGATGACCATCCACAACATCGCCTTTCAGGGCCTCGCACCCGCGCATCTTCTGGGCGCGATGGAGTTGCCGGGGCATGATTTCCACAGCGACGGGTTCGAGTATTACGGCCAGATTTCGGCACTCAAGGCCGGCATTCTTTACGCTCACAAGGTCTCGACCGTCTCGCCGACCTATGCGCGCGAATTGATGACGCCGGAGTTCGGCATGGGACTGGAAGGCGTCCTGCAGCACCGTTCGGCGGATTTTCTCGGTATTCTCAACGGCATCGACCTTGATGTCTGGACCCCGCCCTACGACACGCCAGAGCAGAAGCGGACGCATCGTGCGGCCCTGCGCGCGGAGTTCGGACTTCCCGATGCGGAAGGGCCGCTGTGCGTCGCGATTTCGCGACTGACCGGACAGAAGGGGCTCGACCTCTTGATCGAGGCATTGCCGGCCTTGCTGGAACAAGGCGGACAGCTCGCACTTCTGGGCTCGGGCGATGCCGCGTTGGAAGCGCAGTTCCGGCAAGCGGCGGAGCGCCATGCGGGCGTCGCCGTTCGTATCGGCTATGACGAACCGCTGAGCCGGCGCATGATGGAGGGGGGCGACGCGATCCTCATTCCATCGCGGTTCGAACCCTGCGGGCTGACCCAGCTTTACGGGCTCCGCTATGGCACGGTGCCGGTGGTGGCCGCCACGGGCGGTTTGGCCGACACGGTGATTGATGCCAACCCTGCCGCCGTCACACGGGGTGTCGCAACGGGCATCCAGTTCCACCCGGTCACCGGACAGGCGCTGAGCGGCGCAATCCAGCGGCTCGGCGTGCTCTGGCGCGACCGGTCGACCTGGGCCCGGACCAGCGAAAATGCCATGGCCCAGCCCGTCGGCTGGGACGCATCCGCGCAGGTCTATGCCGCGCTTTTCTCCCGCATGGTTCAGGCTTAAGAAACGATGACGCAGATCATGATCCGGGAAGGCCGCGCGGCCCCGCTTGGCGCGACATTTGACGGCGAAGGCGTGAATTTTGCGGTCTTTTCCGAGAATGCCAGCCGCATCACGTTGTGCCTGTTTTCCGAGGAAGGCAAGACGGAGACTCACCGGTTCGACCTGCCGGAACGGGACGGGGATATCCGCTATGGCTATGTGCCCGGTTTGCGACCCGGCCAGAAATACGCGCTGCGCGCCGATGGCCCTTACGCGCCGGAGGACGGGCACCGCTTCAATTACAACAAGCTGCTGCTCGACCCCTATGCCAAGCGCCTGACCGGCCACCCGGTCTGGCACGACGCGCTTATGGGCTACACCGTCGGCCATCCCGACGGGGATCTCAGCTTCGACACCCGCGATAGCGCGCCCTACATGCCGCGCTGCGTGGTGGTGGACCCGAGCTTCAGTTGGGGCACGCAGACGCGCCCCAAGACGTCCTTTGCCGACAGCATCCTCTACGAAGCCCATACCAAGGGCCTGACCCAGTCTCTTCCGGGGGCGGCGCCCAAGGGCGGATTTCTCGCCCTCGCCTCGGATCGGGTGCTCGATCACCTGACCGATCTCGGCGTCACGGCGCTGGAGCTCTTGCCGGTTCACGCCTTCCTGAACGACCGCTTTCTGGTGGAAAAGGGGCTGACGAATTACTGGGGCTACCAGAGCATCGGCTTTTTCGCGCCTGACCCGCGATACCTCGGGCAAGGCGACATTGCAGAGTTTCAGCACATGGTCGCGCGCCTGCACGCGGCCGGGATCGAGGTCATTCTCGATGTGGTCTACAATCACACCGGGGAAGGGAGCGAGACCGGCCCGACGCTCAGTTTCCGCGGGCTCGACAACCTCAGCTATTACCGCGCGATGCCGGAAAAGCGTTACACGATCAACGACACGGGCACCGGCAACACCATCAACATGGATCACCCGATGGTGCTGCGCATGGTGCTCGACTCCTTGCGCTACTGGGTCGAGGTCATGCATGTGGACGGGTTCCGGTTTGACCTCTGCGCCACGCTCGGCAGACGTGCCGACGGGTTTGACCGCGACGCTCCGTTCTTTCACGCGCTGCAGCAGGATCCGGTTCTTAGCCGGGTGAAACTCATCGCTGAACCTTGGGACATCGGTCCGGGCGGCTATCAGCTTGGCGCGTTCCCACCGCCTTTTGCAGAGTGGAATGACAAGTATCGCGACGGTGTGCGCCGCTTCTGGCGCGGCGATACCGGCCATGTGCCGGAGCTCGCGGAACGGATCACCGGGTCTGCGCTGCAATTCGACCATTCCGGGCGTCCGGCAACGGCCTCGGTCAATTTCGTGACCGCCCATGACGGGTTCACCCTGGCCGATACCGTGCGCTACCGACATCGGCACAACATGGCCAATGGCGAAAACGGCAAGGACGGCCACGGCGAAAACTTCTCGGATAATTTCGGGGTCGAAGGTCCGACGAGCGATCCCGGGATCAAAGCCGCCCGCGCGCGCCGACAGCGCAACATGCTGGCAACGCTGATGCTCAGCCAGGGCACGCCGATGCTGCTGGCTGGCGACGAGATCAGCAACAGCCAGAGCGGCAACAACAATGCCTATTGCCAGGACAATCCCATCGGCTGGATCGACTGGGACAACGCCGATGCGGAGATGCTGGACTTCACGAAGCGGCTGATCGCCTTCCGGAAGCACCATCCAATCCTGCGCCAGAAACGGTTCCTGCATTCGCAGGAGCGCGTCACGGACGGCCGCGAAGACCTGTTCTGGCGCCGCGCCGACGGCAAGCCGATGGAGCAGCCCGACTGGGACGATCCGGAACTCCGCGTGCTGTGCGCCGAGATGCGTATGGCTTGGGACACGCCCTCCTACGCGCAGGGCGAGGATGCGCTGTTTTTGGTGTTCAACGCCGGCAAGGCCGTCAATGTTCGGATGCCGGCCGCGCCCAGCGTGTGGCAATGGCGGCTCGGGATCGATACGAACCAGACCACCGCGCTGCCGGTCTCTCCGAAAGGTCCGATCGTTCCCGTGGCACACGAAAGCGTCCAGGCCTGGTATCTTGAACGTCCCTCGGGTGCCGGGATGACACGCCGATGACGGCGGCCACGCGGCCTCTCGCCCGCGCGCTGGGAATCGTTCCGCGCTACACCGATCAGACCGGGGAGCGGCGCACGACAGGTGTGGACAGCGCCCGCGCGCTGATCGCGGCGATGGGGGTCGATCCTGCTGCCAACGCACGGGACGTCTTGGCCGATCTGCCCGAAGATCTCGTCGTGACCGCCGGTGCGGTCCCGGATTTTGAACCCGACGGCGACTGGACCCTGACCTTCGAGAACGGCGCGCAGCGCGAGGGGCGCGGGGCACTGCCCGCCCTGCCGCTTGGAATCCACCGGCTTGAGACCGGCTCAGGCGCGCGCGTCACGCTGCTGGCCGCGCCTCCTGCCCTGCCTCTGCCACCACGGTGCTGGGGGCTGATCGCGCCGCTTTACGGGCTGAGCGCCACCGGCGTCGGAAGCTATGGCGACCTTGGCCCGCTTCTGGACGGGCTCGGCGCTCTTGGCGCCGGGTTTCTTGGTCTCAACCCGGTGCATGCAGGTTTTCCCTGCGCGCCGGAGGTGTATTCCCCCTACACACCCTCGCACCGGCGCAGGCTCAACGCGTTGCATCTCGTTCGGGGCAGCGATGCCGCGGATCCGCTGATCGACTACGCCATAGAGACGCCCGCGCGCGCAGCCGCGCTCGATGCCGCATACGCGGCTTTTGAAGGCGATCCAGCCTTTGACGCGTTTGTGGCCGATGAAGGAGCGGCGCTGCAGCGGTTTGCCCTGCATCAGGCGCTGTCCGAGCGCCACGGCGCGTTCTGGAACAGCTGGCCCGCCGCCTTGCGCGATCCCGAAAGCGCGCAGACACGGGCCGCGCGCGCGGAACTTGGCGCATCAATCCGGCGTCACGCGTGGTTCCAGTGGCGTGCGGAAGAGGCCTTGAGCGCGCTTCAAGCCCGCGCAAGGGCCGGTGGCATGGCACAGGGGCTCTATCTCGATCTGGCCGTCGGAACCCATCCCGACGGCGCGGAGACATGGGAAGATGCGGGCGCCTTTGCGCTTGGCGCGTCGCTTGGCGCGCCGCCCGATGCGTTCTCCGCCGACGGCCAGAACTGGCAATTGGCACCGTTCAACCCGCTCGCCCTGCGCCGGCGGGCCTACGCCCCGCTCGCCGAAACCCTGCGGCGACAATTGCGGGTATCGGGCCTTTTGCGGATCGACCATATCCTTGGCTTCGAGCGGGCTTTCTGGGTGCCGCAATGCGGCGCACCCGGTGCCTATGTCACCATGCCGCGCGCCGCGATGCTCGCTGTGGTGCGGATTGAAGCCGCGCGGGCCGGTGCGGCGGTGGTCGGCGAAGATCTGGGCAATATTCCGAAGGGATTGCAGGGCGCTCTGCGCGAAGCCGGCATCATGGGGTGCCGGGTCGCCATGTTTGAACGCAGTCGCTGGAAGCCTCCGGTGTTCCGGAAGGCCGACGCCTATGACGAAGCGGCAATCGCCAGTTTTTCAACGCATGATCTGCCCACCTGGGATGGATGGCTGGCAGGCGCGGACATTGCAGCGCGCGAAGCGGTCGGCGATCTGAGCGCCGAACGCGCCTCCCGGGAGACGGCCATCCGCGCCACGGAGAGCCGCGCGCTTGTGCGCCGCCTCGGGACGGCATCGGTCGACGCCATGCACCGGTTTCTGGCCGCCACCCCGGCGCGGCTTGTCGCGGTGCAGGTTGAAAATACACTCGGCATGCAGGCGCAACCGAACCTGCCGGGCACCACAACGCAATATCCAAACTGGCGGCAGCGTTTGCCGGTTGCGGCCAACGCATTGTGCGCCACGCAAGGGCTTGCGGATGCCGCGGCCGCCATGGCCGAGGCCGGCCGCTCGGCCCGGCCAGCGGAGTCGAACAGGAAATAGAGGGACGAGGAGGAGATGATCATGAGCATCACAACAGTTGCAACCACCCCCATCGAGGGACAAAAACCAGGCACATCCGGCCTGCGCAAAAAGACCCCGGTCTTCATGGGGCCGCATTACCTCGAAAACTTCGTGCAAAGCATCTTCGACGGAACCGGCGGCGCACAGGGCAAAGTGTATGTTCTGGGAGGCGATGGCCGCTATTTCAACGATCGCGCCGCACAGGTGATCCTGCGCATGGCCGCCGCCAACGGCGCGGCGCGGGTGATCGTCGGCCAGGGCGCTATCCTGTCGACGCCTGCCGCATCAAACCTGATCCGCAAGCGCGGCGCGGATGGTGGAATCATCATGTCCGCGTCGCACAATCCGGGCGGACCGGAGGAAGATTTCGGCGTCAAGTTCAACGCCGCCAATGGTGGCCCCGCCCCCGAAGGCATGACCGCCAAGATCTTCGACGCCACCAAGGCACTCTCCGAATACCATATTCTCGAAGCACAGGACGTCGACCTGTCCGTGCCTGGCGAAAGCCGCCTTGGCGAAATGGTCGTCGAGGTGGTCGATCCGGTCACCGACTATGCTGCGCTCATGGCCGATATCTTCGATTTCGACAAGATTCGCACGCTTTTTGCCTCCGGCTTCCGGATGCGGTTTGACGCAATGCATGCGGTGACCGGCCCCTATGCCAAGGCGATCCTCGAAGGCACGCTTGGTGCGCCCGCGGGCACCGTGGTCAATGCCGTGCCAAGCCCGGATTTCGGCGGCGGGCATCCCGATCCCAACCCGATCTGGGCCAAGACGCTGATGGACGAGATGTATGGTGACTCTGCTCCGGATTTCGGCGCAGCCTCCGACGGAGATGGCGACCGCAACATGATTGTCGGGCGGCATGCCTACGTCACGCCTTCGGACAGCCTCGCCGTACTTGCGGCCAATGCCACGCTGGTCCCGGCCTATGCCAAGGGGCTTGCCGGGGTCGCCCGTTCCATGCCGACATCGAAGGCGCTTGACCGGGTCGCCGATGCGCTGGGGATCGACTGTTACGAAACCCCCACCGGCTGGAAGTATTTCGGCAACCTGCTCGATGCCGGGCGCGCCACGCTCTGCGGCGAGGAAAGCGCCGGCACCGGCTCGGACCATGTGCGCGAGAAGGACGGGCTCTGGGCAGTGCTCTTCTGGCTCAACGTCCTCGCAGAGCGCAAGATGTCCGTGGCCGAGATCCTTGCCGACCACTGGCAGAAATTCGGGCGCAACTTCTACTCGCGCCACGATTACGAGGCCGTGGACAGTGCAGCGGCCGAAGGCCTGATGCAGGGTCTGCGCGATGCGCTGGCCACCTTGCCGGGAACAGACGCCGCGGGTCTGACCGTCGAGACGGCCGATGAATTCACCTATAACGACCCCGTGGACGCATCGCTCAGCACCGGTCAGGGCATCCGCATCGGGCTGGCCGATGGCGGGCGCGTCGTTTACCGCCTGTCCGGCACCGGGACGGAAGGCGCGACACTCCGGGTCTATCTCGAACGGGTCGAGACCGATCCCGCGCGCTTCGACGCCGATCCGCAAGACGCGCTGGCCGGGATCATCGCCGCCGCGGATGCTCTGGCTGATATCAAGGGCCGGACGGGACGGTCCGCTCCCGACGTCATCACCTGACCACGGCTTCGGACCTTAAGGTTTCAGCGGGCGCCCCATTCGGGGCGCCTTTCGTTTTTGTCCTGCCTATCTTGTCAGAGCGGCGCATCAGCGGAACCAACGATCCCATCCATCAAGGTAATAGCCGACAAGCGCATGGCTCTGGATGTCATTGATGGACACGGGCACCCGGTCCATATCGGGCGCAAAAACCTGCGCGGCTTCCCAGATTTCGGGCGTCAGGAAAGCCAACCCCTCCGGCAGCTGCAATGCCCGCCGCGCCAGAGGCATCGGGGTTGCCATGGCAAAACCCCACTGGCCAAAGCTCGGCACATACACGGTGTAGGGCCGCAAACTGAGCCGCGCCGCCGGACCGCTCGGACTGCGCGTGGCCTCAAGCGTGGTGACAATCGACCAGAACGCCTCCCGTGCAAAAAGCGGCGACCCCGCTTGCGTGACCAGAACTCCGGTGCCGGACAACCGCTCGACCAGCAACGCATAGAACTCCCGGCTGTAAAGCTTTGAAAGCGCGATGGTCTTCGGGTCCGGCAGGTCGGCGATAATCACGTCATAGGTGCCGCGATCCTGTTCGGCAAATCGCCAGGCGTCCATGTTGACGATCCGCACGCGCGGGTCCGACAGGGCCCTGTCGTTCAACGGTGCCAAATCGGGGTGGTCGCGGAAAAGCTCCGTCACCCGCGGGTCGAGATCCACGAGCGTGACCGCTGCCACATCCTCGTGGCGCAGCACTTCGCGGACCGCCATCCCATCTCCCCCGCCCAGAATCAGGACCGACTTGCGCCGCGGCGCTAGCGCCATGGCCGGATGTACAAGCGCCTCGTGATACCGATGCTCGTCCATCGTGTCGAACTGGATCGACGCGTCGAGGTAGAACCGGACGCGATCCCCGAAACGGGTCAGTGTGACGGTCTGGTAAGGCGTCGCCTCCGACAGGACCACGTCATCCTCAAAGAGCTGCGCCTGCGCCACGGACACCAGCCGCTCCGCCTGGATCAAGGCCAGCAGGCTGGCAAGAACCGCCACACCCCAGAAGCCCCATTGCGCCCGCGTCGCTGCCGCCCGGAACAACCACAAGGACAACCCGGCCACGGCCAGGTTCAAAAGACCGAATACCAGGGATGCCGACATCAGGCCGAGATAGGGGATCACGAAAAGCGGAAAGGCCAACGACGCCACCAGCGCCCCGACATAATCCACCGTCAAGACGTTTTCGAACCGGAATTCCGGGGCGCCGATCTCCTTGAGCACCCGCGCGATCAGCGGGATTTCCATGCCGGACAGAATCCCGACCGCGATCAGCATCCCGTAGAGCGGAAAGGCCACCTCCCCAAGCGCGGCGTAGGTAAAGAAGAGGACCGGCGCCATGAAGCCCCCGACAACGCCAAGACAGATCTGTGCCCAGACGAAGCCCTGCATGGCCTTTCCGACATACCGTGACAGGTAGGCGCCCACCCCCATCGAAGACAGGAACACCCCGATCACAAGCGAGAACTGCCGCACGCTGTCCCCGAGAAGGTAGGACGATACCGTTGCCGCGATCAGCTCGTAGACCAGCCCGGCAATGGCAATGATGAATGTCGCAAGCAGCAGCCACAGCTCGCGGATCCGCACCGCGCGCTCGACAGCCTGCCCCGTCACAAACCCGCCCTCACCGCGCGGCGCGCGGCCGCGCAAGGGCGTGCCGACACGCAGGCCCGGACAAGCCGGGATCCATGTGTCTGACAGATGATAGCCTGCAAAATGCCCTCGACGCGCCCGCGCCTCTGTTTCTTCTGTCGCGAAATACTCCGGGGAGTGTGAGGGGCTGGCCCCTCACGACACAGCCACCACGCGACCGGTCCCGCACCCGTCTCAGGGCGGTGCCCCATCAGGACCGGATCACTGCCCCGATGATCAGGGCAAGCGCGATAAAGACCGCCCCGATCAGGATCGCCAGCGCGATATTCTGTTTTTCCTCGATTTCCTTGACCACCGAGAAATGCGTGAAGCGGTCGATGATCCAGTAAGACGCCCCCATCAGCGCCACGCCGATGAAGGTATAGATCACCGTCGAGATGAGTTCAGACAGTTGAATCGTGATGTAGGCGTCCATGGACGTTCCCCTTGATCTGCATTTATTTCACGCGACCGCCGACAAAGGCGCCCCCGGATCCCGTGCGCACCGACCGGTCCAGATCGAAGCTCTCTCCACCTTGCCCATACCACCCGACATAGGCCGTCCCGGCCACGGCGGTGCTGGCAAGAACAAGGAACAGAACCCGGATGATACTCACGCCGCCGCTCCTGCGGTGTTCTCTTGCGGCGCGTCATCGGCGCATACACTCCGGACCATGCAGGCACGACGCCGGCGCATCCCGTCCGGGGAAAGCTGAAAACAGCCGGTTATGCGTATCGGGCCAAGCCGCGCCATGTCAGTCCTCGTCGCTCCAATCAGAATGCGCCCAACGGCGACGGTTGTGTATGAAAGACCCCGCCGAAAGCACCAATGCCAGCATTCCGAGCAGCACCGCAAGCACCATCGGATAATAGCCCGACGACATGCCCGTACGGGCCGAGACCTGCACCCAGGAGGCGCTCCGGCCACCGGATCCCCAGAGCCCTTGCTCCACCCCCCCGATCGACAAGGTGTATTCACCCGGGACCGTTGGCAAGAAATGCAACGATGCCGACCGCGACCCTTCCGACCAGCTGCCATCGCTGTCACGACCGAAATAGTATTCCATGGTCCGCCCGGCCTCGAAAAGCACCTCGTCATTCGGGTCCGTCAACTCGAGATCGATATAGGCCCAGCTGTTGGACACGTTGGCAGAGAAATACAGCCCCGCAAGCTTGTCCGCCTGCGCGTCGATCCGAAAGCTGACGTCACGGGGCAACTGGTTGAGCCCGACGGTGGTCGGCTCAAGCACCAGACGTCCCGGCATGATCGCAAGGATCAACCCGATCGCCAACGCCACGGCGGCAAATCCAAGCGCGGCATTCCGCAGGAATGCTGCTTCTTTCCACCCATGATAGGGCTGGGTCGGATGCACCCCTTTGGGCCGGAGGGTGGTTTCGGGCAGTCGAAAGGCGGCCAATGCCGACGGACCATCCAGATAGACCACACGATGCACTTCGCGCTCTTGTCCGGTTTCGGCAAAATCGAGCATTTCGTCATCGGCCAGCGCTGAAATTGCCGTTGTCCGATCGTCGAATTGCGGTGCCCAGGTGAACTCGCCCTCGGCATAGAACACCGTTGAAACAGTGGTCGAGAGGTATTTGTAGCGCCGCCCGTCATGAAAGACGGAGGGCGGGTTTTCCGATGCTTCAACCCCGGTCGAGGACATCCAGACGGATGCGGGCGTGCCACGCACCCGTCGGGCAAAGGTCAGATGGCCATCTTCCAGCGTGAGCCACGCATAGCCATGGGTGGGGGAATAGAGCTGGTGATCGACCCATTCCCACACCTTCCCGGCCCAGCGTTCGCGGTGGCCCAGCAATCCGATGACGGTCCATTCGACACCGTAGAGCGTGCCGCTCATCCCGATACTGAATGGCGTCTCCGGGCGCGGCGCGTCGGAGAATTTCTTCAGCGCGCGGTACCCGTCAAGCGCATCGAGCGCCGTGCCGCAATACGGACAGATATGGGTGGTGACACGGCCACCGCCGAGAACGTCGAGACCGGCTCCGCAAGTGGCGCAATCGATCGCCTTGATATCGGGTGCGCGGCTCATGCCAGATCCCACTCTTGCGCGCGCCGGCCTGTCGCATGGCCTTCAACCGGCCCGAAGGCCGTCTCGTCCGAGATCAATCCGCTCATCCTTTGCCCCATGGCCCGTCAAAGGAACCACCAGAGGTTCCCGCGTCCCCTGGCGGCGGTGGCGGCGGCGCCATGCCGGGCGGCGGTGGCGGCGCATCGCCGCCATCCCCCGTGCGGGCGCCTTCCCAGTCCCGCGCGCGCCCGTCAAGCACCGAGACCGTGGTTTCGAACGGATCATACCACCGCCCCAAGGACCAAGCCTGCCCGCCTTCCCAGAATTCACCGGAAAGCAGGCTGCCATCGCTGCCATTGGCATTGAGGTATTCGTAGGTTTCACCAATTTGGAGCGCCTCGCCAAACACGCCGCGCAGCGCAACACAGGTGCCTTGATCGCGCTCCGTGATCACGAAGGACTGTCCAAATGCCTGTATCCCCGAGCCGACGCGGATATTCCGCGGAACCGCGGGCCAGCGGTCCCGTGGGACAAGCACCTGCAATACGATATCGCCCTCGTCCACGGACAGCCACGCACCGCCGCCTTCGGCATCCTCGACCCAGAACTCGTCCCACCAGCCGCGCCCATAGCTGAAACGCGCATGGCCCAGAACGTCGTAGGTGTCGAGTCCCAGCGTCACCCGGTCGCCCACGTCGAACAGCAAGGGCGCATCGAGCATCTCACCCGCCGTGCCCGCGTGCCGCAGCCGGCCGCCATCTACGTAGAGCGTGGTCGAACAAGACGGGCAGGTCAGCATCACCGCCCGCGCAATGGCGGTCGGCACGCGGTCTCCACAATTCGGGCAATTGGCGTCAGACATGGTGCCATGAAAGCAACGCAGCAGCGCGTTGTCCACGGCAGAAATACCACCAGTGCCGGCAAGGTGTGGTTTTCCCGCAATGGCGCGGAATGGCCAGGACCATCGGACACGCTTTGGGGGTGCTGCACGGCGGATGCCACCACCGCCCAATCCGGCTCTCTTGGGACAATCGCTCTGGACATGGGCGCGGATCCGTCTTATCGCGACGCCTTCATGCGGGGTGACAGCCTTGGAGGCACCCTGCCCTTACAA
>NZ_JAFMPQ010000019.1 GCF_020667845.1 Cognatishimia sp. F0-27
CGTCAGCGTCCGCCCCCCACACCGCGAGCGCCCGCACCGCGCCAATCTTCGATCACCTATAAGACGGCAGCGTCCGACCACAGACACCGCGCCCGACCCCATCCCGCCCGATCCGCAAAGCCCTGACAAAAACGACCGAAAACCACAAACCGCGCTTCAGGCCACTGTCGCCCGCCTGAAGCGCAGACAAACGACGCTCACAAGCCAATGGGCGCGCGCCCCGTGCGCAGACGGCGCGTTATTTGCTGAGGACCTGCACCGCGTCAAAGCATTCCAACACCGGCGCGCCGAGATACATATGGTCGGAGCCCTTGGCCCCGGAATGCGCGGCCCGAAACGCTTCGGATTTGGTCCAGTCCTTGAACGCGGCCTCGCTCTCCCAGATCGTGTGAGAGGCGTAAAGGACGTGATCGCCGGCCTCCGGCCCCTTGAGCAGGGAGAATTGCACGAACCCTGGCACGGACTTGAGATGGCTGTCGCGGGTTTTCCAGAGCGCCTCGAAAGCCTCTGCCTCGCCGGGGGCGACCTTGAAACGGTTCATCGTCAGATACATGGGCTCTCCCTTGTCACGGTGCTGCGCTATGCCCTATCTGAGCTGTGGCAGGGCAACCAGGCGTTTGGAGGAAAGCCATGCAGATTTTCGCAGGTCTCGGCAATCCCGGATCGCAATATGCCGGCAATCGGCACAACATTGGTTTCATGGTGCTGGACCGGATCGCGGAAGATCACGGCTTTGGTCCATGGCGGTCAAAATTCCAAGGCCAGGTCAGCGAGGGACGGCTTGGCCGTGAGAAGGTCCTCCTGCTCAAACCGGAAACCTTCATGAATCGCTCCGGCCAGTCCGTCGGTGAGGCGCTGCGCTTCTACAAGCTCGATGTGGGCGCGTTGACCGTCTTCCATGACGAGCTGGACCTCGTCCCTGGCAAGGTGCGGGTCAAAAAGGGGGGCGGTCATGCGGGTCACAACGGATTGCGGTCGATTCACCAACACGCAGGGCCGGATTATGCGCGCGTCCGGCTCGGCATCGGGCATCCGGGACGCAAGGAGCTTGTTGCGGGCTATGTGCTGCATGATTTTGCGCGCGGTGATCAGGATTGGCTCGACGATGTCCTGCGCGGCTGCTCGGACGGCGCGGCGGCGCTCGCGGCTGGCGATGCGGGCGGATTTCAGAATGCCGTTGCCTTGCGCGTGAACCCGCCCCGCTCCGGGGGTGGCGCGCAGGGCAGGCCCGGCGCTGCCCAGACGGCGCAAGCCAAAGAGCAGGCGGCAAAGGCGACGCCACAGGCCAAGGACACCAAAACGCCCGACACGGACACAAAACCTCAAGAGGCGGCCGCGTCTGACGCGCGCTCGGCGCTGCAGCGGCTTGCGGACAAGTTCCGTTGAAAGACGCGTGTCCCAGACAAAGGCGACAAAGAGACGGGTGGGCCAGATGCTGAGAAAGATCCTTGCGGCCGCGCTCGTGCTTGGCCTCGGTCTCGGCGGGCTGGCGGTGTGGCAACAGGAAAGGCTTCTGCGGCTTCTGGCGGTCACGACGCTTTTTGACGAAGACCGGATCGTCGGAAATTTCAGCGCCATGGGCACGCTGTTCGAGACCGTGCCGATCCCGGTATCCGGTCCGGTCACGCGGTTGCCGGAGGGGACCCCACGCCCCATGCCGCCGGATTGGCCGGCCTTTGTTGAACGGCGCGCGGTGACCGGAGCGATTGTGCTACGCGACGGGCGGGTGGTTCATGAAAGCTATCATCTGGGGACCAACCCGGAGGATCTCCGGATTTCGTGGTCCATTGCGAAAAGCTATCTGTCCGCGCTGATTGGCGTGCTGCTCGAAACCGGGGCAATCACGAGCCTCGACGACCCGGTAACGGCCTATGCACCCGCGCTCGAAGGCAGCGCCTATGACGGGGTCAGCATCCGCAACGTTCTCCAGATGGCGTCGGGTGTGGTATTCGACGAGGATTATCTCGACTTTTGGAGTGACATCAACAAGATGGGCCGCATTCTTGCACTTGGCGGCTCGATGGATGCATTTGCCGCCGGGCTGGACGATCGATTCACCGAAGCCGGGACGGAATGGAAATACGTGTCCATCGACACCCATGTGCTGAGCATGGTGGTTCGCGGCGGGACCGGCCAGACATTGGCCGATCTTCTGGGCGCCCATATCCTCGGTCCTCTCGGGACTTACGGAACGCCCTATTATGTGTCCGACGGGTATGGTGTCGCCTTTGCGCTTGGCGGTTTGAACCTGACGCTGCGCGACTATGCCCGTATGGGTGAGATGTTCCGGCTGGGCGGGATGTTTCAGGGCCGCCGGATCGTGCCGGAAACATGGGTTGCCGTTTCGACCGTGCCCCAGGCACCAACCGCGCCGGGAAAGATCCGCTACGGGTATCAATGGTGGATTCCCCATGATGCAAGGGATGGAGAATTCCTTGCGCGCGGGGTCTATGGGCAATACGTCTATATTGATCAACAAAGCGCCACGGTCGTCGCGCTGACCGGGGCAGATCGGGCCTTCCGCGCCGAGGGAGCTTTTGACGATGCCGTGGAGATGATGCGCAAATTGGCTCGATCGGAGTAATCGCATGATGGAAAAGGACAAACCGGTCAATGCCTTGGGCGGCGCTCTTCAACCGTGCTCAAGCGACCCTGTAACCGGGTTTTTCCGGGATGGATTCTGCAACACCTGTGATGCCGACCGCGGCAGTCATACGGTCTGCGCCGTCATGACCAAGGAGTTTCTGGCCTATTCCAAATATGTCGGGAACGACCTGTCGACGCCGCGCCCCGAGTTTCGGTTCCCCGGCCTCAAACCCGGCGACAAATGGTGCCTGTGTGCATCGCGCTTCCTGCAGGCACACGACGAGGGCTGCGCCCCTTTGGTTGACCTGACCGCCACCCATGAGCGCGCGTTGGAAATCGTGCCGCGCCGGGTTCTGGACTTGTACAAGGCCGACTAATCGCGCCCAAGCGCACGCGATCAACACCTGCCGTTACATGTCTTCAACGCTGTGATGCACGGCGCCCTTATCGGTGACACGCCGAGAGGATTCAGTGCGAAAAAATTCGCGGATGCTTACACTTTCTCAATCTCTTGAGACATATTGTGTGGTCATCAAAGCATTGAAGCAAAGTGTTCGACCAAGGCCACTTTTGTCTTTGTTCTCATGATTTTGAGGACCGAATGTCATAGAATGTGATCCGCCGCGACCCTTGAGGTCGCGGCAATTCACCAATTATCGCTTGTCTTTTTACAACATTGCAGCACCAAAACGATGCTGACTGGATTTGGACCATGAGCCTTAAGCCGCATGAGCCGCAGCTCAGTTCCGGTGCGATCAGTGCGCGCCCAGACTTGCCATGAAACCGTTGACGGAACGTTAGCCCTCTTGTGGCCCTACCCCACCTTGCCGTTTGCGGCTCCACCACCCGGCAGCGCGGCGCGATGGCCGGAACGCGGTGCCTGAATGCCGGGAAACCGCCCCCTATCAGCGCGGGACCATGCGACCATCGTTGATGGCGCGCCTCTCCCATGGCGCGACCTCGCATCGACCTGCTTGGGCGCTTGAGGCAAGCTAGCGTCATTTCCTTGCCGAACCGTCAACACCTGGCGCAGCGCGCGCGGGCTGTCGGCATCGGTCTGGCCAGATCCGCGCCCGGTTGCGTGAGGCCGCATGGCACAATCTGCGCCAACAAGCCGAATACGAACCTCGCTCCGTCAAGGCACAGATCAGACCGGCATGCGCATCACGCGCAGGACCGGCCTGTGATGTCACCCCATCTCCACGCCAAGATGTTTGGCCACGGTGAAGATGTCCTTGTCTCCCCGTCCGCACATGTTCATGCAAATGATGTGATCACGGGGCAGATCCGGCGCAATTTTCATGACGTGGGCCAAGGCGTGGGACGGCTCCAGCGCAGGGATGATGCCTTCGAGGCGGCAGCATTCCTGGAACGCGGCCAGCGCTTCGCGATCGGTGATGGCGACATATTGCGCGCGCCCGATATCGTGCAGCCAAGCGTGCTCCGGACCAATGCCGGGATAGTCCAGCCCGGCAGAGATCGAGAAGCCTTCAAGGATCTGCCCGTCCTCGTCCTGCAAGAGATAGGTCCGGTTGCCATGCAGCACGCCCGGGCGCCCGCCGGTGAGCGACGCGCAATGCTCCATCTTGTCGTTGACACCCTTGCCGCCCGCCTCGACCCCGATGATGTTGACTTCCTTGTCGTCGAGGAACGGATAGAAGAGACCCATCGCGTTGGAGCCTCCGCCGATTGCGGCGATGATCGTGTCAGGGTTGCGGCCCTCGGCCTCGTGCATCTGTTCACGGGTTTCCTTGCCGATGATCGCCTGGAAATCGCGAACCATGGCGGGATAGGGGTGCGGGCCGGCGACGGTGCCAATGCAGTAGAACGTATCGCGCACATTGGTGACCCAGTCGCGCAGCGCGTCGTTCATCGCATCCTTGAGCGTGCCGCGCCCGGAGGTGACGGGCACGACCTCGGCCCCGAGTAGCTTCATGCGAAACACATTGGGCTGCTGACGTTCGACATCATGCGCGCCCATGTAGACCACGCATTTCAGGCCGAATTTCGCACAAACCGTCGCGGTGGCAACGCCATGCTGGCCCGCGCCGGTTTCCGCGATGATGCGGGTCTTGCCCATGCGCCGCGCGAGGATGATCTGCCCGAGCACATTGTTGATCTTGTGCGCGCCGGTATGGTTCAGCTCGTCGCGCTTCATGTACACCTTGGCACCGCCAAGCTCTTCGGTCAGGCGCTCGGCAAAATAGAGCGGCGAAGGCCGACCCACATAGTGCTTCCACAGGAAGTCCATTTCCTTCCAGAAGCTCTCGTCCGTCTTGGCATGCTCGTATTGCTGTTCGAGCTCCAGGATCAGCGGCATCAACGTCTCGGACACAAAGCGCCCGCCATGGATGCCAAACCGGCCTTTTTCATCCGGGCCGTTCATGAAGGAATTGAAGAGATCGTCGGCCATGGTGCCCCCCGTGTGGATCGGTTCAACCGGGTTAGCGGAGCGGCGCGGCTGGGGCAAGGGGGCCACGCGCCGATCCGGCGCATCCCGCGAACAAACCGGCGTTATCCGAGCCGCATCACCGCTGCCCCACCGCGGCGCGTTCCAGAGCAGGATAACGCGCGAGGAGCGTTACCCCCCGCGCCACATTGCAGACCATGAGCGAAAGCCAAAGCCCGTGATTGCCGAACGGCTCAAGAAAGAGCCACAGACAGGCGAGGTAGATCAGCGCCGACAATGCCATCATGTTGCGCATGTCCGCGGTGCGCGTGGCCCCGATGAAGATCCCGTCGAGCATCACAAGCCCGAGGATCAGCACCGGCATCGCGATCATCCACGGCAAATAGTCGCGCGCCGCCTGCTGCACCTCCGGGTCCTTTGAGATGATGTCCACAAGCCATGGACCAAAGAGCGCGAAACCCGCCGCCATGACCAGACCCGTCACAAGCGCCCAGAACGTTGTCATGAGTGCCGCGCGACGCAGACGCGCCACCGCTCCCGCGCCGAACGCCTTGCCAACGAGGGCTTCGGCCGCAAAGGCGAACCCGTCCATGGCATAGCCAACGATATGCACAAATTGCAAAAGCACCTGATTGGCCGCAAGGGTCACGTCGCCAAAGCGTCCGCCGACCAGAAGGAAAGAGACAAAGATCACCTGCAACAAGGCGGAGCGGATCAGGATGTCGGTGTTCACAACGGCCATGCGCTGCAACCGCGCGCCATCAAAGACACGCGCCCAGTCCCGCCACGCCGGGGTGCGGAACGCTGCCCGGCACAGCCACAGCCCCATGACCAGCCCGGACCATTCGGCAATGAACGTGGCAAAGGCGACGCCGTCCACGCCCCAGCCGAATTCCAGCACAAAGAGCAGGTCCAGCGCCACATTCATGCCGTTCATGAAAAGCTGAAGCACAAACACGTCCCGCGTGCGCTCCAACGCCACAAGCCAGCCGGTAATGGCATAGACGGCAATGGCCGCCGGTGCCGACCAGATCCGGATCTGCATATAAGCCCGGGCAAGGCTTTCAACCTCGTCAGAAGCCGGGGACACCGCAAACGCCCCGAGAAAGATCGGCATCTGCAGCACGATAAGGGCCAATCCCCCGGCCACGCCAATCATCAGGGATCGGGTGAGCAGAGCGGACACTTCTGCATCGTCCCCCTGCCCCGCTGCCTGCGCGGTCAACCCCGCGGTGCCCATGCGCAAGAACCCGAAAATCCAGTAGATCGCGGTCAGCACGATTGCACCGACGCCCACAGCGGCGATGGGTTCGGGCGCGGGGATCTGGCCGACAACGGCCGTGTCCACCGCTCCGAGCAGCGGAACCGTCATGTTGGCCAGCAGGATCGGCATGGCCACACGGAGCACCCGCGCATGGGTGACGGGGTCGACGGTGTCGCGCCCGGCGAGATCTTGCTCGGAGGGGTTCATCGGCGCGATTGCCCCCACCGGTCGCAAGCACACGCGACAAAGAGGAGCGGAACGAGTCTCACGATTTGAGCGGCATCAGGAAATGCGCCTTGGCCTGTGCGAAGGGGCGGTCGCGGTTGTCCTGCCACGCTTCCGCCTGCACGGAGGCGTATCGCCGCCCCGAGCGGGTCACGCGCGCCCGTGCATAGGCATCGCGCGGCAGCCCCGAGCGCAGGTAATCCACGGTAAAGTCAATGGTCTTGGGCAAGCGCGGCAGATCGCCCGCCGCCAGCCGTTCCAGATCGAGCACGCCGGTTTCGATATCTTCCCACAGCCAGAACCAGTTGAGAGACATGATCGCCGTCATTTCCAGAAAGGCGGCCGTCACCCCGCCGTGGATCGCGGGCAAAATCGGATTGCCGATGAGCTTGTCGTCAAACGGCAGGATCGCCGTCAGCTCATCCCCGCGCCGGTCGAACTGCACCCCGAGATACTGCATATACGGCACGCTTGACACCAACGCATTGAGCGCGGCATCGCGGCGCTGCTTGACAACCTGCACGGGTTCGGGGCGTTTGCGGACCATCCGATCAGCCTCCTTCCACCGTAAACGCACCTGTGGCGGTCGCCACGGGACGGCTTTCATCTTCGTCGAAGGCGGTCGCGCGCACAAAGGCCACGGAACGCGTGATGTGGTAACATTCCGCGCGCGCGGTGATTGTCTGCCCCGGTTCGGCCGCGCGCATGTAGTCGATCCGAAGATCGATCGTGGCAGTGCCCGCTGGCGAGCGCGGGTGGCTCATCACCGCTGCGCCACCGCAGGTATCCATGAGGGCCGAAACCGCGCCACCATGTATCACCTTCGTTTCCGGGTCACCGACAAACCGTTCGTCATAGGGCATGCTGATCACCGCGACCCCGTCCCCTATTTCGGAGACGCGCATGCCAAGCGCCTTCGAATGCGGGATGGTTTCGATGAATTGCCGGGCGATGCGGGCCTTGTCGGGGGTCATGGGCGTGCCTTGGTTGTCGAAAACGGAGCGCGATGCTGATCCGGACAGCGTGACCGCAGTCTTGCGTCACAATTCAGCCTACGGCAAGCGCCGAGCGCCGCTTGCCCTTGCGGAATGCCGTGCTACGATCTGGGCAAGCGGGGGGAACCGATGAGCGAAACACGTCTGAGCTTCAAGGAAATGTGCACGCGGTTCGACGTGACGCCACGGACATTGCGGTATTATGAATATATCGAGTTGCTACACCCCGAAAAGCAAGGCCGCTCACGGTTTTACGGGCCGAGAGAGATCGCGCGCATGACGCTGATCCTGCGCGGTCGGAAATTCGGATTTCAGCTCGAAGACATCCGGCAATGGCTCCTGATCTATGAAAAGGAAGGGAGCGAGGCGCAGATGCGCGCGTGGGTGGAACTGGCCGATCGTCAGCTTTCCGAGTTGGCCGAGCAGCGTCGACAGATCGATGAGGCCATGGACGAGCTCCGCGGTTTGCGCGACGAAACGGCCCGCGCCCTCGAACTGGGCTGATTGCTCCAAAAGTGCAGCCCAGCCTCGATTTTTTGCTGCCGCTGCAGACTGATGGTCGATGCCCTTTGGCCTGCGGGATCGCCGGCAACACCCGAGACGAGGGACGCGCGGCGCAGAGCCCAGCGCGTGAACGACCGGACAGGCCGCGCTCGCGTTTGAACCGATTCCCCATGTGATGATGTCCACACCGCCCGCCCTTGGGTCAGGAAAACCAGACCCGACACGCGCGGCGGGCTCAAAGCGCTTCGAAAGAAAATATCACCCGAGCCCGGGTTACCTTGATTGATCTTACGTCAACATGAAAGTGACGTGACGTATGAGTTACGTCAACGGAAATTCCCATTGTAAGACTGGCACATTCACCGCAACTCACATGCACCAAGACGGATGTGAGGAACCGAACATGAAAGACGATCAAGTGATGACGATCCGGGAAATGTGTGACGCCTATGACGTCACGCCGCGCACCTTGCGCTTCTACGAGCAGAAGGAACTGCTCTTCCCGGTCCGAGAGGGACAGAAGCGATTGTTCACGCGCCGCGACCGTGCGCGTCTCAAGCTGATCCTGCGTGGCAAGCGGTTTGGCTTCAGCCTCGAAGAGATCCGCCAGCTGCTCGACCTGTATCACGTGGGCGATCAGCAACAGACGCAGCTTGCCCAGACCTACGAGATCGCACAGCAGCGGCTGAACGACATGGAGCGTCAGCGCGATGAGCTCATCATCGCCATCGACGAGCTCAAGGAACAGATGAAATGGGGCGAGAAAATGATCGCCTCGATGAACCAGAAACAGGCTCAGGCTTCCTGAAACGCTTGAGCCCCCACCACGACAGAAGACGTTTGGGAGGCCTTTGATGCCCAGCTACACCGCCCCGGTCAAAGATCAGATCTTTGTTTTGCACGATGTTCTCAAGATCGCCGAGCAGCAGGACGTGCCCGGTTACGACGAGCTCGACCGCGAGACCACCGAAGCGATCCTTGAAGAAGCCGCCAAACTTGCCGAGAACGTGCTGGCGCCGCTCAACGCGGTTGGCGACGAGCAGGGCTGCACGCTGGAAAACGGCGTTGTGCGCACGCCGAAGGGTTTCAAGGACGCTTTTGACCAGGTGCGCGATGGCGGCTGGACGGCGCTGGATTGTGATCCGGAATATGGCGGCCAGGGCCTGCCCTACCTGATTTCCACGGCCGTGGGTGAATATTTCTCGGCCGCCAACATGGCTTTCAACATGTATCAGGGCCTGACGCATGGCGCCTATAATGCAATCCACGCGCACGGGTCGGACGAGCAGAAGGCGACCTACCTGCCCAAGATGGTGACCTGTGAGTGGGGCGGGACGATGAACCTCACCGAGCCCCATTGCGGCACCGATCTGGGGCTGATCCGGACCAAGGCCGTCCCGCAGGAAGACGGCAGCTACCAGATCACGGGCAACAAGATCTGGATCTCGGCCGGTGAGCACGACATGTGCGAAAACATCATTCATCTCGTGCTGGCGAAACTGCCCGACGCGCCGGAAGGCGTGAAGGGGATCTCTCTTTTCATCGTGCCGAAATTCCTTGTCAACGAGGACGGATCGCTCGGCGCGCGCAACAGCCTGTCCTGTGGCGGGCTGGAAAAGAAGATGGGCATCCACGGCAACGCGACCTGCGTGATGAATTATGACGGCGCGACCGGCTATCTGGTCGGAGAGCCGCACAAAGGCATGCGCGCGATGTTCACCATGATGAACGAGGCGCGGCTCGGCGTTGGCCTTCAGGGCTATGCGCAGGGTGAGGTCGCCTATCAGAACGCGCTCGGCTTCGCGCAAGAGCGGCTCCAGGGCCGGGACGTGACGGGTGTGGCCGCGCCGGACAAGCCCGCCGACCCGATCATCGTGCACCCCGATGTCCGTCGCAACCTGATGGACCAGAAGTCGATCACCGAGGGCGCGCGCGCTTTCACGTTCTGGGGCGCGTCGCTCATCGATCGCTCGCACCGCGCCGGTGACGATGCCGCAGAAGGCCTGATTTCCCTGCTGACGCCGGTCATCAAGGGCTTCCTGACCGACAAGGGCTTCGAAACCGCGGTTCTTGCCCAACAAACGCTGGGCGGGTCGGGCTTCACCCGCGAGTGGGGCATGGAGCAATTTGTGCGTGATGCGCGGATCACCATGATTTACGAGGGCACCAACGGCATCCAGTCTCTCGATCTGGTCGGGCGCAAGCTTGGTCAGGACGGCGGCAAGCACGTGATGGCCTTCTTTGAGCTGGTGAAGGGCTTCATCGCCGAGACCAAGGGCAAGGATGCGCAATTCGATGCGCAATTCATCGAACCGCTCAAGGCTGCGTCGAAGGATCTTCAGGCCGCCGGGATGTATTTCATGCAGAACGGCATGAAGAACCCCAACAACGCGCTTTCTGGGTCGTATGACTTCATGCATCTCTTTGGCCATGTCTGTCTTGGGCTGATGTGGGCGCGGATGGCGCTTGCGGCGCAGACCTGTCTGGACGAAGGTGCCTCTGACGTGGCGTTCTATCAGACCAAGATCGCGACGGGGCGGTATTACATGGCCCGGCAATTGCCGATGACCGCGACACATCTGGCGCGGATCCAATCGGGCGCGGAGCCGGTCATGGCCTTGGATGCCGCCAATTTCTAGGAACGGGCGCAACCGTTCCCTGCCCATGGCGGCGCCGGCGCTCAGAAACCGGCTCTGCACGACAGCTCAAAAGGACCGTGATGCCGAAACGATTCCGTCTGACCCGCCGCTTTCCCGTTGCAATGACCGAGGACGGCTATCGCGTCTTGCGGCGGTTCGCCCATGAGGCAGGGTTGGACGAGGGCGAGGCACTCTCGTTCCTGTTCGAACATTTCGACAGCGTGACGGATCAGGAAACGCTGGCGGTGAAGTTGAGACAGTTCAACAGCGATCTCGACGCCCGCAAACGCTAAGACCGGGGAGGCATGCCATGCCAAGAGACTGGATGACGGATGAGCATACGATGCTCGCCGAGATGACAGCCAAATTCATTGAGACCGAATGGGCGCCCCATTTCGAAACCTGGCGAAAGCAGGGTGAAATGGACCGCAGCATCTGGGCACAGGCCGGGGCGCTTGGGCTGCTCTGCCCGTCCGTGCCCGAAGAATTCGGTGGAGCGGGCGGCGATTTTGGGCATGAGGCGGTGATCTTGCTCGAAGCGTCGCGCGCGAATCTCGCCTCCTGGGGCCACGGCATCCATTCGGGGATCGTCGCGCATTACGTGCTGGCTTACGGCACCGAAGAGCAAAAGGCGCGGTGGTTGCCGAAAATGGTGTCGGGCGACCTCGTCGGCGCGCTTGCGATGACGGAGCCGGCCGCTGGGTCCGATGTGCAGGGGATCAAGACCCGCGCGATCCGGGACGGCAATGTCTACCGCTTGTCCGGGCAGAAAACCTTTATCACCAACGGGCAACACGCCAACCTGATCATCGTGGCCGCCAAGACCGACCCGGCCCAGGGCGCAAAAGGCACCTCGCTTGTGGTTGTCGAGACCGAGGGCGCCGAAGGCTTCACGCGCGGTCGCAATCTCGACAAGATCGGCATGCACGCGTCCGATACGTCGGAGCTCTTTTTCGACAATGTGCCGATTCCGCCGGAGAACATCCTTGGCGGCGAAGAAGGCCGTGGCTTTTACCAGATGATGCAGCAATTGCCGCAGGAACGCCTGATCATCGGGTGTGGCGCTGTGGGCGCGATGGAAGGCGCGGTTGCGCGCACCATTGCCTATTGCAAGGAGCGCGAGGCGTTCGGTGGCCCGCTGACGCAGTTTCAGAACACCCGCTTCCAGCTAGCGGAATGCCAGACCAAGACCACGGTGGCACGGGCCTTCCTTGATGCCTGCATCGCGGAACATCTCGCGGGTGCCCTGACGGTGGAAAAGGCCGCAATGGCGAAATACTGGCTGACCGACACGCAGGGAGAGGTGCTCGATGCCTGCCTGCAATTGCACGGCGGGTATGGGTATATGCAGGAATACGCCATCGGCGAAATGTGGACGGATGCGCGTGTGCAACGAATATATGGCGGCACCAACGAGATCATGAAGGAACTGATCGCGCGCGCGCTCTGATAGGCGACCGGACCTGTCTGGACGGCCGCAAGGCTTCTTCAGGAGTTGACTTGGCAAGATGAAGGGACCGCATATCGAACCCTTGAAAGGCAGCACGGGCAGCAATCGGTCCACCCTCCAGACCTGCGATCCGATCCCATGCGGCCACAGGCAGAAGGAGGGGCTTCACCTTGCACGCCGCGCGGCACTCCAGTCGACGACGCAGAACCAGATTAAGACGAGGTCGGTAAATGACAGGTAAAGGGCACATGAGCGCGTCCACAAAGCCATCAAACAAAGATTTGCGCCCCGGCACGCCGGCCTTTTACCCCCAAGCGGCGCGGATGCTCGGATTGCCCCTCCGCTGCCGCGGATGATGACCGTCCCGGCACATGCCGGAAACACGCAACAAGGAAAGATCAATCGCGATGACCATGACACTCTACTGCTTTGGTGAATCCGGAAACGCTTACAAGGCCGCGTTGCCGCTGAGCCTGTCCGGCCTCGGATGGCGCGCGCAAAAGGTCGACTTCTTCGGCGGCGAAACCCGGTCGGATGCATACCGCTCGGAAGTCAACGAGATGGGCGAAGCCCCGGTGCTTGTGGACGGGGAGACGCGTCTGACCCAATCCGGCGTCATCCAGATGTATATCAGCGAAAAATCCGGAAAGTTCGGCGGCACCACCCCGGAGGAAGCGCGCGAGATCATGCGTTGGGTCTTCTGGGACAACCACAAACTGTCGAGCCAGGCGGGGATGCTGCGGTTCCTGATGAACTTCCTGCCCGAAGACAAGCGCCCACAAGAAGTGATCGCGTTCACCCAAGGCCGGCTCAAGGCCGCGTATACGGTTCTGAACGCACATCTTCAGGGGCGTGACTGGATCGTCGGCACCGGGCCGAGCAATGCCGATTTCTCCTGCTGCGGCTATCTCTTCTATCTCGAGCCCTTTGGGTTCGATCGCGCCGAATGGCCGGAGATCGACCGCTGGCTGGGCAATATCCAGAGCCTCGATGGCTGGAAACACCCCTATGACCTGATGCCCGGATCCCCCGCTGATCGGGCCTGACAGAGGAAATGACGATGACCGAAGCCTATATTTACGACGCCGTGCGCACACCGCGTGGCAAAGGCCGCAAGGATGGCAGCCTGCATGAGGTGACAAGCCTGCGCCTGTCCGCGCTCACCATGAACGCCCTCAAGGACCGCAACGGGCTCGAAGGCCACGCGGTCGAGGACGTGATCTGGGGCAATGTCACCCAAGTGGGCGAACAGGGCGGATGCCTTGCGCGCTCGGCCGTGCTGGCCTCCGATCTCGACGAGTCGATCCCCGGCCTGGCGATCAACCGCTTTTGCGCCTCAGGCATGGAGGCGGTGAACCTGGCGGCCAACCAGGTGCGTGGTGGCGCGGGCGCGGCCTATATCGCAGGTGGGGTCGAGATGATGGGGCGCGTTGCCATGGGCAGCGACGGCGCCGCCATTGCCGTCGACCCGAGCCTTGCGATGGAGAGCTATTTTGTTCCGCAGGGTATTTCGGCCGACATCATCGCCACCGAATACGGCTTCTCGCGTGATGACGCCGACATGCTTGCCGTGGCCTCCCAACAGCGTGCCGCAGCAGCATGGGCGGACAAGCGGTTCGAGAAATCGGTGGTCCCGGTCACGGATCGCAACGGCCTGACCATCCTCGACACGGACGAATACATGCGCCCGGGCACCGACATGCAGAGCCTTGGCGGGCTGAAGCCGGCTTTCAAGGACATGGGCGAGACCATGCCCGGTTTCGACAACATCGCGTTGATGAAATACCCGCATCTCGAGCGGATCAACCACATCCACCACGCCGGCAATTCATCGGGCATCGTCGATGGAGCGGCGGGGGTGCTGATCGGCAACGAAGCGTTCGGACAGGCCTATGGCCTCACGCCGCGCGCGCGCATCAAGGCCACCGCCAAGATCGGGACCGACCCGACCATCATGCTCACCGGGCCGGTGCCGGTCACCGAGAAAATTCTCGCGGAAGCGGGCATGAGCATTTCCGACATCGACCTGTTCGAGGTCAATGAGGCCTTCGCCTCGGTCGTTCTGCGTTTCATGCAGGCCTTTGACGTCGATCATGACAAGGTCAACGTCAATGGCGGCTCCATCGCGATGGGCCACCCGCTCGGGGCCACCGGCGCAATCATCATCGGCACGCTTCTCGATGAGCTTGAACGCACCGGCAAGGGCACCGGCCTTGCCACCCTGTGCATCGCATCGGGCATGGGGGCGGCCACCATCATCGAACGGGTCTGAGCCCACATGACAACGGCAGAGCAAAATGCTGAAGCGTTCAGGATCGCGAAACGCATCCTCGACTCCACCACCGCCTGTTTCCTGTCAGGCGATGCGGAGCAGTTCGCGGATCATTTTGCCCTGCCCCAGCTTCTCGGCACGGTCGAGGGCTCGCGGCTCGTGAGGACGCGCGACGATCTGATCGAAACCTTCGGAAAAGCGCGCGAATACTTTGCCAACCACAGCATCGTGCGCATCGAGCGCGAGGTCGAGACCGCGCTTTTTGACGGGCCCGATCTGATCCGGCAGTCTTATCTCAGCCGCTACTTGAGCGGCAGCGACAGCGTGGAACAGAGGTTTTCCAGCTACTCGGTGCTGCAACGGCTCGGAGGTCAATGGAAAGTCGTGTCCAACCTGTTGGCGATGCAAGACCGCCCTGCCCATCAGCAGGTGATCTTGGGTGCGAAAAAGCCCGATGCTGTGACCTTTGACAACACCACCAAGCCGCCATCTCACGTTGCCGAGATCTTTCAAAACCTGCTCGACGGGTTGACCGAAGCCTATATGGAAGGCGATTTTGACAAGCTGTGCGCGCGGGTCCAGTTCCCGCTGTTCATGCAGATGCCGGAATACTCCATGGTGATGCCGGACCGGCGGGCCATGCGTGAGGACTTCGAGCGCTATCGCTCCGAAATTGCCATGCTCGGCGTGACCGACATCATTCGCACGGTCAAATCCGCCGACATGCTCGGAGATGGCTGCATTCACGGCGTTTTCCGCAGTTACGTGCTGTCGGACACGGTGCTGGCACGGCCGTCCTATGTCTCGGCGATGACATTGCATCAAGGAGACGACAAGCGCTGGCGCGCCGCGACGATCCTGCACCCGATGGGTCATTTTCTGCGCGACCACGCCGGCCCCACGGGCCGGCCAAGGGCAGGGAGGACAGACAAGCATGACGTTTGACGAGACCGAATTTGCAGCCTTCCTTGACGATATCAGCAGGCCCTTCCTCGAGCGTGACATCACGCGCTGGCGCGCCCGGATGATCCTGCCGTTTTCGATGGTCACGGCAACAGGGCCGGTTCTGCTCGAGACCGAGGCCGATGTGGAGCGCAACTTCAATCTCTACCTCACGGCCAGTGACGTGATGCACCTGACGAATGTCGTCCGCGCACCGCTCTCGGCGGAGCTGTGTTTCGACGGCACCGTGATCGCGACCTACAAGACCGAACTCATCAGCAATTCGCAACGTGTGACGGCGCCCTATACGGCGTCGGCGCTGATGCATCCAACATCGGACGGCTGGAAAATGTCGTCCATCCTCAATGCAAGAGGCCACCATGACTGGACCGGCCAGCACCCACAAATGACGGGAGACAAGACATGACCGATTTCACAATGGAAACCGGCAGCGACGGCGTAGCGGTGATCACGTGGGACGTGGACGGCAAATCCATGAACGTGCTCAGCCTGGAAGGCCTGGAAACGCTGGACCGGCTGATCGACGACGCGCTGGCCGACGAGGCCGTCAAGGGCATCGTGCTCACCTCGGGCAAAGACAGCTTTGCCGCTGGCATGGATCTCAACATCATCGCCAAGATGAAAGACATGGCCGGAGACGACCCCGCACGCGGCGTGTTCGAGGGCGTGATGGACATGCATCGTGTCCTGCGCAAGATCGAGCGCGCGGGCATGGACCCCAAGACGAACAAGGGCGGCAAGCCGATCGCTTCCGCCCTGCCGGGCACGGCGCTTGGCATCGGGCTGGAACTGCCGCTTGCAACGCATCGTATCTTTGTCGCCGACAACGCCAAGGCCAAGATCGGCCTGCCGGAGATCATGGTCGGGATCTTCCCCGGTGCCGGCGGCACGACCCGGCTCGTCCGCAAGATGGGCGCGATGGCGGCCTCTCCCTTCCTGCTGGAAGGCAAGACGGTGGAGCCCGCCAAGGCCAAGGCTGCCGGGATCGTGGACGAGGTCGTGTCCGATCCTCTGGCTGCGGCGAAGGCGTGGGTGCTTGACGCCAAGGACGCCGATTTGCTCAAGCCGTGGGATGCCAAGGGCTACAAGATGCCCGGTGGCGCCCCCTATCACCCGGCCGGTTTCATGACCTTTGTCGGGGCTTCCGCCATGGTCAACAGCAAGACCAAGGGCGTCTATCCGGCCGCCAAGGCGCTCTTGTCCGCCGTCTACGAGGGCGCGCTGGTGCCGTTCGATACCGCTCTCAAGATCGAAGCGCGCTGGTTTACCTCCGTTCTGATGAACCCGTCCTCCGGCGCGATGATCCGGTCGCTTTTCATCAACAAGGGCGCGCTGGAGAAAGGCGCCGTGCGCCCTGCTGACGTGCCTGATCAGCAGGTCAAGAAGGTCGGCGTGCTCGGCGCGGGCATGATGGGTGCCGGCATAGCGCTGGTTTCTGCGCAGGCCGGGATCGATGTCGTGTTGCTCGACCGCGATCAGGACGCGGCGGATCGCGGCAAGGCCTATTCCGAAACCTATGCGGCCAAAGGTGTGAGCCGAAAGAAGATCACGCAGGACAAGGCCGACGCGATGCTGGCCCGGATCGAGGCGACCACGGCCTATGAGGCGCTTGCCGATTGCGATCTGATCGTCGAGGCGGTTTTCGAGGACCCCGCGGTGAAGGCCGAGGTCACCAAGGCGGTGGACGCGGTCACAAACAACGACTGCATCTTTGCAACCAACACGTCGACCCTGCCAATCTCGGAGTTGGCAAAGGCGTCCAAGAATCCGGAACAGTTCATCGGCATCCATTTCTTCTCTCCTGTAGAGAAGATGCTTCTGGTGGAGATCATTCGCGGGAAAGCCACCGGAGACCGGGCCGTCGCCAAGGCGCTCGACTTCGTCCGGCAGATCCGCAAGACGCCGATCGTGGTCAACGATGCGCGCTTTTTCTATGCCAACCGCTGCATCATCCCCTACATCAACGAAGGCATTCGCATGGTGAAGGAGGGCGTGGCCCCCGCCCTGATCGAGAATGCCGCCAAGATGGTCGGCATGCCGCTTGGACCGCTCCAGCTTGTGGATGAAACCTCCATTGACCTCGGCGCCAAGATTGCGCGCGCAACCAAGGCCGCGATGGGTGATGCCTATCCCGATGAGGCCGTGGACGAGGTGATCTTCTGGATGGAGGCGCAAGGCCGGTTGGGCCGCAAAGCGGGCAAAGGCTTTTACGACTATGACGAGAAGGGCAAACGACAGGGGCTCTCGCAAGCGGTCGCCGCTCAATACCCACAGGCCGCCACCCAGCCCGAGCTTCTCGAGGTGCAGCACCGTCTGCTCTTCGTACAATCGCTCGAAGCGGTGCGCGCGCTGGAGGACGGCGTGTTGATGGATATCCGTGAGGGCGATGTGGGCGCGATCCTCGGATGGGGCTTTGCGCCCTGGTCGGGGGGGCCGCTGAGCTGGCTCGACATGATCGGCGCGCCCTATGCCGCCGAGCGCTGCGACGCCTTGAGCGCAGCCCATGGCGCGCGGTTTGCCTGCCCGGACCTGCTGCGCGACATGGCCGACAAGAACCAGAGCTTCTACGGCAGGTTCGGCGAGACCTCGGCGGCCGCCTGACCGGCCTCTCCGGGCGTCGACACCGGGCGCGGCCTGTCACGGGCCGCGCCTTTTCGCATCTGGGCCTTTCACCGCGCGGCGTGCTTTTGTAGCCTTTGCGCACAGGCAGAAGGGGGAGCGTGATGAACACAGCCGAGTGGCTGGAGCGGTCTGCCGCGAGGGCGGGACCGAGTCCGGCTCTGTTTTCCGGTCAGATGCCGGTTTGCGATTATCACGGGTTTCGGGACAGGGCCGCGGCATTCGGGGTCTGGCTTCGCGACAACGGTGTTAATCCGGGCGACCGGGTGGCTCTCTTTTCGCGCAATACGCCCAACTACCTGATCGCGCTATACGGTCTCTGGTATGCCGGTGCGGCCGCCGTGCCCATCAATGCCAAGCTGCACCCGCGCGAAGCGGCCTGGATCCTGAACGATGCCGGGGCTTGTTGCGTGTTTGCATCCGAATTGGAGGCGGCGCGCCTGAGTGAAGAGGCGCCCTGCCCGGTGCACCGGCTCGACGATCCCGGTTTTGAGGCAATCACGCGAGGCGCAGGACCGGCGCCGTGTTCGCGGAGCGCTGAAGACCTCGCCTGGCTTTTCTATACCTCCGGCACGACCGGCACACCGAAAGGTGTCCAGATCACCCACGGCATGATCACCGCCATGTCGCTCTGTTACCCGGTCGACGTTGATCCCGTCTCGCCCGCGGATGGCGCGTTTTACGCCGCTCCGATGAGCCACGGGGCGGGTCTTTATGCGCCGATCCATGTGCGTCAGGCGGCACGCCACATCGTGCCGCTGTCCGGCGGCTTCAATCCCCAGGAGGTGCTGGAGGCAGGTCGGACGCAAGGACCATTGTCGATGTTCATGGCACCAACCATGGTGCAGCGCCTTGTGCACGCGGCCGAGGCAACCGGTGCGGACGGCACCGGGCTGCGCACAATCGTCTATGGGGGCGGGCCGATGTATCGCGCGGACATCGAGCGCGCGGTGGCGGTGCTCGGTCCCCGCTTCGTTCAGATCTATGGCCAAGGTGAATGTCCGATGGCGATTTCTGCCCTGTCGCGCGAGGATGTTGCCGACAGGACGGGCCCGCGATGGGCAGAGCGGCTGGAATCCGTTGGACGTGCGCAATCCGCCGTATCGATCGCGATTGGCGATGCGGAGGGGCGGATATTGCCGCCAGGCTCGATCGGAGAGATCATGGTCCGGGGCACACCGGTCATGACGGGCTATTGGAACAATCCGGATGCCACGGCCCGAACGATCCGCGACGGATGGCTCATGACCGGTGATGTGGGGCGGCTCGACGCGGATGGCTATCTGACACTTCAGGACCGCTCCAAGGACGTCATCATCTCCGGCGGCACCAATATCTATCCCCGAGAAGTGGAGGAAGCGCTGTTGCATCACCCCGGGGTCGTGGAATGCGCGGTGGTCGGCCAGCCTTCCTCGGAATGGGGCGAGGATATCGTGGCCTTCGTTGTCGCAGAAGAGGCCAATTCCGTCTCCACGGAGAGCCTCGATGCGCATTGCCTTGCGCGAATTGCGCGCTTCAAGCGGCCCAAGCGTTACCGCTTCGTCACCTCTCTGCCAAAGAACAATTACGGCAAGATCCTCAAGACCGCGCTGCGTGCGCAGCTTGAAAACAATACATAACGCTCGACTTCCAGAGCGCGCCACTGGACCGGCATCGCGATGGGTCGCGCCTCGGTCGCCGTCGTTCGCCGGTCCGGGAGATGTTGAAATGTCTGTGCCGGGGCGTGCCTGTGATCGGGCAACTGCGGTTCGGATGGTGTCAGTGCAATCCACCGTGGGCGTGGCGCCAGTCATCACCGTGTTGCGCGTGCGGGAGGTGCGAAATGACCGGGGCCGAGCAGTAGGCTCAAACCAAAAGCGCCCCGCCCCAAGAGCACGGTCAGCCGCCTAAGCGCTTCGGCTGTGGTTCAAGGGAACGATATCGCCGTCCGCCCTCCGGCGGAACCCTTGGTCGGCGACGGGGACCGCGACATGGAACACAGTGCCGCGCGGTCCGGGCGACGATGCGCTCACTGTCCCGCCCCAACGCTCGACAAGTTTGTTCACCAGAGCAAGCCCCAGACCGGTGCCCGACTCTTCGGATTTGGGCCCGAGACGTTCAAAGGCCGAGAAAATCCGTCTTTCGAACCCGTCCGGAATGCCCGGCCCGTCATCAACAATCTCGATTTGGACCATGGTGCCGTCTTGCTTTGCGTGCAGTTCGATCCGCCCGTGCGGCTTGTCATGGTGCTTGATGCAGTTGGAAAGCAAGTTGCGCATGACGATGTCGAAGGCCTCGGGCGCCGCGGTCACCTGCGGCATCGTTTTTGGAAGCGCAATTTCAAAGCCTTTCGGCGGGCTGATTTGATCAAGTACACCTTGAATACGAGGCAGCGGGTCGAAACGAACAGGTCGGTCGGCATCATCCTTTTCAAGTGAATAGCTGATCAAATCGTTCATCAAGCGTTTCAGCGCGGCATTTGAGCGTTGCACCAAGGCCATGTTCGCCAGTGCATCGGTATGCTTCCCGGCGCTCATGTCTTCCTGCGCCATCTGCAAAAGCAGATCCTGTTGCAGAAGCGGCGATTTCAAATCGTGCGCCGCAACAATCGAAAAACTGCGCAAGCGGTCGTTGACCTGTTCCAGAGCCTCGCTCTGTTCGCGGATTTTCTGTGCTTGGGTTTCGACCCGGGTGATATCCTTGCGCACCGCGGCGACATAATCGCCGCCAATCGGGAATTCGCTGAGTTCAAAGACGCGCCCGTCTGCAAGCTTCAGATGACGGGTGGTTTCTGTACCCGAGAGCGCGTCGCGCACCATCGCTTCTGCGCGGGCGCGGACATTCCTCGTCGCACCGGCCTCGGAGGGCTCTGAACCGATGAGGGTCGTGGCGATGGTCTCTGTCATGGTCTGGCCCGCCTTGAGCGCCTTGACCAGATCCGGGCAGGACCGGATCGTGCCGTCGTTCCAGTACACCGGGCGCAGCGCGGTATCGAAGATCACGATGCTCATATCGATACCGTCCAGCGCATCGACCAGCAGGCGATTGCGCTCATGCGATGCAAAGGCCCGCCGCGCCGAACCGCGCACGCGAACCAGACTGAGCAACGCCCCGATGACCAGCACCAGGCTGACAACGGCAATCGCCAGCATGCCTAAGACGCGCGTATCGCCCAGCAGACTGCTTGGCTCTCCAAACCAGCGGGCTTGCAGTGCGGCCACCTGCCTGTCCGTCAGCCGGTCCGCAATGGCGCCATCGAGCGCGCTCAGCAGCGCGGGACGCGCCGGAGACACAATAAACCCCCGCGCCTGTGCCGCGAGACTTGGTTCCAGCGGCATGACCAGCGTGTCGAGACCATGGTTCCGAAGGATCCGGAGAAACCCGTTGGTTGGCGCAACAACGGCATCGACCTGCCCGGACAGAAGCGGCAGCAGCGATGCGGTCAAGCTGTCTTGCAATACGATTTCCGCGAAAGGCGTTTGTCCGGCGACTGTCAGGCCATAGGAACCGCGGGTCGCGGCGATGCGCCTGCTTGCGAGGTCTTTTGCTTCCAGAACCGGCCCACCCTTCAGAACGAAAGCCGATGTTGTGAAAGCCCCAATCGGCTTGGTGAAAAGCCCCGCATCCCGCCGAGCCTCCGTCAGCGCATAAATCGTCGTCAGCTCCACTTCTTCCGCGCGCAAGGCTTCGAGCACCGCACCCGGATTGGCGTATTCCCGAAATGTGATGGTGATGCCAAGTTCGCGCGCAAGCTCGCGCGCGATATCGATGGAAAACCCGTCCGCTTGCCCGTTTTCATTGGTAAAACTGTAGGGAGGGAACGGGTTGTAGCCCATCACCACGCTCTCGTCAGACGAAGCTGTCTGCGCCTTGAGCGCTCCCGGCACGATGGCGGCTGCCAAAACGACCAGACCCAAAACCAATACTCTGATCGCTCTCACACCATGCCCCACCCGGTCACGACCCGAGCCCGGGCCTTTCTGTTCCTGTCGGCACAGGCTAAGCTTCATAGCTTAACGTCCGATAAATGCGTGCATGGTTGCGTCCCAGCGCAGGTTACCCAGCTTGCTTCCGGGCCGATGCATCATTCGAAGAAGGCCCCGCTGACATGCAATTTTCCGTCGTGCCCCTCGTTTTGAATATCGTGCTTACGGTGCTCTTCCCGCTGTCCTGGGTGGCGCCGCTGTTGCACACCGGCCTTCTTGAAAGCTGGCAGATGCCCGGCTGGCTCGGCGGTGGAACGCTCTTCGCCCCGGACACGATCACGGTGCTTTCGGGCTTGCAGAAACTCTGGGCGACCGACCTTTTTCTTGCATTGGTGGTGACGGTCTTTGCCCTTGTGGCGCCGATGCTCAAATGCCTTGGGATGGCGCTGATACAAACCGGCTTGCTGTCGCGCAGAATGCTGCCTGCACTCGGCGTTCTTGCCAAACTCGCGATGGCGGACATCTTTTTGATTGCGCTCTATGTCGTGATCGCCAAGGGGATCGGGATCGGGGTCATCATACCGGGCTGGGGGTTGTACGTGTTCACCGGCGCCGTTCTGGGGTCGTTTGCAGTCAGCTTTCTGGAAAGCCGCCAGCAGAAGCCGCCGCGTCACCCTGCCGATCCGACAGCGTAGCCCCCCGGACAACCCGAACGCCAACGCGCTTTGTTTGCAGGAAAAACACGCACAGGAGCGGCGCGGACGTCATCGACTCCAGAGATCGCCACCACCGCGACCATGCAGTCATTTCGCAGCTTGGCAGCGATCGTATTGGCTCCAAACCGTGAGTGCTTGAATGTTCTTCGGCTCGATCGAAGCCTCGCGGGATCTCGCTCCGATCTTTTTCGTTCCGCATGGCAGGACACGGGTGAGATATGATCTTCGGTATCCTCGAAGCCTGAAGTAAGCCTGACCGACGACCAGTCCGCCAGCGCGAAGCCCGGTCGCCTGAGTCTGTGCCGGATTGGGTTCCTTGATCGGCGCGGTTTTGAGCCGGGCGTTCGAAACCGCACAGCAAACATGCAAAGGATCGCGGTGTCATTCTGCGATGCAGCGATTTTGACGGGAAAGGTCAATTCCCCTTTGTGGCGAGAGAGCCGTGAGGTCATGGTTGTGACAGGTGCGCAACGACGCTCCGCTGACTGACGCACAAGCAGGGAGCGCCCAGCGACATGGGCACCCCCGAGAAAAGCCGCGCGACCACTCCGCCACTCCTCCCGGCGGGTCTGGTCGGCGGCTTTTTTCGTTCGCGAACGCCGGTTGGCCCCCAAACTTGTCCCGAAGAGAAAAAGCGCGTCCTGCCATAACGCGCTTCTCGCGCTGTCGCCCCCCCGAGCGCGCACAAGCTAGCATTGGAGAAACGCCCCCCTTTTGGATGGTTCAAGCTGACGGATAGGGTCGCGGCTCTCGAATGCCCTCAATCACGGCGGCTTCCTCGACGCAATTTTTTGTGCCCCGTGAGGCGCAGCCAAACGGGAAGGACCTGCGTCACGGGGGATTACGGACAGCTTTACGACGCGCGTATGCAACGCGAACAGCGGCGCACCGAGATCATGAGACACGACACGGAAGCCCATATCATCAAGCCGATTTTCAGGAATCTGAACGGCAACGGAACCACCGTCTCGCACGAGGTCTGCAAAGAATTGCTACTGCATATTTCCAACGTGGACGCCGCCAAAGCACGCGATCAGCGCGGCGCTCCTCGCCCCGGCGGTCGAAGAAATCGCGGCCGAGGGACGTCCCTTCAACATGGGTATGCGGTTCCGGTCGCCACGCATATCCATAGGCCGTGTTGCTGGCGCACCGCACAGGGCTTGAGTGTCACGACGTTGCGCGGGGGCACGGGTCTGGCCGGATAAGGGATTCCGCGTCCGGATGGGATCCGGCCACTTAATCTGACCGAACAAATGGTCCACCGCTGGAAGAACAAAACCGGTGGCATAGGCTTGGTTGGATATACAGGGCTTCAAGCGCCTACAGAATGCGAAGCATCGATTGCGCAGGGCTGGTTCTGACCTGACGTGGGACAGGCTTATCTTGGCGGGAGCGGCAAAGGGAAACGTCTGAGCCACGGGCGTCGCAGCACCTGAATTGACCTTATCCGCAATCAGTGAATAACGCGGAACGCCGTGGGTGCCGCGTTTTGAGGCGGTATCGATCCGTGCATCGCAAGATGCCCGTTGGTCGCTCTGATCACGACCTTTTGGGTGCCGGATGCAATCGCGGCAACCCGACACTCAGGCCGATCCGGCGCTTGTCGAATTGCAGCATTGCCGCCGGCTGCTGGCGGGCAAGTGAATGACAAACGGGTTGGAAGCTGGTGGCGGCGAGAGGGACGGACAGGCCCATCCCGGCGGTTCAGTGGAACGGAGGCAACAGCCAAGGCAAGGACGGCTTTGGCCGAACGATGGATCCTGCGTCGGGCATCGGCCAGCGCAGCCCGATCACATGACAAGTCCGATATGATCGACGATCCGGCGCACTTCCTGCCGCTGCGGGAATGGGAAGCTGGCTCTTTGGCCAAGGGCGCGTCTTTGCAGGAATGCAACCGTCCCGGCGGCTTCGCACCATGACACCGGGAACACCACCCTCAACTGCGCCGCCTTGACCACATTGCCATAGTTTATTCATGGAAAACGAATATCATCAACATTTAATCGCAGTAAAACTCATGGGTCTTACGCATGGACATCACTCTTATCAAAACGTTTCTTGCCGTGGCCAACACTGGTTCGTTTGTGGCCGCCTGTGAGCAATTGTTCGTCACCCAGTCCGCGGTCAGCCTGCGGATACAACGGCTTGAAGACAGCCTGGGCCATCCACTGTTCGTTCGCTCCAAAGCAGGAGCGGTTCTGACACCGGAAGGCACACAGTTCGAGCGCTATGCGCTCGGCATTCTGAAACTCTGGGAGGAAGCCCGCCAGCAAATCGCCATCCCCCAAGGATACACGCGCGCCATATCCATCGGCGCGCAATACTCGCTCTGGCACAGGATGGGATTCCAGTGGCTGGACGCCATGCAGATGGGGATGCCGGAACTGAGCGTGCATTGCGAATTGGGCACGAGCGACCGCATCATGCGGTTCCTCGTGCATGGCGTAATCCACGCGGCTTTGCTCTACACCCCGCAACTGAGGCCCGGATTGATCGCCGAACCGGCACTCAATGACGAATTGATTCTGGTTGCTTCCTGGCCTGGGGCAACGCTCGACCTCGGTTCGGCATATGTGTCGGTTGATTGGGGCCCGGAATTTACCCACGCCCTCGCAATTGCCCTGCCAGAGCTCACCGATTCCGGTCGCTCGATGGCGTTGGGTAGCCTGGCCATGGACTATGTTGTCAATCGCAAGGCCGCGGCCTTCCTGCCTGCCCGGTCTGTCAAACGACACCTTGATGCTGGTCGTCTGCATATCGTGGCCGAAGCGCCACGGTTTCCCTACCCGTCTTGGGTGATTTGGCGCGAAGACATGCCTGGTGATCTGATCGATCTCGCACGCCGAACTCTGGCCAGCGTGATACAAGATGCTGAAAACGAACAGGCAATTTACGTCGATCGGATCGACCCGATCGACAGGGCTGACACTGTCCTGCAGTCAAAGATTACAAATGAGTAATACTCGGTTTATCTACCATTATTATAAATTTTTGCCCGGCAAACAGACGTAGTAAACCAATCGCAAGCAGAGATGCTCCTGATCAATCGGCCCTCATTCCGCAGATCAGTTCACCTGGTTGGGAAAGGAATACTTCATGAACGCAATCTCCAAAATCGGCGTCAGCACGCTGGCACTTGTCGCGATGTTGTCTGCATCCGCCGTGTCTGCACAGCAGCTCGTCGGTGGCGACTCCGTTGCCGCCGACCGCAACGAAGACCTGCGCGAAGCGATCGAGGATGACGCAGAGCGCGAGTTGGACCGGTTCGGCAACGAAGGCCGTCCACAGGGCTTTGACGGCTCGGTCGCAGTGCGGGCCATCGCGTCGAAAGGCAATACCGACAGCTTCGACATCGGCATCGGGTCTGACCTGAACTATGTTTGGGGCCCCAACGGTATCGAGCTTCAGCTGAACTATGCCTATGGCGAAGACGACGGCAAGAAGACCGAAGAAAGCCTGTTCTACGGCCTGGAATACACCCGCGACTTCAACCCGATGGTGTTTGGCTTTGCCAAGCTGCAGGGCTCAGTTGACGAATTCTCCGATTACGAAACGGACACGTTTGCAAGCTTTGGTTTGGGATACCGCGTGTTCAACGAGGCAACCCGTCAATGGTCGGTTCAGGCCGGACCGGGCTACCGGTTCTCGGAATTGTCGGACGTCACCCGTGGTGACATCAGCGAGGGCGCGTTCGGCCTCAGTTCGGACTACGCGCACAAGCTGACAGACACCGTGTTCCTGACCAACGACACCGATGTGATCTGGTCGGAGTCGGACACCGTGGTGTTCAACGACCTGGCCCTGAACGTGTCGATGACCGACACCGTCGCCCTGCGGACAAGCGTTCTGACCGAATACCACTCGGAAGTGTCCAAAGGCGTGAAGAACACCGACAACACGTTCGGCGTGTCGCTGGTCTACTCGTTCAACTGATCCACAGACGATCCTCATGTGAACTCGGGGCGGAGCAATCCGCCCCTTTTTTGCCTTTGACGCTTGGAAAACAATCCTTAACCGGCCCTATCGCGGGTCAAGGTGCAGCAATGCAGCAGCGTAGTCTGATGCCTCGATATCCCGCCTGACTGATATCCGGTTCTCATTCGGAGCCCCGATATCTGCGCGTCTGTGGTGAAAGTCCGGTTACCGCCTGCTTTACCGGAGCGCGCAACGCGGGGCAGCGACAAGCAACCCTCGATCTTGAGACCTGGATGATGGGTCGATACCCGTCGTCATTGGCCGAATGGACCCGGGATCGGGGTGAGTATTCGGTCCGGAGTCTTCTATCCTTGAATCAGCGACCGACAGGCTGAGCACCAAATGGAAGCGGTTTACAGGTTCCGAAAAATCGACCGGCAGAGATCGCTTTGTGCCGCGGTCGCAGCGAATTTGCACACATCGCGGTGGACGGTCCTGCTTTGGCCGAAGGGCGCGCGGGAAAGGCGCGCCCACAGGCGTCGCGCGCAATGCCGTCGCTGGATGCGCGTATCGCATGAAATGTGGCGCGGGCGTTTCACGGTGGTTGGCGGGGGCGTCAATCGGGTTTTTCCACGCCGGTTTCGCGCATGATGCTGCGCATCCGCTCTTCCAGTTGCCGCGCCCAGGCCTCCTGCCGGGAGATCACCGCCGCCATGTAGGCGGTGTTTTCGGTCGGGGGAATCGCGGGGTCATAATGCTCGGCACTGGCGAGCATGCCTTCGCGGTCCATGTCGTGGAAAGCGGCGACCATGCGTTCGGCCTGATCGCGGCTGTAGCCCAGCGCTTCGATGGCCGACCGGCTCATGCGCAGCGAGCTGTCATAGGTTTCGCGGATGATGTCTCGGCAGCCTTCGAACCACAGGTCATAGACGTGATTGCGGTCCACCGCCCGCGCCACAACATGACAGTCCGGATAATGATGATGCACGTAGCGGACCAGCTCGGTGATCTGCGCCTTTCCGTCGATGGCGATCACGAAGAGCTTTGCCTTGGCGATCCCGGCAGCATGCAGCATGTCCGGACGGGTGGCATCTCCGTAATAGACCTGGATGTTGAAGGCCTTGAGCATCTCCAGTTGCCGGGCGCTGAAATCAATCACGGTGCAGGGCAGCCCGGCGCCGCGCAAAACCCGGCTGACGATTCCGCCAACGCGGCCATGGCCGGCGATGATGATGTCGCCCGCGGCCTCGATCTCGTCCATCGGCGTATCATCGGCGGGCACGTAGCGCGGCGCGATCACCTTGTCATAGAGGATAAACAAGGCCGGCGTCAGCAGCATTGACAGCGCGACCACCAGCATGAGTTGATCCGCGATGGCCGGCGGCAGCGCGGCGCTCGCCAACGTGAAATTGACCAGCACGAAGCCAAACTCCCCCGCCTGCGCCAAGCCCAGCGCAAAGAGCCACCGGTCGCTGCCGCGGATGCGGAACACCACGGCCAGCGCAAAGAGGATCGCGGCCTTGAGCACGATCAGCCCAAGGGTCAGTCCGAGGATCGTCAGAAGACTGCCAAAGAGCAGTGCGAAATTGATCCCCGCCCCAACGGTCATGAAGAACAGGCCCAGAAGCAGACCCTTGAACGGGTCGATGTCGCTTTCGAGCTCGTGGCGGTATTCGCTGTTGGCCAGCACCACACCGGCAAGGAAGGTGCCTAGTGCCGGCGAAAGCCCGACGAGCGACATCAAGAGCGCGATCCCCACGACGATCATCAAGGCGGTCGCCACGAAAAGCTCGCGCAGCTGTGCGGCGGCGATGAAGCGGAAGATCGGGCTTGTCAGATAGGATCCCGCGCCGATCACCGCCGCGATGGCAAGAAGAGTGACGAGCGCGGCGGCCCAGCCGGGCAACCCGTCCACGAGGCTGAAAGAAGCGTTTTCGCCGTGACCGTCTGATGGCGCGCCCGCATGGCCGTTGCTTGCGGAACCATGGGCCAGGTCGGCGGCATGGGCCCCGAGATCGGCCAGTTCCGGTATCGCAAGCAGCGGGATGATCGCCAGCATAGGGATTACCGCGACATCCTGCGCCAGCAGGACCGAGAAGCTCGATTGGCCGCCATCGCTGCGCAGCAAGCCTTTTTCTCCAAGCGTTTGAAGCACGATGGCGGTGGAGGACAGCGCCAGAACAAACCCCGCCGCAAGACCGATTGTCCAAGGCTGCCCGAACGCCATCGCGACGCCGGTCACCGCCAGCACCGTCAGCACCACCTGCCCGCCGCCAAGCCCGAGAAGCCGCGCGCGCATGGACCAGAGCTTGCGTGGTTCGAGTTCGAGGCCGACGATGAAAAGCATCATCACGACACCAAACTCGGCAAAGTGCTGGATCGACACCACATCCACGCGCAACACCGTCAGGATCGGGCTGATCAGGATGCCCGCGATCAGGTATCCCAGCACGCTACCGAGCCCGAGACGTGAAGCGATGGGCACCGAAAGCACCCCTGCGGTGAGAAAGACGAAAGCGAGCAACAGGAAATCTGTCATGGCGAAAGGCCTTTTGACGGGTGGCGATCGGGGTGGCGATCAGCGGATTTCGTTACCGTCGCAGACCGGAGGGAAAAGTAAAGCGCGCGCCTGGCGAACGCATATCTCCGCATGACCAGGGCGCGGGACGCGCTTGCCCTGCCCTGACCCTGAGGCGCATCGGGTCACGCGTGGGGAGCTACAAACGCGGCAAGCGGTCTGCACATGCAGGTTGGGCTGCGTCATCCGGGCGACATGGCTGCGGATTGGGGACTTGGTGCCTGTTTGCGGTGTCTGCTTGGGGCACCATCCGGTAGAAGGGTGACGATGAAGGACGACGCCATTCCCCTGATCCGCTGGAGCACGCAGGCATGCCTGGCGGAAGTGCTGGATTGCCTGCGCACAGGCGGCCCCTGCGTCGTTGTCGCGGACCTGGAGGGGCCAGCCGGCGGGCGGGTTTCGGAAGCGGTGCTGAGCGCTGACGAACACGCGCGGGCCGAGCGGTTTCGCGTGCCCCATGCGCGCGCCAGCTTTGTCGGGGCGCGCAGCCTCGTGCGGCAGGTGCTCGGGTCCTATTTGGGCGTCGCGCCGGGGCGCCTGCTTATCGACGCCCCGCAGAACCACAAGCCGACCCTTCCCGACACGCCGTTTCTGGATTTCAGCCTGTCACATTCGGGAAACTGGGTCGCGCTGGGCCTCTATCCACACGGGAGGATCGGCCTCGATATCGAGTTGGTTGCGCGCGGCACCGGGGTCGATCCGGCACGGATGATCCGCATGATCGGCACGGCGCGCGAGCGCGCGGCGGTCGACTGCTGCGGCGACGCGGCGGCGCGGATGGCCCTGTTCCTCGAAATCTGGCGCAGCAAGGAAGCCGTGCTGAAAGCCGCGGGGCTGGGGTTTTCCGGGGATCCGACGACGCTCGAAACGCTGGATGGCGCGGGACGGCCCGTGCGGGAGATCGCCTTTGACGGGGTGCCGTGGCGCATCGAAAGGCTGGCCGGGGCAGATATACCGGCGATCACCGTGGCGCGTGCGCCGTAAGGTGCACCGTGATACGCGGCGGCACGTTGCGTGCGCTGCCATGCGGGGCCGGCTGGACGTGGGAAGCTGGCGCGATGCTGCGCGCGCCCTGCCGGTCAGGATTGCGGCGTGCGCGGCCGCGGATCGGAGGCCAGCAACAGGACAAGGCCGAGGATGGGCGTAAGCGCGATGGAGCCAAAGAAATAGCCCCAGAAACCGAGCTTCCGCCGCACGCCAAACAGGGCGATGAGCAGGCACAGCCCGAGATAGATCATTGGTCCCAGATGCATTTGGCGTCTCCCTTGCATGGCCGGTGCGCGCCGCGCGATGCGACTGGTCATTCCGCGATGGGGTGGAACCGGCCGTTGCGCGATTGTTTCAGCTGGACCGCCCGGTCGGTGATATCGCCATCGGGCGTGAAATCATACGAACCGTGAAGCCCTTTCCATCCCTTGACGGCGCGTAGGATGGCGGCGGTTGCGCCGGCTTCGATTGTGCCCGCCCGCTCCCATGCGTTGGACAGAAGCATCACCGATTCATAGGCCTGCACTTCGACGAAATCACCGACATCGATCCCCGGCGCCGTTGCCGGGCCGGTGATGCGGGTCTTTGCGCCATTGGTATCTGGATCGCCACCGACGGGAAGCAGCGACGGGATCACGACGCCATTGGACAGGTCCCCCGCGATCTCGAAAAACGTATCCACCTCGATGATCGGAAAGCCGACAATCGGGGCATCGACGTTGCGGCTGCGCAACGCGCGCACAAGCCTGGCGGTACCGGTGACATCATCGGCGATGAGGATCACCGAGTGGTCGGCTTCCTCCACATCCGTCACAAGCTCGTGGAAATGGCGGGCGCCGTCTTCGTAGGAGCGGTAAAGCGTGATCCGGGGAATGTCGACGCGGTTGCGCGTGCTGTTGTCGACCCTGAAGACGGAGGACAGATAGCGCGCCATGTTCTTGCCCGCCTCCGTGCGCGGGGTCAGCGCAACGATGTTGCGATAGCCACGGTCGTTGACAAAATCGGCGATGTGATTGGCGATGTCGTCATCATCGGGCACGAGGCGAAGCACGCGACGGAACCCGTGTTCCGAGAAATTCGGCCGCGACACGGTTGGCGCGAGATAGAGCAAACCGGCCTCCTCGTAGGCAGCGGAGGCGCGGATCGCCTCGCTTTCGCCCCGGTGGCCGACCACCGCGAGAATGCGTCTGTCCTCGGCAACGTCAAGATAGGTGGTCTCGTCCTCATCATTCTGAGGAAACTCGATGAGGTTCAGCGTCACGGTAACATCGGCGCCGGAGTCGTCACGCACGGTGACGCCCCCGTCTGCGTTGATCGCCGCGACGGCGGCGCGCAGACCCTCGAAGAAATCCGGGTCATCGGCCGGCCAGACACCGGCGATATGGACCGGCGACACCGGATCCAGCCCTTGGGCGAGGCGCTGCTGGGCAAGGCGGTCATAGACGTCCTGCCGCTCCCAGAAATAATAGCCCGCGATCAAGCCGATGATCGCGAGAAACCCCATGAGCGGGCGAAAGCGGAGTTTTTCACCGCGCGCCAGCGACCACAAGAGACGCAGCCCGATGGTCAGCCCGATGGTGGTGACAACAAGGTAAACGGCGTAGATGAACTTATCCATGCGCGCGCCCCAACGGGACGGGCGCCGCGCGCGCGGCGATCTGGCCGGGGCCGGGATATGCCGGGCGGCCTGCCGGCATCATTCCGCGCTCAGGATGACGGGCAGGCCTTCCTTGCCATTGCCCATGATGATGACCTTGGCGTTGTCAGACCCGGCGATGGTCTCGGTGGCGCGCACGCCCTCCCAGATCAGCATGTCGTCGGTCAGTGTCTCCGAGATGATCGTGTTGTAATCCGCAAAGCCTTGCGCCTCGATGCGTTTGCGCTCCGCCTCCTGACGGGCGGTGCGCAGCCGGAACACAAAGGAGTCGGCCACATGCTGCTGTTCGATCTTGAGCTCGATCGCGGTCTGCACCGGTTCGGGCAGCGTGATGCGGCGGATGATCACATCATCCACGTTGACATAGTTCTGCGCCGTCTCTTCAAGCGCGAGCACCACGGCATCCTGGATCACGTCGCGGCTGCGGGTGTAGAGCTCTTCGGAGGAAAGCGCGCCAACCGCCTTGCGGACGGTGGCCTCGACTTCCGGGATGACAACCTTGTCCATGTATTCCGGGCCGACGTCGCGATGCAGCAGCCCAAGCAGCGCCTTGTCCGGCGCGAAGCGGATCGACACGAGCAGCGTCGCCATCAACCCCTCGTCGGTGAGCACGGTCATGGACCGCTCGGTCTCCTGGAGGCGGACGTCATAGACATACAGCTCGTCCCACGGGAAGATGATCTGAAGCCCCTCGCCATACACTTTTTCGGTCACGGTGCCGCCAAAGAACCGTTTCCACAGAACAGCACGCTCCCCGGGGCCGACATTGATGAAGGTTTCGGGGATGAAATAGATGAACAGGGTCACGCTGAGCAGCAGGCTGGTGATGATCTGGGGGGCATAGGATCGCATCAGGGCCATTCACTCCGTCACGGGGCACGGCGTGCGACACCGCGCCTCGTTACTCACAGGGCGCCCGGCCACAGGGTGTGCGGCCGGCCACCTTTCACGGGGCAACACGCCGCGCTCAGCTCGCCGGACTGGCAGCGGCCTCGTCGGCTGCGGACGACGTCTTGGAGCCGCGACGGGTCATCCGGGAGACCTGTTCCTTGCCCCTTGAATAGAACTCTCCAAAGGACTCCTTGGCATTCTCGGCGCTGAAATCCTCGATATCGCCGCCTTTGGCGAAATGGCCCGACATGACATGTCCGACCGCATAGGTGGAGGCTCCCGAGAGGATGGAGGCCGCACCCGCCCCAACGGTCCAGCCGATCACCGGGATCGATTGCGCAAGGGAGAACAATGGCAATGCACCTGCCGCCGGCACGGAGCCACCGATCAGGGCGGCGATGATGCTGCGCGCGCGGCGCTGCGAATAGTCGATATCGTAGAGTTCGGCGAGGCGCTTGATCATGTTGAGCTGCACCGCCGCAACCCCGGCAAGGTCCACAAGCGGAATGGGCACCAGCCCCACGCCGGACGCCGCGATCACATGGCGGTCGATGATGGCGCGCACCTCCATCGGGTTGACCTCGATCGCTTGCGTGCTGTCGTCGCTTTCGGTCGTTGTATCAGCGTCGGTCTTGGACGTTTTTGCAGTCGCCATTTTTGTGTTTCCTCATCAAATCGCCTGGCCGAGACCGCAGCGAACCCAGTTATTTTCCTATCACACTCGCCCTTTGCGGGAAACAAATATCTCCCGAAACACTTAATAATTGTCACCCACAACCGTCGGTTATCCCGTCGCCGCCCGCGCGGCGACCATTTGGCCATAATCGAGGCGCAGGACCGCATCGGCGCAGTGCAGGTAGGCATCATCATGCGTGACCGCGATCACGGTTTTGCCCTCGGCGCGCAACTCCGCCATGAGCGTTTCGTAGAAATACCGCCGGAATTGTGGATCCTGATCGGCGGCCCATTCGTCGAAGATGTAGACATCCCTGTCCTCCAGGATCGCAACGATCAGCGCCAGCCGCTTGCGCTGCCCCGTCGACAGCGTTTGGGTCGAAAAGCGCCCATCGGCAAAGGACACCTTGTCGCCCAGTTGCATCTTGTCGATCAGTGCGTCCACCCGCGCCGGATCACTGTCGTGGTAGCCATAAAGCCTGTCGAAAAGGTGAAAATCGCTCATGATCAGCGAAAAGCTGCGACGCAGACGCGGCAGGTCAGCGGTCTCCACCGACCGGCCATTGAGCGTCATGGCGCCGTCCGAGCGCTGGTAAAGGCCGCAGATCAGCTTGATCAGCGTCGATTTCCCGCTCCCGTTGCCCCCAACCACAAAAAGCACCCTGCCCTTTTCGATGCTCAGATCGATGGGCCCGATGGCAAAGCCCGCGCTGCCGTCGGGTTCGCGATAGGCGTAGCGCACCCGCGAAAGCGTGAGCCCGTCAAACGGTTCCGGCTCGGCCAAAGGCGCACCGGTCACGCTTTCGGGCTCCGCCCCGGCATCGAGTTCGGCTTCGAGCTCGGACAGGCTGGTCAACGCGGCATTGGTCCGCCCGATCACGGGGATGATGTCCAGAAAACCGGCCAGATACCCGATGATGAACAGCACCACCGCGGTGATTTCCAGCACGTCGAAAGCATAGACATTGGTCATGCGCGGGATCACGAAGACAATCGCCGCGATGATGATGTAGAACACCCCCTGGATGATCGCGCGCGACTGGATATAGACGCGGGTCGGGGCTTCGGCCATGGCGCTCGTCTCGGCCACCAGCCGGTCATAGGCAGCATGCAGATCGGCGCGGCGCCGGTCGTTGAGCTTGACCTCCTTGAAGCCGAGAAAGGTCTCGGACACCATTTCGGAGATCTGGCTTTCGCGCGCAATCAGCGTGCGCGCGGCGTTGCGGCTGTCCTCGTTGCGCATGTGCCGGTAGACCGCCACCAGCACCAGCCCGACAAGCACGGAACCGAAGGCCGCCGGTGAGATGGTGAACAGGTAGGCAAAGCAGAACACCAGCATGAACATGGATTGCAGCCCGTAGACGATGGTGTCAGAGGCCTGGATCACCTGCCCGATATTGCGCGAACTGCGCGTGATCACGTCGCTCTCGCGCATGGTTTCCACGGAGGATACCCGCGCCTTGAGCAGCTTGTCGACAATGCGCAGCCGTTGCTCGGTCATGGCATCGTCAAACAGCATCTTGCCGCCGATTTCCGCATGCATCTTCGTATAGAGAAACAGGGTCAGGCACGCGATGAACAGCAGAAATTGCTGCGTCGCGCTCTCGCTCGAATAAACAGCGGCGGCACCGGCATTGATCAGAGCGACAAGCGCCGCGTTGGCCGCACCGGAAATCAGCGTCAGCACGACGATCCACCGCAGCGTGGCGGCATCCTTGGTGCGCAGCAATTGGATCAGGGGCACGCGGTTCGTCCTTTTCAGCAGACGCCACGGGGACCGTGCGCCGGGAGCGTCCTGCGCCGCCCCGGGCGAAGGATGCGGCGCTCGGCGCGGGAATGTGCCGACGCCTCGGGGCATCCGTCGGGCCTCGGTATCGGGCGGCGCTTCACGCCATTGCCCAAAACTGACCGGTTTCCTGCATCCGATCAATGCTTTGCAGCATCGCGAGGTCAATCTGTGACGCGTCGCGCACGATAAACGGCAACCCGGCATCGGTCATCTCTGCCTTTTGCCAGCACCAGGGCTCCTGCGACGGCACGCCGATGAAGCCGGTGCCGACGGCCCGCGCATGGGTGGCGGCGAAGTTCACATCGTCGATGAAGAGCGCTTCGGTCGGGGCGACACCAGCGATGTCGTGCACGATTTCCTTCATTCCGGGGCGAAAATCATTGGTGCAGACATAGGCTTCGAACACATCGGCATGCGCGCCAAGCTCGCGCCGCATGTAATCTTCGTCGAGCCCGCCATAACAGAGCAGCCGGACGGGAAGTCGCGCGAGCAGCGCCAGAAGCGCCTCCGCCCCGTCAGACAGGCGCAGCGGGTTCTCCGCCAGATAGGCCTCGCGCAGGGCAAAATAGCTCGCCGCCATTTCCTGATGGGTCTTGCCCTGAAGATCGTCGGGCAGGTCACCATCGAATTGCGAGAGCATGAACTGCACCGCTTCGCGCCGGTTGCGCGAGAGCATCCCGCTTTCGAGCGTGCGGGTGTATTCGAGGCCGTAATAGTCGCAGGATTTGCGCAGCAGCGGCGCAAAGGTATCAACCAGCAGCGGGCCGTCGAGGTCAACGGCGATCACCTTGAGCGTGCGAAGCATGGCGGGCGGTCCTTTCTAAGTCGTTCGGTTCGGCTGGCGCTGGTCGTCCCAATGCGCCTTGAGCGTTTCGGTTACGCTGATGACACGGCTCGCGAAGGCGCCGAGCAGCGCGCCCGTATCTGCCCGTTCAAGCACCCCGCGCAGGTTCAGCATCGTGGCCCCGCCCAGCGAGACGGGCAGACAAGGCTCGGTGCGCAGGAGCACCGGTTCTGCGTCCGACACCGCGCGATCAAGCGAGAGGTCGATCTGTTTGAGCAGGCCAATGGCAGGCGCCTGCGGGCCGGTCTCCGGTGCCAGCGGCAGCAGCCTTGGCGCCGCTCGGGTGAGCTGGCGGACGGCTTCGGCAAGCACCAGCCCGTCGACACCGTTGCCCGGGCCATTGGCATAGAACGGTGCCTTGGCCGACAGGCTCAGACGCGCCAGCAGCCCACCCTCCTGCGCCCGCAGCCCCGCCAGCAGCACGTTGGCGGGGTTTGTCTTGTTGACCCAACGCCGGTTTGTCCTGCGCCCGGCAGGCCAGTCGCCTGATACCGGCGGGGCGACAAACGGGCCAAGCATGCAGACGAGCCGCGCCTCCGCCACCACGCGCCCGTCCTGGACGACGCGGGCGCGGTATTCGTTTTCGGGGTCGCCCGGAACCTGGCCCGTTTCGACCCGCGCCTGTGCGGACAAGCTGCACAGATTCGGAAACTTGAACCGCAGGCTGGTCAGGTGGATCGCCTCCGGCGCCGCTTCGCGATGCCGAAAGAGATGCAGGGCCTTGGTCAGCTGGCACATCGCCTCGGAGAGATGCATGCCCGAGACATGATCGAGCGGATGGTCGAAGAAGAAAGGATGCGTCTCATCCACCACAAGCTCTGCCCGCGCGGCGAGCGGATCCCGCGTTGTCAGCTGCAACCGCGTGATCACGCGGTCCGCCGGGTCGGCCCTGAGCGAGGCGCCATACATGTCGAGCCGCACGGTCGCCCGTTCCGGCTCGGGTTCCTGCGTGGGGCCCCGGTTTGGCGCGGCAGCGTTGCCCGGCGATGAAGCCGGGTCCGGCGCGTCGGAGACCGGGTTGCGCAGGGCGGCCGGGGCCGGCTCGCCCGCAGCGACGGGCGCGGGGCTCTCCGAGACAACCGCACAGAGCGCCGCGACGGTTGGCGCTTCGAGCATCGCATTCCCGCGCCCTTCAAGCCCCCTGTCGGGAAGCAGTGCCACGATCCGACTGGAAATTGTCAGAAGCCCGATGGAGTCGATGCCGATCTCGGCAAAGCCCGCATCCGGTGTGAGCGTGTCCGGTGCAACGGCGAGGAAATCGGCGATCACGTCATGCACTGTCCGGTCGCAAGAGCTCAAGAGCTGCGCATGCGCCCCGCTCGGGGTTGGCGACGCCCCCGCCAAGGCGCGCTCGGTCTCGGCGCGCCCCGTGTCGGCAGGCGTTGTTTCAGTCTGCGCAGGGGCGGTCGGACCAAGGCCAGTCCGATCAAGAGCCCTCCGCTCCGTGTCCGTCTGATCCGGGTCGGTGTCATGGAGAAGGGCCTGCTCGGGATCGGTCTGGTCCGAACCGGAGCGCATGCGCGGTGTGCCCTGCGCACCCGACGCGGCTGCGCGTGCGACCCAGTAGCGCTCCTTGGCGAAGGGATATGTGGGCAGCGCGATGCGACGGGGCGGCATTGGCCCATAAACCGTCTTGGACAGAGCGGACCAGTCAAGGTCCAGCCCCGACACCCAGGCCCCCAACGGACGCTCCAGCGCGCCGTCCTGCATCCACCCCGCCGCAAGGGTGGCCAGCGCGTCAGCGTCGAGCCAAGGCGCGACACGCGTCTCCACGGGATCCCCCCACGAGACCCGGTGCGCCTGCTTTCCGGCACGCAGCGCGCGCAGCGTGTCGAGAAAACCGCACCAGTCCTGCGCAACAAAGCCAACACGGAACGGATGGGCATCGCGCCCCACCTGCAGCGTATGGGCCACGCGGTGCAGCAAGCCGTGGTCGCCGCTCTCCGCCCGCTCCTCGGCCCAATCGCACAGCCGGGCAATTGCCGCGTCGCGCTGCTGGCGCGTGCGGGCAGAGAGCATGATCAACGCCGGGCCGACCGGCGCGGGGGCGACGGGAGGCGCGCTTGCCTCCTCGACCAGCACATGGGCGTTGACCCCGCCAAAGCCGAAGGAACTGACCCCCGCAAGGCGTGGCATGGGACTCCCATCCGCATCGGTGGGTTGGGACCAGGGCTGTGTCTCTTGCACGAGGAAGAAAGGCGAGTCTTCGAGATGGACAAGCGGGTTCACGCTGTCGCAATGCAGATTGCCGGCCAGGGTGGCATGGCGCAGCTGCAGCACCACCTTGATCAAGCCGGCGATCCCCGCCGCCAGTTCCAGATGACCGATATGCGATTTGAGCGCCCCGATGGCGCAGCGGTTCCGACTGGAGGCATCGGCCGGAATGCCAAAGGCGTCCTTCAGGGCATCGATCTCGATCGGATCGCCCAGCGCGGTGCCGGTGCCATGCGCTTCGATGCAGGTGATGGTTTCGGCCCGGACACCGGCCTTCGCAAAGACCTCCTTGAGCAGGGCGGATTGAGAGGCCGGGTTGGGGGCGGTGAGCGAGGCCGCACGTCCGGCATGCCGCACCCCGGAGCCACGGATCACCGCGAGCACGTCATCGCCATCGGCCAGAGCGTCGGTCAGACGCTTGACCGCCACGAGGCCGATCCCCTCGCCGCGCGCATAGCCATCGGCACCGGCGGCAAAACTGCGGCAACGCCCGCCCCGGGACAACATGCCCGCAGCGGCAAAGGCCACATGCAGGGTTTCATCCGGCATGGCGTTGACCCCGCCTGCGATGACGAGGTCGCTTTCCCCCGTGCGCAGCGACTCCAATCCGCGATGCAGCGCAACCAGAGAACTGGAACAGGCGGTTTCGATCGGTTCGCTCGGGCCACGCAGATCGAGCATGTGGCTGATACGGTTCGGGCCGACGGAGGCGACATTGCCGGTCACCCAGCGCGGATCGGTGGTGCGCCCGGCGCGCGCAACCATGGCGCTGTAGGAGGAGGCGCTCAGTCCGACAAACAGGCCCGTCTTGCTGCCCGCAAGGCTGCGGGGGGCGTGGCCACTTGCTTCGAGAACGGACCAGACATGCACCATGAGAAGGCGTTGCTGCGGATCCATCACCTCGGCCTCGCCGGGAGAAAGACCGAAGAAGGCCGGATCAAACGCATCGAGATCGTCGATGAACCCGCCCCAATGCACATTGGTGCGGCCGGGCTGCACGCGCGGATCGCCGTCGATCGCCTGCCAGTCCCAGCGGTCGGGCGGCGGCCGGGTGATGGCATCGCGCCCGCAACACAGATTGTCCCAGAACGCCTCCAGCGTCGGCGCGCCGGGAAAGGCCCCGCTCATCCCGATGATGGCAAAGCCGTCTGGCGCAGGGCGCTGCTGCGTCGCAGGCATGACAGCGGCCCGCGACAGTTGCGGATCGGGCCGGCGCTCTGCCCGCGCGGACGGCTCGGGCGCGGACGGTTGGGTGGCTGACGGTTGGGAGGCTGACGGATGAGGCGCGGAGGGATGGGGCGCGAAACGCCGGGGTTCGGACCCGGCGCCGACCCCGGAATCCGCTGGCGGTTCTTGAGGCGTGATAACAGCTACGGCCCGCGCTATGTGTTCGGCGATCTGGGAGATCGTGGGCATGGCGTAGAAGGCGCTGGCGGCGATATCGACACGGAAAGCCTGAGCGATGGCACCGGCAAGCTCGGTATAGCTGATGGAATCGAGACCAAACGCACTCAGCTCTTCGGTCGGGTCGATGTCATCGGGTGAGAGTTTCAGCAAATCCGCGATCATGCCGCAAAGCGCATCCGCTACGGCATCGGAATCGGGCGCCGCGGTCGGGCGCGAAGGCGTCGGCCTTGCGGCTTCTATCGGAGTCGCCACCGCACCCGCCGCGGCGTGGGTCACGGCCGGGGAAAGCCGTGCGGCCAGGGCGCCCAGTGTCGGACATTCGAAAAAGACGGTCGGGGAGAGGTCGACGGCAAGCGTGCCATGCACGCGCGTGGAAAACTCCACGAGGCTGATCGAATCGAGACCGTATTCGGCGAAATCGGCATCTGGATCGATCTCTTCGGGCGGAACGGCGGTGAGGTCGGCGACAATGGCGGTCAAGGCCTCGGTGACGGTGCGCCTATCGAGACGGGTGCCGGGTTCTGGCTGTTCGCTCGGTTCGGGCATCAGGCTCTGCGTCTGTTCCCTCGCGGTGCCCGACGCGTCTGTCGCCTGCGGCACCCATTGGGCAAGCCGATCCGGCGCTCCCTTGAGCACGACCACCTGCGCGGCGCCAGTGGCCCAGGCGCGGTCCAGCGCATGGAACCCGTCCGCCGTTGCCAACGGGCTCAGCCCGAACCGGGTTTCCTGCATGCGCAAGGTCGGCCCATCGACCTGCATGCCACCCTGCGCCCAGAAAGGCCAATTGATGCTGAGCGCGCGGCCGGGGCGCCCGGCCGACGCGTTCCGTTGCGCGACGAACCCGTCCATCCAGCCATTGGCGCAGGCATAGTCGGCCTGCCCGGGATTGCCGAACCGCGCGGCGACGGATGACAGGCAGAAAAAGAGCTTCAAGGGCATCGCGGCAGTGGCGGCATCGAGCGCGCGCGTGCCGGCAATCTTGGGGGCCAGCACGGCACGCATGGCCTTATCGCCGCGCGCGGTCAGCAACCCGTCATCGGTCAGGCCGGCCGCGTGCACAACACCGGTGAGCACGCCAAACCGATCCGCGAGCCCGCCAATGGTGGCGTCGAGCGCGCCCTTGTCACAGACGTCGCAAGCGGCGTAGTGCGCCCGCGCGCCAAGCGCCTCAAGCTCCGCCAGAAGTGTCCGGTGGCCCTCACCGAGCTGCGCCCGCCCGAGGAGGAGGAGTGTCGCGCCTTGACTGCGCTGCGCGATATCGCGCGCAAAAAGCGCACCGAGACCGCCCGCCCCGCCCGTGATGAGGTAGACGCCAGCCTCATGCCACGGACACTGCCCGTCCGCCGTTGGCACCGTGTCAAACCGGACCGTTTCAAGCCCGCCCTGCCCGGCGCGCAGCGTACAAAGATCGGGGTGAGCGCGCGCGGCATTCAAAAGCGCCACGGCATCCGGTGTGGCCATGCCGGAGGGGATTTCCACGCATTGGGCGAGGGTTTGTGGCCATTCGGCACGCACCGTTTGCATCAAAGCGCCAAGCGCCTGCGTCAGGGCCGGGTCGTCCACATCCGTCACGATTTGCACCCCGCCGAGCGCGCGGCCGCCCTCGCGCACCGCGTCGCGCAACATGTCCCGCACAAGGCAGAGCATCGGCGCGGGATCGCTTGCCAGAGCGCCGGGGTCGGCGCGCGCGATATCGGTGCCCGCTTTTGCCGGACCGGAGAGCCCCGCGGCGGTCGCGTCAATCAGCCGATGGACGCCAGACGGTGCCTCGCTCCCCCGGAGAGGCACCCTGCACCAGACCGGACGATAGAGCGCAACGCCATGCGCGCGACGGAGATCGGCATTGATCTGCTCCGACGGAAATCGGTGCCTGCCACTGAGCGCGGGCGCGGCAGGATGAGCGGCGGCACGCGGCGCAGAGCCGGGCAATGGCGCGGTCACAAACCCCGTGAGAGCCACGCATACACGGCCCGCGTCATCGCACAGGAACACATCGGCCCCGCCGCCCGCCCCGCGGGCGCGCACGATCACCGTGACCTGCCGCGGGACGGGCGCAAAGATGTCGACCGCCCCGATGCGCACCGGAACGGACGGTTTGAGCGGACCCGCCCCGTCGGCAAAGCTCAGGGCGAGCGTGCTTTGCAAGGCCGCGTCAAGGATGTTTGGCGGCAGCGCCATATTCGGGCCAAGGCGCGCATCAGGCACCGATTGGCGCACCGTCGCCACCACCAGATCCGGGCTGACGGACGCGTCGGTGATGGCCTTGTGGGTTGGACCGTAATCCAGCCCGAGCGTTTCGAACCGCGCGTAGATCTGCTCGGGTGCAACGCTCTGGGTTGCCTCCGCCCGGAGCGCCTCAATCGGCATGGCTGGAGCCGCCGTGCCGGGCGCGCCCCTTACACCCTGGCCGCGCGCATGCACGATCCGCTTGCCGTGCTGCTCCGAAACGATCGCGAATTCCACACCCTCCGCTGCGGGAGACAGGCACACCCGCAATCCCGCCGCCAAGGCCTTCAGATCGACCAGGCGTTCGAATGTCACGGCGCGCAGGGTAAGCCCGTCACCGCCGCCCTGTGCCGCGATGGCCGCCCGCGCCAGTTCAAGATGTGCGGCACCCGGCAGCACGGGCTGGCCCTGCAGCATATGGTCGGCCACGAAGAAAACCTCCGCATCGATGATGACCGGATAGACGGTGGTGCCCCCCTCCTGAACAGGCGTGCCCAGCAGCGTGAGCCCGGTCTCATGCGCCATTGTCTCCGAAGGCGCGTGGGTATCTGGTCCGGGTCTGGGCGCTGTGACGACTTCGGGAATGACCCAATGGCGATCAAGGCGCATGGCGCTGCCCGGCATGGCAAGCCGCCGTGGCAAGGGTCCCGACCGGTATGCCAACCATGCCACCGCCGCGCCCGCGCACCAGGCCCGTGCGAGGCTCTCGGGGGTCGCGCCCGGCGTCGGGGCGGCGGGGGCATCGCGGCGCGCGGCTTTCGCCTCGTAAACCGACGCGTCATCGCCTGCCAGCCAATCCGCCAGTTTGCGGCGCAGGTCATCGACATCCGTCGCGACAACGGCAAGGCGGTGACGGCGCGCTGCGCGTCCGGTCTGAAGCGTATGGGCAATGTCACGCAGTGCGGCGTTGCGCGCCTCCGCTCCATCGAGCCAATGGACGAGATCGGCAACACTCTGGCGCAACCGGTCGCGAGAGAGCGCCGAAACAACGACGGCCTCCGGCGTCGCGGGCTGATGCCGGGCAGGATCTTGCCCCCCAACGGGGGGTTCCTCAAGCACCACGTGGGCATTGACGCCTCCGAAACCAAAGGAGCTGACCCCCGCGCGGCGCGGCACCTCGTTGCCCCGCAGATCGTGCAGACGCGGCCATGATCGGGTGCTGTCGATCAAGACAAAGGGGCTGTTCGCGGTCTCGATGAGCGGGTTGACCCGCGTGCGGTGCAAGTCTCCGATCAGGGTGGCGTGCCGCATCTGCAGCACTGTCTTGACCAGACCGGCCAGACCAGCGGCCATTTCCGTGTGGCCGATATGCGTCTTGACCGAGGACAGCGCGCAGCGATGTGGCGCGACGGTCCGGACGCGGCCCTCCGCGGCTTGCGCAAAGCCGCGGCACAGCCCGTCAAATTCCACCGGATCGCCCAGCGGCGTACCGGTGCCATGCGCCTCGATGGCGGTGATCGTTGCCGGATCGACGCCCGACTGGCGCAGGGCGTCGGCAATGACCGCGCCCTGAGAGACGGCGTTCGGCGCAAAGAGCGACACGCTGCGCCCGCCGTGATTGATGGCCGAGCCCCGGATCACCGCCAACACGGGCTGCCGGTCGGCCTGCGCGGCGGCCAGCGGCCGCAGCAGCAGAGCGCCGGTGGCCTCGGCCCGGACATAGCCGCTTGCGCCATCGGAAAAAGCCATGCACCGGCCTTTTTCCGACAACATGCCCGCGCGGGCAAAGCTGATATGCGCATTGGGTGTGAGGATCGTGTTCACGGCGCCGATGATCGCCGCGTGAGCGCCTGCGCGGATCGCCTCGACAGCCTTGTGCAAGGCGACGAGACTGCTTGAACAGGCGGTCTCGACCGGCTCGGAAGGCCCGTGCAGGTCGAGCAGCGCGCTGATCCGGTTCGGCGCAATGGAACCGACCATGCCATTGGCGGTGCGTTCCTCGAGCACGATCCCGGCCTGCGCGGCGCGCGCCGCATAGTCACTGGCCGCGGTGGCGAGATAGACGGCGGTGTTTGTCCCCGCAAGGCTCTCCGGTGACAGGCCGGAGGCCTCGATGGCCTTCCAGACATGGGTCATCAGCAGCCGCTGATGCGGGTCCATCAGCTCTGCATCGCGGGGAGAGATCCCGAAGAACATCGGGTCAAACCCCGCAAGGTCGTCAAGAAAGCCGCCCCAGCGCACATTGGTCTTGCCCGGCTCAGTCCCGGGGTCGCCCGCGATGGCGCGCCAATCCCAGCGATCGGGCGGGATCTCGGAAATTCCGTCCCGGCCCCGCTGCAGGTTGGCCCAGAAACTGTCGATATCGGGCGCGCCGGGAAAAGCCGCGCTCATCCCGACAATCGCAACGCGCCCATCGTTTGACGGCGCGGCGGATCCGGCTACGATCGCAGGGGCGGCAAACGGCTCGGCAATCGGTGCGGGAACGGGAGCGGCGGCAAGCGGCTCCGCAATTGATGCGGGATCGGGAGCGGCGGCAAACGGCTCCGCAATTGATGCGGGATCGGGAGCGGCGGCAAACGGCTCCGCAATTGATGCGGGATCGGGAGCGGCGGCGCGTGTCTGCGGCACCTGTGCGCCGAGGTGATCGGCAACCGCGTCCAGCGTGGCGAAAGAAAAGAAGATATCCGGCGTGACGGGGATTCCGAAGCGCCGGGTGCACTTCTCGGCCAGATCCGTGAAGGAGATCGAGTCGAAGCCGTAATCCACCATCGGCTGCTCTGCGGACACTTCGGCGGGATCGATACGCAGCGTCTGCGCCACGAGATCGAGGAGCCCATCGCGGATCGCGGATGCCTCTGCACTTTGTTTCTCCGCCTCAAACGGTGCTGTAACGGGCTGACCGCGGGGATTGTCCCGCGTTTCGCGCGAAGAGGCTGGCATCGGTGCAGCATCGCGCATTGGCCCCGAGACCGCCCCGCCATCGAGAGTTTCCGCAATGCGCCGAGGGTCGCCAAACCCTACGATGGCCTGCGCACCACCGGAGGCGGCGATGGTCTCGAGCGCGTCCAGCCCCGCGCCCGCGGGCATCGGAGCCAGCCCGTAATCGCGCCACATCGCGGGGCCTGCGCCCTCCGGAAGCGCCATGCCGCCCTCCGCCCAGAAAGGCCAATTGACGGACAGGCTACGCCCTGCGCGCCCTTGTGCCGCGCGGGCGGTCATCGCGCCGTCCAGCCAACCATTGGCAAATGCGTAATCGAGTTGACCGGCATTGCCGGTCAGTCCAGCCAGCGAAGACGTGCACAGGAACAGGGTCAGCGGATCTTTGGCGGTGACCGCATCGAGGGCTTCGAGACCGGCGATCTTGACGCCCAGCACGCGCGCCGCATCGGCGGGGGATTTGCGCAGCACGGATTGGTCGTTCAGCACGCCTGCGGCATGGATCACGCCGGTGATCGGACCATGCGCCCTGCGGATCTCGGCAACCACGCGGGCGAGCGCGTCGTGATCCGTCACATCCACGGCGTGATAGTCGAGGCGCCCGGCGACGCGGTCCGCCAGACGGTCGAGCCCCTTGGGCGCGGTCGAGCGCCCAAGCAGCGCCACCCGCGCCCCGGCCTGCAAAACAGCCTCTGCCAGCCGCTGTCCGACACCCCCGGCGCCACCGGAGACAAGGACGACGCCAGAGCCCGGCCAGAACGGCGCGGCTACAGCCTCAGAGCCGGGCACATCGAGCGCCGCGATGCGCCGTGTGGTGCGTTGACCGGCGCGATACCGGATGATCCGGTCGTCGCTTTGCGCGTCGGCTCTCAGGGTTTCGCCAGTGATGGCGTCATCGCTTTCGATGAGCTGGACGCGGCACCGGGGTAGGTCTTGTGCGATGGACCCGGCCGCACCGGCAAGCGCCGCAAGACAAGCCGGCGTGGCTCCACCGGAGAGCACAAGCTGGATCAGATCAGGCGGGTTTGGCGCCGCCCAGAGTGCCTGCACCTGCAAGATCAGCCGTCCGAGCAGCGTTGCGGCCTCGTCGGCCGTGCGCGGAGGGACAGCACTCAGCACATGGTCGGCCTCAACGCCTGCCCCATCGCCGGGCACCCCCACCGTCAACACGGCGCTGCGCGGCGCGTCGTGCACGCGACGCCGCTCCGTCACAGGCCAGACCACATCAAACAGCGCCAGCCCATGCGACATGCCCGGCGCCTCTGGTGCGCCACCCGGCGCCGCGGGAACACCCCAGAAGCGCGTCCGCGCAAACGGGTAGAGCGGGAGCGCGACGCGGCGCGGGGCAGCGCCGCTCGGCGCGGGCCAGACCACCGCCTCTCCGGCGCACCACCGGCGCGTGGCGTCCCCGAGCGTGTCTTCCGTCGGGACTGACCCGTCCGCTTCTCCCGGCACCGGACGGCCCGCTGCGATGGCACGCAAACCGTCGACGGCATGGACACGGTCGCGGGCCACAAAGCCCGCGCGTTCGGACAGGGCCTCGCGTCCGGCGCGCAGCGTGAACGCAATGTCACGAAGCGCGGCCGTCCCCGCCTCAAGACAGGCGGCAAGGTCACCCGCGATGGTCCTGAGCTGGTCCCGGGACGCGGCGGAAAGAACAAGCGCTTCCGGCTCCTGCACGGGCTCGCGCGCCGGATCGGCCCCGAGGCGCGCGGGGGCGTCTTCGAGCACCACATGGGCATTGGCCCCACCGGCGCCAAAGGAACTGATCCCGGCGCGGCGGGGTGTGCCCTGCGCGGGCCACGCCACGCAGTCTTGCGGCACCTCGAACGGGGTGTCTTCGATACTCAAGCGCGGATTGAGAACGGCGGAATGCAGGCTTGGCACGATGGTCTCGCGCTTCATCTGCAAAAGCACCTTGGTCAGCCCGGCAATGCCCGCCGCGCTCTCGCAATGGCCGAGGTTGGACTTGATCGAGCCGACGTGACAGCCCGGATTGCCCGCCAATGCCCGCGCAAGACCGGCAATCTCGATCGGATCGCCCAGCGACGTGCCGGTGCCATGCGCCTCGACATAGCGCAGCGACGCCGGATCCACCGCCGCGTCACGCAATGCCGCGCTGATCACGGCGGCCTGTGCGGCAGGGTCCGGCACGGTATATCCATTGCTGCGCCCGCCATGATTGAGGGCCGACCCCTTGAGCACGGCCCAGATCGCATCGCCATCGGCGCGCGCCGCATCCAACGGTTTGAGCACCACCGCGCCCACCCCTTCGGAGGGCACGTAGCCATCCCCGCCCTCTCCAAAGCTGGTGCAACGCCCCGTGGTGGACTCGAAGCCTCCGCGGCCCATCATCAGGTATTTGTTGGGATGCAGCGTGAGATTGACGCCACCGGCAATCGCGGTGGTGCAGTCCCCGTTTCGGATTGCGCGCATGGCGAGATGCAGCGCCGAGAGCGAGGCAGAGCACATGCTGTCCACAGCGAGGCTGGGGCCGCGAAAGTCAAAGAGCCAGGACACCCGATTGGCGATGGAGGCAGGGCTTCCCGACAGGGCGACCGGGTTGCCCCGCAGCGTCTCTTCCACGCCAAGAAGCTGATATTCCTCATACATCACGCCAGCAAACACCCCAACATCCCCCATCTCGCGGAGGGATTGCGGCGTGTGTCCTGCGTTTTGCATCGCGTGGTAGACGGTTTCGACAAAGAGCCGTTCCTGCGGATCGGCCTGCTCCGCGTCAGCGGGCAGAATCCCGAAGAACCCCGCATCGAAAGCATCCACATCATCGAGGAACCCGCCCCAGCGGCTGCGGGTCTTGCCCGGCGTGCGCGTGGGCGCGTAATGGGGCGCATGATCCCAGCGCGTGGACGGGATCTCGCTGACGCAATCCTCTCCGCGACGCAACACCTCCCAAAGGGCATCAAGATCGGGGGCCTGCGGATAGCGCCCCGCCACGCCGATGATCGCGATATCCTTCGACGGGGCGTCGCGACGCGCCGCCGCTTGAGCGGGTGCGACGGCGCGGTCCGTAGCGGTCCGGGACGCCGCAGCCGCTACGGCGGAGCGGGCGGCAGAAGGCGGCCCGGCAAAGGGCGGAGGGGTGTGGGGGGGCGCGAGATCCAGGCGGGGCAGCGTTTCGAGCTGCGCCGCCAGCGCCCGCAGCGAGCGGTGCTCGTAGAACAGCGTGGCTGAGAGCGTGCCGAACACCGGCGCGAGCCGATCACAAAGCCGCAGGATCATCACCGAGTCGAGCCCGTAGCCGTCAAGCGGCGCATCGAGATCGATCTGTGCGCGCTCCAGCTTGAGCGTCTCGCAGAGCGCCGCCGTGAGCACCGCCTGCACGGTCTCCCGCCCATCCTCTGACGACGGCTCAGGGCGTGCATCGGGCGCAGCCTCACGCTCGGCAGTCGGGGCCGGTTTGCTCCATGCCTCGAAATCAGAGCGGGCATCGGCGCGGTCCACGGACAGCGCCGCCTCGGTGGTCACATCGGCCGTGTCTTCTCGCAACCAGAAACTGTCCTGCGCGAAGGGATAGCCCGGCAAGGCCACGCGGCGCGGTTTGTCCGCCGCCCAGAACGCGGACCAGTCAGGATCGATCCCGCGCAACCAGAGATCGGCGACGCGCCGCCAGTCCCGAGCGGTGGCCCATCGCTGCATCATCGCCTGCATGTCGGCATCGGCTCCGGATGCTTGCACGGGCAGCGGCGCCTCGGCTTCTGCCCGCGCATGGACGCGCAGCTGTGCGCACGCATCCGCCAGCGTTTCGGCCACAAAAGCGAGGCGGCACGCCATGGGATCCCGACCGGTCTGCAGGCAAAAGGCCAGCGCGCGCAAGGATGGCGGATCGCTTTCCAGCGCAGCACACAGATCCGCTGCCCTGTCGCGCAGCGCCCGCCCGTCACGGGCCGACAGCACGATGAGTTCCGCCCCCATCGGCGCGACAGGATCGTCCGGAAGCGCCGGCGGGTCGGACAGGATGACATGCGCATTGGCACCACCGGCGCCAAAGGAGCTGATACCGGCAAGGCGCGCGCCTGCATCGCTGCGAGGCCAGCGTTGCACGTTGCGCGCCAGAGAGACCGGCCCGTGCTCGAGGTCGATTTCGGGGTTGACCGCGTCCAGATGCAGCCCCGGCACGATCGTCTCATGACGCATTTGCAGCAAGACCTTGGTCAAACCGGCAATCCCCGCCGCGCTTTCGCAATGGCCGATATTGGATTTCACCGAACCCACCGTCAGGCTTGGCGCCTTGCCAAAGGCGCGCGCCAGTCCTGCAATCTCGATGGGATCCCCAAGCGGCGTTCCCGTGCCATGCGCCTCGACATAGCTGACCGCTTCCGGCGACACCGCCGCATCGGACAGCGCAGCACCGATCACCTTGGCATGCGCCGCGGGGCTGGGGGCGGTATAGCTGCGGGTGCGTCCCCCGCTGTTGAGCGCCGTGCCGAGGATCACCCCGTGCACCGCATCGCCATCAGCGATGGCCCGGGACAGCGGTTTGAGCAGCACCGCCCCGACGCCTTCGCCGCTGACCATGCCGTCCGCCATTTCCGCAAAGGGGCGCGCCCGTCCGGTCGGCGACAACATGCCCAGATCAGCGAGCGTTTCGAGGTGTCGGGGATGCGCAACCACATTGACCCCACCGGCGATGGCGGTGTCGCAACGCCGCGCGCGCAAGGCCTCCACCGCAAGATGGATCGCGGTCAGCGAAGACGAACACGCCGTATCCACGGCGAGGCTCGGTCCCGTGAGATCGAGCAGGTAGGACACACGGTTGGCAATGGACCAGAAGGCCGCACGCGTCGGGTAGTGACCGTTCATGGCGCCAACGAAGACGCCGGTTTCCTGACCCTTGCCGAAGCGCTCGGGCGCGTAGCCGGCCTGTTCGATGACATTGTGCGCTATTTGCAGGAAAAGCCGCTCCTGCGGGTCCATGCGTTCCGCATCCGCCGGGGCGATACGGAAGAACAGCGGGTCAAACCGGTCGACCCCGTCGAGAAAGCCCGCCGGGCGCGGAATGCCGTTGGACTCCGCGGGCCACGGGCGCCCGTCGCTCGGCGCATCGGAAACGCAATCACGCCCGGAACGAAGCGCATCCCAGAACGCGGGCAAATCCGCGGCGTCGGCATAGCGGCCAGCCAGCCCGATGATGGCGATGTCGCGGTCCTCGGCGGCGACCGCGCCCGCCTGAACAGGGCTGGCCATGGGCTCGAAGGACGCTTGGGCCTGTCCAGAGACCGGCACATGTTCAGCTTCGGCCGCGCTTGTGGCAGCGGGGGTCTCGGCGGCAGGCCCCTGCGTGATGTCCGGCGCCGGGGGCACGGGTGGCGCGCTTTGCGGCGCCGGGTCTTGCGGCGACGAACGGCCCAGCGCTTCGCGCAGATGCTCCGGCGCGGTTTCAAGAAGGTGATCTGCCAGCGCCCCGACGCTGTCCATTTCGAACAGGAGCGTTGAGTTGATCTGCGGGAAATCCGCACGCATCCGGTTGACGATCTGGAGCACGAGGATTGAATCGACGCCGTAGCGGGCAAGCGAGACGGACTCCTCCATACGGGATGCCGGCACGTCGATGGCCTCGGCGATCACACCGCGCAACCAGTCGCAGGCCTTGGCACGATCCACGGGTTGATCAGCAGCGTCCGCGGGCAACGGCCCTGACGACGGATGGGGCGGGGTTTCGTCAACCGGGACAGCGGTCACGGAAGGCATGGTCGCAGCGGGCATGGTCGCGGCAATCGCGGCGACCGGCTGGCGCGGCAGCACCGTCCGGTGAGGCGGCGCCGCGCGCGCTTGCCGGATCACCCCGTCACTGCGCGCGCCGATGATCTGCTGACCAAGCGGAAGCGCGGCCCGTGTGGGAAAAGACACCGTGTCGAAGCCCTCGATCGCCAACGCGCTGCGCCACATCTCCGGCGAAAGCGCCGGCGTGCCCTGAAGCCGCATATCGGCGTCGTCAAAAGCCCACCAGCCATCAAGCAAGCCGAAGGTCACATGGCTGAACAGCACGTTTTCGGTCAACTCGTTGATCAGGATCAGCCCGCCATGACCCAGCGTTGCCTTCACATGGCGCAGGCTCGTCAGGATATCCGGCGTGGCATGCAACACGTTGGTGGCAATCGCGATGTCGTAGGCGCCCTCTGCGATGCCCTGGCCGGCCGGGTCTCTCCCGATGTCGAACACCCCTGTCTCAAGATAGGGTGTCGTCGGACCAAAACGCTGCTTGGCATGGATGAGGAAGGAGCGTGACAGGTCGGTATACCTGTATTCGGCGATATGCGCGGCATAGGGTGCGAGCCGCGCAAAGACCCGGTTTGCTGTCCCTCCCGTGCCGGCGCCGATCTCGATCAGGCGCAGACGCACGCCGGGCTCCGCCGCCACGCGCTGCGTCACAGCCTGTTCCAACACGTCGCACAGCGCCGCGTTGAAATAGTCCACGACACGATTGCCGTTATAGACCCCGCTCACGAGGTCGAGCGCGCCGCCCGGGAACATCACCGCCGTGGCCTCCGCCTGCCCGGTCAGAATGTCGGGCAACGCCCGCAGCATCGCATCGGCAAGGGCAACATGGGGACCAAGGTCCGCATCCGCGCGCAGCGGCGCGACGGCCTGATCCCACCGGCCAAGCGCCGAGTCCAGGGACGGGATCGGCAGCGCGCCAAGCCGATACGCGCCGTCGAGATGGCCCGCGCGTTGCAGCGCGCGCCCGGTCTCTGCGATCCAGCGCGGATAAATCGCCGGGGCGCCCGCGGGGGCGGCATCGCGCAGCCCCGTGGCATCGATCACCCCGCATGCCTGCAACGAGGCTGCAACGATAGCCGCCATATCGGCATCGAACCGCGTCATCTGCTGCCCCACATGTCCGACGATCTCGGCTACTCTGGTGTCCTGCGGCGGGAGGTGAAGTGCGTCGGTCATATCGGGCAGCGGCTTTGCCAGGTGGGCGGCAAGATCCGGCCATTCCCCGGTCAGGGCGCCGCTTTCATCGAGGCTGACAAGCGCGGCCTGACCGAAGTCTGACAGGAGCAGCGCATCTAGCGCCTGCATCGCCGATCGCGCGTCGAGCCCGGCGAGCCCATGTGCGGCCATTCGGTCGCGGTACGCCTCTTGCGCGACGATGCCCACGCTGTCCCAATAGCCCCAGTTCACAATCGTGACCGGAACACCCATCCGCGCCCCTGCCTGACATGCGAAATGGTCCGCAAAGGTGCAGCCAGCGGCATAGTTGCCTTGACCCGGCATGCGCGCAAAAGACTGCACGGAAGAAAAGAACAGGACGAAATCGGGCTTGTCCTGCGCGAAGGTGTCAAAGAGCGCCACGGTGGTGTCGATCTTGGCCGATGCGGCGCGTTCCAGCGTATCGGCATCCATGCGCGCAACGGTGGCATCGGCAAGCGTGATCGCGGAATGCACCACGCCGGAAATGCGCCTGAACCGCGCAAGGATCTCGCCCCGCGCGGCTGCCATGGCAGCGGGATTGCGGGCATCGGCCTGAATGTAGACAGGTCTTGGACCGGTCGCGGCGATGCGGTCCTGTGCGGCGGCAATGGTGGCATCGACCGGACTGCGCCCGAGCCAGACAACCTGCGCGCCCGCGTTTTCCACGACATGCTCCGTCCAGATCTGGCCAACGCCACCCGCACCGCCGATCACCACGTGCACACCACCCGGTGCCGTGGCACCCGACGGCGTGGCGAGGCGATCGAGGCTCAGCAGGCCCTGACAGAGCCAGACCCCGCCGCGATGAGCAAAGACCGGCGCGTCGAAGGGCGCGGGCAGCGCAAAAACGGTATCAAGCGGCAGAGGGGTTTCGCCGTCCCCATCGGCGATGCGTACCGTCCAATGTGGGTATTCCCGCGCCAAAGCACCAAACAAGCCGGCCAGTCCCGCCGCCACCGCAGGACCGGTCTCGCCCCGGCCGGTCTCGAAGGTGCCATCGGTCCAGATCAACCACGTGAGCGGCCGCGCCTCACCTCCTGCGCGGATGATGCCCTGAACGAGATCGAGCGCATCATGCAGCAAATGCTTTGCGCGCGTCGCGACATCCCGCGTTGTCAGGTCATCGTCTCCTGCGTCCGGGCGCAGCACGATCAACGGCGCGTCGGTCATGGCCTGCATCGGCTCGGCCAATCTGCGCGCGGCGGGCCATTGTGCCCGCAGCGCGTCCAGTACCTCGGCATCGCCCCCATGAAGGGACACGCTGTCAAAGCGCGGCGTAGCATCTACGGGTGTGAGCTTGCGCCAATGCGGGACAGCGCAGGTCAGCGGCGCGTCGTCCGGCAAAGCACGGGCGGTGACACCGCGGATCTGGACCAAAGGCGCGCCCGGACGGCTTTCCGCAAAGAGATCGGCATGCAGATGTGCCAGAGCGCCGTCGGCGAGCCTCCGGGGCGCGTGCAAAACGGCGCGCATGACACGGCACATCGGTCCGTGCAGGCGGATCAGATCTATGCTGAAAGGAACCGTGCCGGACTGGGTGGTTGCATCGAAACAGGCGGAGGCCTGAATGGCCGCGTCAAGCAAGACCGGATCAACGGGCATGACCGGGCCGTCAGGACGCGTGAGGTCAAACGCCGCTGCGGTTGTGTCGCCGCGCCCGGCGCCCAGCGCGCGCAGAGCGGGGCCATGGACGATCCCGACCACTTGCAAGCGCGCGTAGCAGGTCTCGGCTGTCATGGCTGCGCCCGCACCGGGCGGGACCAGCGGCGGAACAGCTGTCTGCGCTGCCGGTCCGATCTCCCCCTGGGCGAGGCGCGTGCCATGCGCATGGACCGCAAAGTGGGCACCCCGGTCATGCCGGTCGAATTGCACGGTCAGCGCCGCCAGCGCAGCACTGTCAATCGGTTTGATCCACGTCAGGTCGGTGATGTCGAGCGGCTGGTCGGGATCGCTGCCCGACAGCGCTCGCCATGCAGCACTGGCGATCGCAGGCACGGTCATCCCCGGAAGCATCGCGGCACCCGCCACCTGATGGTCGCGCATCAAGGGGTTGTCTGCGGGGATGATCACCGCAAAGCGCGTTTCATCGAGCGGCGCAAGCGAGAAAAGCGCCGGCGCGGTTGCGTCCGTCGAGGGGATCGGTCGGGTGGCGTCCTGCGGCAGGGGAGCCGTGGCCCAATGCGTGTCGCGCTCGAACGGCGTGCGCGGCAGCGGAATGCGCCTGGGCCTGTCGGCGGCGAAAACGCGGACTCCTTGCGGCATCCCGCCCGAGAGATACGCGCGCACCGCCTCGGCCCCGGCCTCATCCAGACCGGTTTCGTCCGGGCAAAGGCATCCCGTGTCCCCGAGAGACACGCCCGCAGACCGCCCCGACAGCCACTGCCGCAGATCGCCCACAAGCGTTGAGACCTCCCGCGCGGCAAAGGCAATGCGCTTTTCAAGATGGGCGCGCCCGTCCATCAACGTGAAGGCAATATCGCCCAGCGCGGCCGAGGGTGTCGCCTCGCACCAATCCGCAAGCGCTTCGACCAGACGATGCAAGGCCGTGTCGCTGCGGGCGCTGATCAGGATCGGATAGCAGGGCCTTGTGTAATGTCCGGACGCCTGCGCTGGCGCATCCTCGATCAGCACATGGGCATTGGTGCCGCTTGCCCCGAAAGAGCTGATCGCGGCGCGGCGCAGAGGACCCTGTGGCCAATCGGTGGTCCGTGACAGCACGCGGAAGGGGCTGCCTTTCAGGCCCACGCGGGCGTTGGCGCGGATGAAATTGCGGTTGCCGGGCAAGGCATTGTGCGACAGCGCGAGCACCGCCTTGTGCAGCCCGGCGATCCCGGCAGCGAATTGCGCATGGCCAATCGCCGTCTTGACCGACCCAAGCGCGCAGCGCCCTTCCCCGGTCTTGCCGTAGACCGCGGACAGCGCCTCGAATTCGATCGGGTCCCCGAGTTGCGTGCCGGTGCCATGGGCCTCCAGCAAGCCGATTTCCGAGGGGTCGACTCCGGCCCGCGCATAGACGCTGCGCATCAGCGCCGCCTGAGACGTTGCGCTCGGGGCGGTGATCCCATTTGTTTGGCCGTCGTGGTTGAGCCCGGTTTCGGTGATCACGGCATGGATCGTGTCGCCCGCCGCCAGCGCATCGGCCAATGGCCGCAAGAGCACCGCGCCTGCGCCTTCGCCCGGCACAAAACCGTCCGCGCGGGTATCGAAGCTGTGGCAGCGCCCCTCGGGAGACAGCATGCCCGCCTTGCTGGCCGACAGGTATAGCTTTGGCGTTGCCTGCACAAAGACGCCCCCCGCGAGCGCCATGTCGACCTCGCCTGCGCGCAAGGCGGCGCAGGCGGCATGGATTGCCACCAGCGAGCTGGAACAGGAGGTGTCCAGCGCCAGCGCCGGCCCCTTGAGATCGAGGTAATAGGCAATGCGCGCCGGGATCACCGACGCCATGTTACCCCAGAGCGATTGCGCCGTGGGCCGGGCGGGAAAGAGATCCTGGTAGTCGCCCGCACAGCAGCCGACATAAACGCCGCAACGGCTCCCGGCGATGCCGGCCCCCGCATGTCCGGCATGTTCCAACGCATGCCAGCACTCTTCGAGGAAGATCCGCTGTTGCGGGTCCATGTGGCGGGCCTCGGACCCGGAAATGTTGAAGAACAACGCGTCGAAATCCGCGATCCGGTCAAGAAAGCCGCCGCGGCGGCAACGCACGCTGTCAGGCAGCGGCCAGCGCGCCACATCGGTGGTCATGTCCTCGTCGGCACACAGCCTTTGCCAGAAGGTTTCGAGCGTGTCCGCACCGGGATAGCGGCCGCTCATGCCAATGATCGCAACCGGCATCGGCGCGTCGGGATTGGACCGGGCGGCTGGCAATGTGGACGGGGTGGATTGCTTGGACAGGTCGGCTGCCGCACGAGACGGGTCCGGTTCGGGCGGCCCCGTCGGATCGGGCTTGACCATGGGAGCGTGTTCGGCGGTGCTGGCCGCCTGCGCCGAAACGGGGGCCGGTTCCGGCGCGGGCATGCTGCTGGCAAGATGGGACGCGAGCCGCGCGATGGTGGCGTGCTCAAACACAACGGTCTGGTCAAGATCGGTGCCCAGCGCCTCGTTGAGTGCAAGAACGAAGCGCCCGCCGAGGATCGAGTCCAGCCCGTAATCGGCGAATGGCTGCGTGTCTGACACGTCACCGGGGTCAAGGTCCATGACAGCGGTAAAAACGGTGCGGATTCTGTCCGGCAAGGCCCCCGGGTCGGTGCTGGTCGAGGCTTGGTTCTCGCTTTTGAGCGCCACGCCATGCGTTGGGTTTGGCGGTTCCAGCTGATCGCGCGCAGAGCGTGTTGGGGGACTGTCCGCGCGGTCGAGATCACCCATCCAGAGTCGCCGTTCCTGAAACGCGGTGCCGGGCATGGACAGCGGCGGCGACAGCGCGCCAAACGCGCTCCAGTCCACCGCAAGGCCTTGCGTCCAGAGCGCTGCGAGCCGGTCAAGATCGCGCGCTGCGATCATCTCTGCCAGCGCGTCTTGCACCCCGGCATCGGCGTTGAGCGCACGCAGGGCCGAACGGTCTTCGGGGCTCTCGCCTGCAGAGGCCTGATCGGGGATGCGCCATGCTTCGAGCGCGTCTGCCAACTCCGCCAGCGTCGAGACGACAAAGGCTGCACGCTGTGCGAACGGCTCGCGCCCGGTGCGAAGCGTTGCGCAAACGGCGTGGAGCGGCACGTCGCGGATCCCGGTCCCGGTCCGGTCTGCGTCCAAGGCATCGAGCGTGGTGGCCAGCGAAACCTGCCCCTCTGGCGCCAGTCGCCGCAGCTCCTGGGCACCGAGGCCCAATTCAGCCAGCGGCACGTCGCCGGGGATGTCATGCGGGTCCAGCCCGAGCATGGCCGCCACCTGTTCCCTGGCCCCCGGGCCCGCGCTGCGCAACCAATCGCGCATACGGCCGATCTGATCCGCAAGACCAGCCTGCGTGGGTGCAGAGAACACTGCAAGATCGCGCAGATCTGCGCCGGAGGACATCTGCAATGTCGCAGGCGGCGTCTCATCCGGACGCAGCAGAACACAGGCATTTGCGCCACCCGCCCCAAAGGAGCTGACCGTCGCCATCATGGCACCCTGCCACGCATATCCATGCGACACCGGCAAAAACGGCGTCTGCGCAAAGTCGATTGCGGGGTTGGACGGCGCGCCATGCAGCGACGGCACGATCCAGCGATGGCGCATCTGAAGCAGCGTCTTGATGATCCCGGCCACGCCGGCGGCGGCCTCCAGATGGCCGATATTGGTTTTGACCGAGCCCAGCGCACAGGGGGCCTTGCGCGTCCCACGGGCAGTTTCGGCGAACGCGGCGGTGAGCCCTTCGACCTCGATCGGATCACCGAGCGGCGTGCCCGTGCCATGGGCCTCGACATAGCCGATCGCCTCCGATGTCACCCCGGCGCGATCGAGCACCGCTTGCACGACCTTGCGTTGTGCGCCCGGGTTGGGCACCGTGTAGCCGTTCGTGCTGCCGCCATGGTTGACGGCACTGGCGGCAATGATCCCGTCAATCCGGTCTCGCGCCGCACGCGCGACGTCCAGCGGCACGAGGACAAGGCAACCGACACCCTCCCCCGGCACGAAACCATCCGCCGCAGCCCCGAAACTGTGACAGCGTCCGGTGAGCGACAGCATCCCGGCGCGGCAAAGCTCCGCGTAGGACGACGGGTGTTGATAAAGGTTCACACCGCCCACGATGGCCGCGTCGCACTGGCCCGTGCGCAAGGACTCGCAAGCCATGTGCACCGCGGAGAGCGAGGCCGAACACATGCTGTCGACCGGCAGGCTGGGACCGCAGAGATCGAGGAAGTAACTGACCTTGTTGGCCACCGAACTGAAGGAGCTGCGCGCATGCACCGTGCTGCCATCCGCGTGGCGGCGCAACCCGAGGCGCCCGTGATCGGCCTTGGTCACACCGGCAAATACACCGACACGCCCGGCAAAGCGGGCGCTCAGATCCGCACGGGTGAGGCCGGCATCCTCGAGCGCGTGCCAGGCGGCTTGCAGGAAGAGCCTTTCTTGCGGGTCCATCTCGAGCGCGTCGCGCGGTGCAATGTTGAAAAAGAGCGGATCGAAATCCGCAAACCCATCGAGAAATCCGCCCTTGTCGCAATAGCTGCGCCCTTGGGCGATCGCGCGTTCGCGGTCGGGATCGTAAAACCCTTCGATTGGCCAACGATCTGCCGGACAGGGACGGATCGCGTCGCGCCCGCCGCGCAGGCAGTCCCAGAAGGCCGCGAGATCGGCGCAATCGGCAAAGCGACCACTCATTCCTATGACGGCAATCTCTGCGTCCTGTTCGGGGGGTCGTTGGGTGTCGGGCACGGCGGGCCGCGCATGGGTTGGTGCGTGACGGGTGGAGGTGGGCTCGTTGTCCGGTGCGGCGGTGCCTGTCCAAAGCGTGCAGCGCACAGGATCGCGTTCTGCAAGATGCGCCGCAAGCGCCGCAACGCAGCGGTATTCGAAGAGCAGAGACCGGGGCAGCGCGCCGAAATCCGGCTCGAGCCGGCGGCAGATCTCGACAATGGCAAGCGAGTCGATCCCGTATCCCGAAAACGCTGCGTCGGGGTCGATCAGGCTCACGTCCTGCTTGATGACACCCGCGATGAGCGCCGTGAGCCGCCCGGTCAGCGCATCAAGGTCGACCGTCGGTGGCGGCGGCCGGCTCATCGCCGCGTCCGCGCCGTCTCGCGTGTTGTGCTGCGGCAACGGGTCCGATGCGATGCCATCAAGATGGGTCAGGATCCGATCCGGCGCTCCACAGGCCACCGCGATCTGTTCGATGGGGCGTTGTGCTTGCATGGCCGCGCGCAGGGCGCGGATCCCCTGCTCGGCAGAGAGCGGCAGCAAACCGGCGGCGCGCAGCCCGGCCAAGGCGCCTTGCGGCATGTCCATGCCACCCCGTGCCCAGAATGGCCAATTGAGCGAGAGCGATTGCCCGTGGCGGCGGCCCTCGGATACCGCGCGATTTCGGTTTCGGATACGTGCATCGAGGAGCGCGTTTGCGAGCGCATAGTCGATCTGACCTTCATTCCCGGTGATTGCCGCGAGCGAGGAAAAGGCGATGAACCGCGTCAGCGGGTCCTCCGCGGTCGCCGCATCAAGCGCGTCGAACCCGTCGAGCTTGGGCGCGAGCACCTCGGGCACGTCGCGGAGATCCTTGCGCTGCAACAGCGCATCGCGGGTCACGCCCGCCAGATGCAGGACCAGCGTCACGGGGCCGTTGCGCAGGCGCCAGGCATCGAGCCCCCGTGCAAGCCTTGCGTGATCGCGCAGATCGCATTGCAAATACTCCAGTCCGAGCCCGCCATCGCGCCAGGGCGCAAGCGCGCTCTGCGCCACGGCACCGCGCCCGAAACACAAGACGCGCACCCCGGCACCGGCCTGCACCATGTCGTCGAGCAGCAGACGACCGATGCCGCCAAGCCCACCAGACATCACCACCCGCGCCCCCTGCGACCAGAGCGGGCGCGGCCCGGTCGCGCGCGGTTGCGTGAGGGGCTCAAAACGGCGCAGGCAAGGTTGCGATCCGCGACAGTCGACCAGCGGGGCAGCCGGCAGCGGCGCGTCGATCCAAGACGCAGGCGCGGTTTCGGAAACCAAAATGACCGAAACCATCAAATCGGGCGCCTCTGCGTCAAGTGAACGCATCATCGCCGTGGCCGCGAGGGCGAAATCCTCCTCCGCGGTGAGAATACGCAGCGACCATGGTTCGGGATGGACGCGCAGCGCCGATTGGCACCAGCGCATGAGCGACAGCGCGCGCGTTTCCGGGCACCGGTCACGAAGCCGGACAGTCTCCGCCGCGCTGTCCCACCTGTCGGCGGGCCCGTCGCAGAGCACCACGCGCGACGGCGCTCCGTTTTGCGGCGTTGCGGGCGCGGCGGCGCGCCAGACAGGGTGAAACAGCTGTGGACCATGCTCCGTCATCTGCAGGACCTTTCCTGGGCAAGACGCCTGCCGGTTTCCGCAAGCGAGGCGCGGCCGCTCGCCAGCGCGTCGAGCGCGTCAACAACCGCGCTGCGCGTGGCCCCGACTTCGGGGGCGGGCGGTGTGCTGGCCATGCCGCTCGCGCCGCATTCGGTGATTGGGTCCGGGAACCAATAGGGCTGATGCTCGAACGGGTATCCGGGCAAGGCCAGCCGCGGCCATGTCCGGGACGTTTTGGCCTGCCAATCGACGCCTACGCCATCGGCCCAGGCTTGCGCCAGCGCTTCGGGATCGCTCTGCGCTGTCTCGATCGCCTCGCCAGGGAGGGGCCTTGGCCGAGCAAACACACCGGTGCGACGCTGAACGCCGCGCCAGACAGGCAGCGGCCCGGTGCGGCCATCGCCGATCTGGGTCAGGCCTGCCCGCAACGACATGTGGTCCGATACGACAAAGGCGGCCCGCGCCTCCATCGGTTCGCGCCCTGTCTGCAAGCTCCAGGCAAGGGGGGCCAGCGCCACAGGCGGGCGCGCATCCAGCCAAGCCAGAAGATCGCGCGCCCTTTGGCACAACGCCGCCTCGCTGCGCGCGGAGAGGACGATAACCTGGGGTCCTTGCGCGTCGTCATCCGGATCCGGTTCGCGGCGCCGCGGCGCCTCTTCAAGCAGCACATGCGCATTGGCACCGCCGAAGCCGAAGCTGCTGACGGCCCCGCGCCGGGGTGCGCCGCGCCAAGGCTCGGGCTGCTCCACGAGCCGGAACGGGCTCTCTTCCAACGCGAGGAACGGGTTGACAGGCCGATCAATGCGGCTGGGCAGGATCGTCCCGCTGCGCAAGCCGAGCACGACCTTGAGCAACCCTGCGATGCCCGCGGCCGCTTCGAGATGGCCGATATTGGTCTTGACCGACCCGATGCCGATCGCGCCGAGCGGCAGGGTCGTGCCGTGGGCTGTAGTGAGCGCCTCGTAAGCCTGTCGCAGCGCGTTCACCTCGACCGGATCGCCGAGCGGCGTGCCCGTCCCATGCAGTTCGATATAGTGAACCGAAGCGGGATCGTGGCCCGCCATGGCGCTTTGCACCAATGCCGATTGCGCCGAGGTGCGCGGTGCGGTGAGTGAGCTGGAGCGTCCGCCATGATTGCAGGCGCTGGCCTTGATCACCGCGTGGATCACATCGCCATCGGACAGCGCATCGGCCAGAGGCCGCAGGAGCACGGCTCCCACCCCTTCGCCACGCACATACCCGTCTGCGCGCTCCGAAAAGCTGTGGCACCGGGCTGTCGGGCTGAGCATCCCCGCCCCAAGCGGCCCGGCGAAAGGCTCCAGGCTGAGCGCGATGTTAACGCCCCCGGCCATCGCCATGGAGCATTCCCCGGCGCGCAAGGCCTGCACCGCGCGATGCACCGCGACGAGCGAGCTTGAACAGGCCGTGTCAATGGCTTCGGACGGGCCCTGAATGTCGAGTAGATGCGACACCCGGTTGGCCAACATGGCATGGGACGTCCCCGTGGACATATAGCCCGAGGGCGGCACCTGCTCATCGAGCATGAGATCCTTGTAATCCTGACCGGAGATGCCGAGGTAGACGGCCGTGTCCCTTGGCAGGGCGGCGGGCGGTCGCCCTGCGTCCTCAAGCACCTGCCAGATGGTCTCGAGCATGAGCCGGTGCTGCGGGTCTGTCACTTCGGCTTCCGCGCGCGACATCTGGAAGAAGGCTGCATCAAAGCCCGCCAGATCAGACAGGAACCCGCCTTGGGACGGCAGACCGGCGGACCGCATACGCTCCGCATAGCGCGCGGTGTAGCGCTCCAACGGGAGGTCTGTCAGGCCCAGACCGCCGGATCCAAGGAGGGATTGAAACTCTTCGAGATCCGCTGCCCCCGGCAGTTGCGCGGCCATGCCAATGATAGCGATATCGGCGCTGTTGGCGCTATTGGCCGTTGCCGGCACGGAAGGATCGGGGAGCGGTCCCTGTGCGCGCGGCCCTGTGCGTGCTGCGCGCACCGCAACGGGTGCTTCGGGGGTCGGCGCGCGCGCATCGGGTTCCGGGATTGGCGCGATCACCGGTGCGGGACCTGTGCGCTCCGCGAGCGCAGGCACCGGACCCGCCGGGACGGGGCCAGCAGAGACCGGACTGACAGGGTCCGGACTCACAGGGTCGGGACCAGAAGGGACCGAACCCGCAGGGGTGGGACCGAGGCTCTCGGCGAGTGCGGAAATACATTCCACATCGTAAAACGCCGCCGGTGTGAGCGCGACACCAAACCGGGCATTGACCTTGTCCGTCAGCGCCGCAAGGCCAATGCTGTCAAAGCCCAGCGCGTGAAAGCTCGTGTGCGTATCGACGTCATCAAGGTCGAATTTCTGCATCTCCGCCACGATCTTGCGCAGCACAAACACGGTCTCTTCGCTCTGTTGCTCCGCCCCCGGCTGAGCCAGCCCGGCGGTGGCTTCCACGCCGTCGAGGTGACACACGCAGGCCCCCGCCTCATCGAACAGCCGCAGCCAGCCGTTCAGGCCCGCCTCGGTCACGATGAACGCGGCGGCCAGATGGCGTGCGCTGTTGGCATCGGAGGTGCAATCGAACAGCCCCGCTGCGGTGAGGCCAAGCGTTGCCCAGTCTTTCCGGCCCAGTTGACGCGCCGCGCACCAGATCACTTGCGTGATCGCAAACAGAGCTTCCGGGGGCAGCGTGGTGTTGCGCCGCGCATGATCCTGAACGAATTGCGGCGGGGCAATCGTCGCCTCAACGCGGCCGGTGGCGTCGCAGGCGAACCGCTCCAGCACGCATCCATAGGGCGCGGGGTCAATCTGTTGCGCGGCCAGCCATTGAGCGATTTCATCCGACCCTGCCGCGTCGGCACGGATGTTTCGGGGCATCGTCGCGTCCGGTTGCACCGCGGAAGGCGGGCGCAAACTGGCACTGAAGACGCGTGACCCGTCCCCGGTTATGTCCACCGTGCCTGCGCCGCGCTCACCGCGTGCCAGCCGGATCTTCAGCCCGGATAGCGGCGCGAGATCCAGACAGAAGAGCCGCAGATCCGCCAGAGGACCGTCCCCTGCCCCGCCGATGCGGGCCGCAGCCCGCGCCGCGTCCAGAAGGGCCGTCGCCGGCAATACGGTTTGCCCCGCGCGGCGATGCGCGTAATCCAGAAGATCCTCTGGCCGGATCCGGGTGTGGAACCGCACTGCTTCGAGATCCGACCGGTTTTCGCCCAAGAACGGGTGCAACCGCCGCCGGAACGCTTCCGGGCGCAACACGCTCGGCGCATCCTCGAACAGTTCAACCCAGCAGCGCGTCTTCTGAAACGGATAGGTGGGAAGGGATATGCGCATGGGCGGATCGGGCCAGAGCGCATCCCACGCGACCGGCTGTCCGGCAAGCCACGCGCTGGCTGCGGTTTCTGCATCCCGGGGCGCGTCCGTGGCCGGGCTTTCGGGCAGGCTCAGGATATCGTCGACCACGGCCCAGCGCTCCGGCACGGTCTTGCAAAACGCTTCGAGACTGGCGGTCAATGCGCTCACATCGGAGACAACCACCGCAAAACGGCAGCGCAGCGCGGTGCGGCCCACCGCAAGCGTGTAAGCCAGCGCGTCCAAGTCTGTGTCCGGGCGGTCGCGCAGAAAGCCGAGAAGCCGTTCCCCGAGCGCATCCAGCGCCGCACGGGTCATTGCCGAGAAGACCACCGCCCTTGGCTGACCCGTGGCGCGCGCAGGAGCGGGTCGCTGGTATTCCTCAAGGATCATATGCGCGTTCATGCCGCCGGCCCCGATGGACGTCAGCCCGGCCCGGCGCGGCACGTCCACCCCGCGCGCATCCACCGGACGGGACCAGGCGCTCAGGGTCTGTTGCACGGTAAAGGGGGAGCGATCGAAGGGAATGGCCGCATTCAGCGTATCGGAATGCAGCGATGGTGCGATTTCGCCATGTCGCATCTGCAGGAGAACCTTGGTGAAGCCGACGATACCGGCGGCTGCGAGGAGATGTGCGATATTGGATTTGACCGAGCCGATACGGCAGGCTCCGTCGCGTCCGAAGACGTCGTGCAAAGCCGCGATTTCGATCGGATCACCAAGCTTCGTTCCCGACCCGTGCGTCTCGATATAGCTGATCGTGTCGGCCGAGACGCCGGCATCGCTGAGCGCATCGCGCACCGCCTTGGCCTGCAAGCCCGGCCGCGGCACGGTGAAGCCGTTGCGCACGCCTGCGTTGGTCATGGCGGTGCCGAGGATCACCGCCTGAATGTTGTCGCCGTCGCGCTCGGCCGCATCGAGCGGTTTGAGAAGCGCAGTCCCGACCCCTTCGCCGAGGATCGTGCCATCGGCCCCCTCACCGAAGCTGCGGATCACGTCCGCGCGGTTGGTGGTAAAGTGCTCCTGCGAGGAGGAGATCATGTTGAACGGGTGCAGCAACAGGTTCACGCCGCCGGCAAGGGCCATCCGGCATTGACCTTCGCGCAACAGCCGCACCGCGAGATCGAGGGCGGTCAGCGAGGCCGAACACATGGTATCCACAAAGAGCGACGGACCGGTCAGCCCATAAAAGTAAGAGATCATGTTGGGCATCGTGCCGGTATAGCTGCCTGACGCCCTCACGCCCCGGGTGAGCATGTTTTGCACGCCGTAGAGCCCGTAATGATTGCTCATCGTGCCCACGAGCACCCCAACATCGCCATCGGCCTTTTCAAGAAGGGTTTCGCGCGAATACCCGGCGTCTTCGAAGGTCTGCACCGCGGTTTCAAGAAGCAGCCGCACTTCCGGAGACATCATCTCCGCATCGGCTTGCGAGATATTGAAATAGCGCGGGTCGAACTGGTCGATCCCATCAAGAAAGCTGCCGGTCCGGATCGTGGACTTGCCCGCCACGCTGCGTTCCGGGAAATAGATCTCCTCATGCGGCCAGCGCTCCGGCGGAACAGGCCGGAAGGCGTGCCGCCCTTCGCGCAGTTGCTGCCAGAACCCGTCGAGGTCATCGGCACCGGGGTAGCGTCCGCCGATGCCCACCACGGCAATGTCACGCGGGCGGCGACTGGTCTGCACCGTGGGTGCCGCCAGCAGAGCGCGGGTCTCATGCCTTCCGGAGCGGTCCGATTCCGGCATCGTGGTTCTGGAGTCGGCTGATATGACAGAGGACGGGGGCGGCTCTTGGCCTGCAGCGGCGCCAAGCGCGGCGGCAATCGCATCGGGGCACTCTGCGAGCAGCGCATTGCCGATGCCGTCAAGATCCACATGTTCGAAGAACAGGGTCCGCGACAGGTCAACCGACAACCACAATTCGAGCCGCTCGATCATGTCCACGGCAATGATCGAGTCGAACCCGTAGGTGTCAAAGGGCATGTCAGCGCGGATCTGGTCCGGCTCGAGCCCCAGAACCTCCCCGAACAGGCTGCGGATTTTCGACAGGAGCGCCGGCTTCAGAGACGTATCTGGCGGGGCGAGCGGTTGCGAACCAGTCTCTGCCAAGGGTTGGGCCATCCGGCGGTCGCCCTGTTCCAGAAATTCGGTGATCGCCGCACGATCGCCATAGGCGACAGCGACCTGCTCGGGCCATTGTCCATCGGCAACATGGTCAAGCACCGCAAACCCGGCCTCTTTCGGCAACGGTTTTACACCCATACGCGCGGTCATGGCCTTGCGCGCCCGGTCATCAACCTGCATGCCGCCGTCGGCCCAGAGCGGCCAGTTGATACTCAGGCTCTTGCCATGGCGCAGGCCACGGTCACAGGCTGCTACCCGTCCGGCCATCCAGCCATCCATGAACGCGTTTGCTGCCGCATAATCGGATTGCCCAAGCGCGCCGTGAACCGCCGCGATGGATGAAAACGCGCAGAACAGGTCCAGTCGGCATTTGCGCGTCGCCGCATCAAGCGCCTCCAGCCCGGCGGTCTTCGGTGCCAGAACAGAGGCCAGAACGTCCTCTGTCTTGGTGCTGACAAGGCCATCCCGGAGCACCCCCGCGGCATGGATCACGCCGCGCAGCGGGCCGTGCCGCGTTTCGATCCGCTTGCGGATCTTGCGCAGGGCCTTGGCGTTGGTCACGTCGCAGGGCCAATCGACGATGCGCTGGTCGTGTTGCGCGGTCTCTGGCGCGGAGCGGCTCGACAGCACGACTGTCGATGCGCCCATGTCCAACAGGCGCGCCGCAAGCATGCCGCCCAAGCCGCCAGCCCCGCCGGTCACCCAGTATACCCCGCGCGGTGCCCAGGCCCGGAGTGCAGCCGCGGCCGGCAGCGCCCGCACCTCCAGACGTCGCACCAGGCGCACCCCGTCGGAGGTCATGCGTGCGTCCTCTGCGCCGCTGATCCCCGTCTCTCTCTGCACGAGCGCCTCGAGATCGCGTTCCTGGCTCTCGATGACGCGGAAGGACAGCCTTGGGTTTTCTCGCGCGATGCTCTGAAGGAAGGCCGATACCCCGCGCGCGACCGCATCGTCGACCGGCAGAATCACCAGGCTGCGGGCCGGTGCCTGCGCCGGATTCGCGAACCGCCCGAGAAGCGCCTGGCACAGGCGCGAAAGCCGCTTCGCCGCACTCACATCCACACCCGTGACCAGCGGGATCACCGGAACGCCAAGCACGGCCTTGCGAGCGGCGCGCGTGGTTTGCCAGTCGACGTCAAGACCGGGGGATGGACCGGGCACGGCGCAGAAGACCGCGTCAAACGGCGGCATCCCGCTCTGCCTTTCAGCGGGATCGGCCTCCCAGCGCGGCACAGCGAGGACAATCTGGTCATCCTGCTGACGCGTCTGGTCAATCTCTCGGGTGTGCAGCCCTCGAAGCGCGGCGGCGACGCGCCCGTCGGTGCACAGAATGTCGATGTCAAAGCACTGCGGTCCCCGCCGCACGATCACCGCGCGGGCCGGTTCGGACAGGGGCACCCGGTAAAACACGCGATCCACCGAGAAGGGCACGCCCAGAGCCTCCCCGGTTTCGAGCGCCGCAACTCCCTGAATGGCCGCGTCGAGCAAGATCGCCTGCCCCGCGCGGCTCTGTGCTGGACCCGCGATTGTCGGCAGCGACAGGGTGACCTCTGCGCGCTCCGCCTCCGCTTGCCCGCCGGACAAGGCCAGAAATGCCGCACCATGGACGATGCCTGCGGCCTGCAATCGGCGATAGCAGCGCGGAATATCGATCTCGGAGGTCGTGGGGCCGGGCCCCGCAAGCGGTTCGGGCATCGCGTCTTGGCGCGCCAACCGGCCCTTAGCACAAACTGCGCCATCGCCGGTGCGGAGCTCGAAGGCCGGTGCCGGAGACTGCTCCGAGACGTCGATATCGAGCATGATACCCTGCTTGTCCGCGACCACGGCGCGTTGCCAGATCACCGTCTCAAGCATCACCGGATTGTCACCCGGAAGCGCGTCTTCCGTGACGCGGCGCATGGCTTCGAGGATGGCCGTCCCGGGCAACACGGCCTGACCGCCGATCTGGTGATCGCGCAAAAGCGGATGGCTGCGCGGCACCGAGACAGTGAAGCGTGCATGGCGCATGGACGAGCGGTTGGTGACGGCAAGATCCGGCTCGGCCGGTCCGGCATCAAACCAGTGGCGCTGACGGTCGAACGTGTAGCCGGGCAGATGCAGCCGGGGTGCGGCGGGTCCGAACAGGGTCCAGTCAATCACGGCTCCGCCTGCCCAGACCCGCGCGAGCTTGGCGATTTTGCCCTTTTCCAACCATTTGGCGCATTTCTTGACGTCTGGCGCGGCCACGGCCTCATCCGCCACATCCGCGTGGACATGCGGATTGGCGCGCCCTTCGGCGATGTCGTTCAGGGCAGTGACAAGTGTGCCCATGTCGGCGCACAGGATCGCGGCCCGATGCGGCATCGCCTCGCGACCGGTCTGAAGCGTCCAGGCCACCGCCCGCAGCGCGCGGGCCGGCAAATCGTCGAGCGCGGTCGCAAGCGCCGCGGCCCGCGCCCGGAGCGCGCGTTCGTCACGGGCCGAAATCGGCACGATCTGGGATGCGCGCGCCTTCGGCAGTCTGGCGCGCGGCGGTCGGTCTTCAAGAACCGCATGGGCGTTGGTGCCACCAAATCCGAACGAGCTGACAGCGGCACGCCGCGCCCGGCCCCTGTCGGGCCAGCCCTGCGCCTTGTCCGCAATGCGGATCGGCGCGCCGGCGAGACGCAACAGCGGGTTTGGCCGATCAAACCCTGCGTTGGCGGGGATGCGTCCGGCCTTGAACGCGGCGATGATCTTGGCCAGCCCGGCAAGCCCCGCCGCCCCTTCGAGATGCCCGATATTGGTCTTGATCGATCCGACGCAGACATGACCTTCCGGGAGCGGCGCGGTGTTGGTCCCCGTCATCGCCGCAAGCGCGCGCTTGAGCCCGACGATCTCGATCGGATCACCGACCGGGGTGCCGGTGCCATGCGCCTCGACGAAATCCACGACATCCGGACCAAGACCGGCGCGCGTCCAGACATCGGCCATGAGATCGGCCTGTGCCTGCGGGTTGGTCACCGTCAGCCCGCCTGAACGCCCGCCATGGTTGATGCCCGTGGCGCGGATCAGGGCGTGGATCGGATCGCCATCCGCCTGCGCATCGCGGACCCTCTTGAGCAGCACGACCACCGCGCCTTCGCCGCGCACATAGCCGTTTGCCGCCGCATCGAACGCCCGCGACTGGCCGGTCTTCGACAACATGCCGTTGCGGGTGAACGCTTCGAAGTGGTCCGGCGACCAGATCAGGTTGGCCGCGCCTGCAAGAGCCGCATCGCATTGCCCGTGCTGAAGCGCCTGCGTTGCCTGGTGCAGCGCGACCAGAGCGCTTGAACAAGCGGTATCATTAACCACGCTCGGCCCGGAAAAATCGAATTGGTACGACACCCGGTTGGCGAGGATCGAAGGCGCGATACCGGTGGGCATGTAGGGGTCAGCGGGTGCGGCCCGCCGTCCCATCATCTCCATGTAGTCCCAGTGACAACAGCCCATGAACACGCCGGTGCGCGGTCCTTTGAGCTGTGCCGGCGTGAGACCCGCATCCTCGATCGCGTTCCAGGACAGGTCCAGCAGGAACCGCTGCTGCGGGTCCATCGCCTTGGCTTCGCGCGGCGAAATCCCAAAGAATGCAGGGTCGAACCCGTCCGCCTCGTCGACAAAACCACCCCAGTATTGCGTGTCCGGGTCAAACCCGGCGCTGCGCCGCATCTCGGGCAGCGGCGTGATCATCGACCTGCCGGAGGACAGGATCGACCAGAGAGCATCGAGCGTTTCCGCGCCGGGAAGCCGCAATGCGAGCCCGATGACGGCAACAGGCTCTGCGCGCGCGCTCATGCCATGCACCGCTCGTCGCGGGCCACAGTCAAGCGCGCCCGCACGTCCGAGGTCACTGCCACCGGGCGTGCGCTGCGTTCGGCGAACTGGCGTTGCAGCAGGCTGTGCGAGAGAAGGTAGACGAAGGCCTGGTTTTCGCGCACGCTGATCCGCTCGGGTGGCTGCGTCGTGATCTTGCGCACCAGCGCGGTGGCAAACCGCGTATCGATCAGCGGATCCTTGGCAAGCTCGGCCTCGGACAGCAAAAGCTCCATGTAGTCGGGTCGTTCGGCAACAAAGGACGCGGAATCCGGCGCGCGATACGGGTGCTTGTGCCGGTTCAGGATTTCGGTGGGCACCTCTGGGAAAGCCTGCTTGAGCAACCCTTTTTCCGTCCAGCCCCCGTCAAAACGCAGGTTCACCGCCCGGGCCAGCCGCACCACGGAGGGATCGAGGAACGGGCAGCGGTTTTCAACGCTGTGAGCCAGCCCCATGCGCTCTCCCTGGGTCGACAGCAGATAGCCCGACAGCAGTGTCTTGAATTCCAGCCACTGGGCCTTTTCCACCGGGGTCAGACCGTCAAATTCCGGCGCATCGGCGGCCAGCGCCACAAGCGGCGCGAACGCGTCTTCGGTTTCACCCGCCAGAAGGCGCAAGGCGAACCGGCCGTTCTGAAACCGGATCTCGTGCGAGAACAGTCCCGGCAGGCTTTCCTTGAGATAGTTCTGATAGAGTCCCATGAGCGGGCCATGGGTCGCGTCGCTGAAATGCCCCAGATAGGGGTTCAGACCGGCGATCCTTGTCTTGCGCTCTTCGGGTGAAAGCGTGTCCCATGTGCGGCGCAACAAGACCTCGCGAAACAGGCTGTAGCCAAGGAATACCTCGTCGGCGCCCTCGCCGCTCAGAACGGTCTTGATCCCGGCGCCCTGCACGCGGCGCGACAACAGATACATCGGGACAAAAGCCGTGCGGAAAACCGGAACCTCGGCGTGATAGAGCGCGGCGGGAAAGGCATCGCAGACATCCCGCGGCGTGATGCGCAGGGCTTCATGGGTGCTGTCCAGCCGGTCCGACATCAGCTTCTGGTATGGTGCCTCGTCGAGATGGGCATCCTCGAATTCCACCGAAAAGGTCGAGAGCGGATAGCCGCTGTGTTCTGCGGCGATCTGCGCAACGATGGCACTGTCCAGACCACCGCTGAGATAGACCCCAACCGGCACATCACTGCGCAGCCGCATGGTCACGGCCTGCCGCACCCGCGCGCGGATCAGCGCAACCGCGTCGTCGACATGCGCCACCGTTGCATCGGTTTCGAAATCGAGCGCGGCATAGGGTTCACAGGTGACTTGCGCATCCGGGCGCAGGCGCATGACATGCCCCATCGGCAAGGCCCGCACGCCTTGCCACGCTGTCTGTTCGGGCAGCGGGGTCCAGCAGGCAAGGATTGATGCGATCTGGGCGCGGTCCGGAGAGAAACGGAACCCCGGCACCTCGAGAAAGGCTTTCATTTCTGACGCAAACCAGAGCCGCCCGTGATGGCGCATCCAGAACAGAGGACGCTTGCCGAACCGGTCGCGCGCCAGCACAAGCTCGCGGGTTTCACGGTCCCACAGGGCAAAGGCAAAAGAGCCGTTCAACCGCGACAGGCAGTCCACGCCCCAATGGCGCCAGGCGGCCAGAAGCACCTCCGTGTCACATGTGGTGCGGAAACGCGCGCCCTCATCAATGAGCGCATCGCGCAGTTCGATGTAATTGTAGATCTCGCCATTATAGGTGATCCAGAAGCGGTCCTGCGCATCCGCCATGGGCTGTTGGCCATGGGCCAGATCGAGGATGCTGAGCCGGACATTTCCAAGCGCCGCGCCGTCGTCGATGGCGTATCCAGCCTCATCCGGGCCGCGATGCCCGATCCGTCCAAGCATCGCCACGAGCGTTTCGGGATCCGGCGTGGGTTGTGACAATGAAAGCGATCCAACGATCCCGCACATGGCTCAGCCAGTCACGGGCATGGTGCCAGCACTCTGTTGCAGGCACTCAACCATGCGCTCCAGAGACACCATGACGTTGCCGAGGATGGCATCATCATCAAACGCGACGCCGAACTCGGTTTGCAGGAACTCCACAAGCTGCACATAGCCGAAACTGTCCATGATACCGGCTTCGAACAGGTTGGTGTCATCCTCGAAATCAACGCCATGCTGAACAAGGAACTGGTCTTCGACATAGGCGCGGATCTTGAGGGCTTGGGGCGAGGCATCAGGCATGGGCAGGCTCCGGAATGAGGCGGGTAATCGCGGTTTCGAGTTTCTGTGCAGTGCCTTCGAGCAGCCGAAGGGTGACCGCCGAGACCGTTCGGGCCCGCCAGTCTTCCAGCGGCTCGCCACGGATCCACTGGTTGAACGCGCCCATGGACCGGCCGCAGTGGATCTGGAAATCGACTTTGCGCGCCGCGACGCCTTGCAGGGCGAGGCGCCCCGAGAGGCCAAAATACCACCGGAAGACATAGGCCATCTTCTGTTTCGGCACGCGCTCGGCATGGGCTATGGCCTCCGGTGGCCAGTAGTCGCAGCATTCCTTCCAGACCGAGTCGAAACTGCGCTGGAAATACTTGTCCTCGATCTGCTGACGCGAGCGGGCGTCGATATCCTCAAGACAGTCGTGGCGCATGTAGAGTTCGAACAGGCGGTTGGCGCGCGCCGGAAAGAACACCCCGCGGCGCAGAACCTGTACCCGCGCGCCGATCTCGAACATGTCACCGGCTGGCGCATAGGCGGTGTCCTGCACCTCCGCTTCTGCCAGCATCTGTTTGACGAGATCCGAGGTTCCGGCCTCGCGTGTGCATTGGTTGATGGAGCCGGTCACCAGATATTCGGCGCCCAGCATCAGCGCGGATGCCGCCGCCTCGGGCGTGCCGATCCCGCCACCGGCCCCGATGCGCACAGAGGCGGCGTAGCCCTGTTCGCTGCGGATGCGATCACGCAGGCGACAGATCGCGGGGATCAACACCGCGGCAACCCCCTGATCCGTATGTCCTCCGGAATCGGCTTCCACGGTGATGTCGTCAGCCATCGGGATATGCGCGGCCAAGGCCGCCTCCTCCGGGCCGATCCCGCCCTCCCGCAGAAGCTCGGCCACAAGCTCCGCCGGGGGCGGGCTGAGAAACGCGATGGCCACTTCGGGTCGCGAGAGCTTGGCCACGATGCGGTTGACGATGTGGATGGCGCCACCGTCGCGCTGAAGTCCGCTGAGGCGGTAGCGCACAAGGTCCTTCGAAATGCGCACATAGGCGGAAGCCTCGATCCGGCGCACACCGTGTTTGAGAAACAGCGCGACATTGGCCGCCTCGTTGGATCCGTTCAGCAGGTTCATGCCCCAGGGCGCGTCGCGATCCAGCTGTTTTTGCAGATCGAGAATGGCCTGTTCGACGCGCTCCGGAGACAGCCCGCCCGAGCCAAAGAAGGACAGGATGCCCGCTCTGGCGCAGGCCACCACCCAGGGCACGCTCGCAATACCATGCACCATCGCCCCGCAGATATGCGCGTAGCGGGTGTTATGCGCCGTTCGGAATGCGGCTGACCCAAGCGTTTCCGCTGCGAAGCCAAGGCCCCGACGGATTGCCGGGGCGGGGCTGATGGCGACGCGCTCGGCCACGGGCTGCGCCGGAGCGGGGGCCGTTTTGTCAGCATCCTCAGCAAGCGCCAGTGGCGCCGCGCGGCTTGCGTCTGACGGTGCGGGATTGGGCGGCGTTGCGGCTTCAGCTTCATCGACGCGCACCGTTGCCGTCGAGGGCGTCTCTGGCCGATCCCGCTTCGCGGGGCGCGGGGTCCAGCTTGCGCGGGTCTCCGCAATCATGTTCGCAAGAACAGGCTTGGGCGCGATTTCGGTGAACGTATCGACGCCGGCTTCGAGCATGTGCTCCACGCAGCCGACCCAATCCACCGGGCGCGAAACCAGCCGCACCATGCCAAAGGCGACGCTGTCCGGGCCATGCGGACGACCGGTGACATTGGACAGAACCGGGATCACCGGGGCGCCGATCCGATGGCTGGCCACAGCCTGCGCAAAAGCTTCTTCCGCCGGACGCATCAGCCGCGAATGGAACGCGCCCCCCACCGGAAGCGCAATGACGGCCTTGGCCCCGGCACGCTCGAGAGGGTCTCGGGCGGCGGCGACCTGGGCCGCGTCGCCGGAAATCACCAGCTGGGATGGGGTGTTGATATTTGCGAGGTCCACCGCATCGAGACCCTGCGCTGCCAGAACCTGCGTGATGACATCGCGGCCCAGACCGAGAACGGCGGACATCGCGCCCGCCGGCGCATCGCCCATCAGCGCGCCACGGGTTTTCACGATCTTCAACCCGGTCGCAAAATCAAACGCGCCGCCGGCCACAAGCGCATTCAACTCGCCGAGGGAATGCCCCGCGAGCATGTCCGGCGGATCGGCGCTTTCGAGATGTGCGCGATAGGCCAGAGCGTTGACCACAAAGAGCGCGGGCTGGGTATAACGCGTGTCGCGCAGGCGCCCATCGGGATCGTCGCGGCAAAGCGCGGCGATGGAATATCCCAGAATGTCGTCGGCCTCGGCCGTCTGCTCCTGGTAGCGTGCAAACAATGCCTCGCCCATACCCCGGATCTGCGCCCCTTGCCCGGCGAAAACCACCGCGCGCCTCTTTGCGGGCGCTGGTTCGTCGACACGTGGCGCGGCGGGGGCCGCAAGCGGCACGGATGCGCTCGCGTCGGTGGTCATGGTGAGTGCGGTCTCTACACGGCGCAGATTGTGAAGTTCCGCATCCCCGGACGCGTAGGGAGAGAGAATGGCATGGCCGACCACGGTGGCCGGCAACGCTACCGCCTGCCGCACCAAAGTGGCCTGGCTCCCCGATGGCCCAAGGTCGACGAGCGCCTGTAGCCCCGGCAGCTCCGTCAATTGCGTGGCAGCCTCGACAAATCGGATCCTGTCGCGTCCGACCGCTGCAAAATGCCCGGGCGTGACGCGGGTGACAACGCGCCCTGTCCGGCAGGAAATCCACGGGATCTTCGGAGCGGCAAACGACTTGGCGGCAAAGATGGCGTCGATCTCCGCCGCAGCGCGATCCATGCCGGGGCCGTGAAAGGCATGTGTCACCGGCAAGGCAATGGCGGCGATGCGGGAGGTCGCGGCTTGTCCTGCGAGTTCTGCAATCGCATCGGGCGACCCGGACACAACCACATTGTCCGGCCCGTGGACGCCGGCAAGCGTCAACGCGCCACTGCATTCCCGACAAAGCCGCTCCACGCGCGCCTCGCCTGCCATGACCGCGAGCATGCGTCCGGGCGGACAGGCTTTGGCCACCGCCTGCGCGGCTCCGGCGACGCAATCAAGCATATCCTCTGCACCGATCGTTCCGGCGACAACGGCGGCGGCGCATTCGCCGAGCGAACTGCCAAGGACGGCCTGCGGAACAACGCCGGCGGCGATCAGTCTTTCGGCCAGCGCAATCTCGAGCATGAAGATCGCGGGATGGGTGAGGACGGTCTGATCAAAAGGCGCATCCTTGCCGAGGGCATCGTCGTAAAGACGCTCCAGAACCGATTGGTGCCCGCCGGACGTGAGATGCGCGTCGAGCCGCTCCATCGTCCGACGGAATCCCGGCTCCCCATCATACAGCGCGCGGCCCATCTGGGCGTATTGGAACCCCTGTCCCGGAAAGAGAAAGGCCACCCCATCGCCCACTGGCGCCGTGTATCGGGATGGCCGGACATTCATGACAGCGGCACCTCGATACACGTAAAACGTGCAAGTGCGGAGGGTTCAGCCATCTCGGAGAAAGGCCGGGGGCAAGAGATCGAGCCGGGGAGAGAATCGGGAAAAAACATACAACACCGTCAATTACTTAGACCACGCAAGCGCTATTCGAACGTCGGCAAGCACGTCATCCACGTTTAGAGACGCACAACCTTAACGTCAATTTTTATTCACTTATACTCGCTAAGTTTGTTCATTCTCTACCTGTGGCGGCCAGATATTAATCATCCTAAAATTGTGGACTCTTCATTGACAGAAGGCCGCACAACCCCGTAGCGTTGACCCAAAGTCACCCGGTTTGCCTGAGACCGGGTCGAAAAGATCGGGATGATCGAAAATCCCACAGCGCTCTGGCGGATCGGCATCGCAAAAGCGGCTTTCGACATTCAGGTGCCAAGGCAGGTCAAAAAGCGGATCAACAAAACACCCTGCGGGTCCCCACGCAAAGGTCAGACAAGGGAACGACCATGGATGCACCGACAAGCAAGGCCCGTGAATTCCGCATCAACCTTATGGATGCCCTGCAGCGACGCGTGACCGGGGACGCGCTTCCCGACGGGTTCAAGCCGGATAACTGGCTCTGGCAATGCTTTCCGAAACGGACATGGGCGCTGGAGTTTCTTGCCCTGCGGACGCTTGTCGCCCTGGCGCTTTGCGTGGTGCTTTGGGGCCACGGGTGGGCGGTTGCCGCGGTTCTGGCGCTGCATTTCCTGCCGACGCTGTACCAGCTCACGCGCATGACCGTGTCGCGCACCTTTGGCTCCAATGTCATGATGCCGGTCGTGTTTTTGGGCATGATGCTGGTGGCACTCGCACAAAAAGCCGTGCAATTCGGCCTGCTGATCGGTGGTGCGGCGCTGCTTCTTCTGGCCGAAGGTATTTGGTGGCAAGCGCTCGGCTTGCTGATGATCTATGGTTTTCTGATGGATCTGGAGGTCGACCGCTGGTTCCGTGCGCGCCAGCATTTCAACCCCGAGATCCAGAAAGGATTCAGCCGCCGTCCCTTGAGCCGAGCAATCGCGCAATCCGCCGTTGCCCATCCCGCACCCAAGGTGCTCGACGTGGCATGCGGGGATGGCAGCAGCTTTCTGGCCCATATCAGCGATGCTATCGCGGAGGCCGGCGGTCAAACCGTCGGGGTTGATTCCAATCCGAACGGGATCGCCGCAGGCCGCGCGAAATTCCCCGGGCTGGACCTGCATGTCGGCGACGCCGTCGCCCTGCCCTTCGAGGACGAGAGCTTTGACGTGGTCACCAGTTTTGGCGGCGTCAACCAGCAAGCCATGGGCAGCAAGGCGCTGGCCGAGCTGTTCCGCGTTTGCAAAACCGGGGGCACCGTGTTCCTGCTCGATGAGCAACTCGCACGGGGAAGTTCATGGATCGAGCGACAGCATTTCTATCGCACGATTACCTCCACGAGTTCGAATTCATGGATGCTCGATGAAGCGCCGGTGAATTACCTGCCGCCCGAAGCCGGCAATCTCAGGGTTGTTCAAGCGGGGAGTTCCTACTACATCCTGCGGGCCGACAAGATGAAGCGCGACATCTCTGTTGCGACCGCTGCCCCGGAGGCGCTGCGCGCGTGATCCGAGGGCGTGGCCCCCTCACGGCGACCGGGTCCGGGGGTTCCCTCCCGCAGGCAGCGCATGCTCGTCAAAGAAAGTCGAAATCGCTTTCGGACAGGCGCGACACGTCGACCCCCTCCAGCATCACCGCATAGCGGTAAGAGCTCGCCGCCCAATCGTTCGCGCTGACCTGCTCGTGTCCGATCAGGACACCGCTGGCGGTTTGCAGAATGGTCAGCGCGTCAAGCGCCACCCCTTCGAGCACAAGCCGATCTTCGCCCGGCACAAAATCCGCAACGAGGTCATGGCCGGGATCACGGTTGAAGCGAAAGACAAAGGCATCGGCCTCCGCACCGCCTGTCAGGCTGTCATTGCCATCACCCCCCGCCAGCGTATCGCGCCCCGCACCGCCGTCCAGCGTATCGTTGCCACGATCCCCGAAGAGCCGATCGGAGCCATCGCCCCCGAAAAGCCGGTCGTTGTTGTTGTTGCCGCTCAGGCTGTCATTGCCATCGCCGCCCGACAGGGTATCGCTGCCATCGCCACCCTGAACAGTGTCGGCACCTTCGCCCGCATCGATCCAGTCGCTGCCGGCCCCGCCGTAAAGGGTATCCTGCCCGAAACCGCCAATCAGCCTGTCCGCGCCCTGCCCGCCAAAGACAAGGTCGTGACCGCCGCCGGCATCGACGCTGTCATCATCCGCACCGGCCCAGATGCTGTCCGCACCCCAGCCGCCCAGAACGCTGTCGGCCCCGGTGCCGCCAAACAGACGGTCGTTGCCAAATCCACCATCGACCGTATCGGCCCCGTCACTCCCGTAAAGCGTGTCGGACGCACTGCCGCCGGTCAGCAGGTCGCGCCCGTTTCCGCCGGTGAGGCTGTCCGCGCCACCGCCCCCGGCAACGGTGTCGTCGCCGTCGCTGCCGTGCAGGGTGTCGGAGCCGCCCCCCCCCTCCAGAAGGTCGTTACCGTCCCCCCCTGAAGACAGGTCATCGCCGCTCCCGGCATCCACACTGTCATTGCCGGACCCGGCCCAGATCGTATCGTCGCCGGAATTGGCGCGCATCCGGTCGTCACCATCGCCGCCCGCGATCCGGTCGTGACCGGCCCCGCCGCTCACCGTATCGTTGCCGGTGCCGGATTCGATCCGGTCATCTCCGGCATTGCCGCTGACGCTGTCATCACCGTCTCCACCGGTCACCCAATCATCACCCGGACCGCCGCTGACCGTATCCGCTCCGGTGCCCCCGGAGATCCGGTCGATTCCGGCGCCGCCGATCACGAGGTCATTGCCCGCGCCACCGGCCATCCAGTCATTGCCATCGCCGCCGAAAAGCCGGTCATGGTCATGGCCGCCGGTCATGCGGTCATTGCCATCGTCTCCGAAAATCAGATCGTTGCCCGGTCCGCCATTGACCCAATCGTTGCCGAGATCACCCTTGATCGTGTCGTTGCCATGGCCGCCATCGGCGCGGTCATCGCCGCCGCCTGCGTCAAGCGAGTCGTTGCCTTCACCGCCCGCCAGAACATCGCCCGCGTCGTGCCCGGCAAGCCGGTCGTCACCATCGCCGCCCGCAAGCCTGTCCCGGTCGGAACCGCCTTCGATCACATCGTTCCCGGCACCACCGTTCAGGATGCCGATCCCCTCGCCGCCAAGGAGCGTGTCGTTTCCGTCGCCGCCATTGAGCTTGTCGATCCCGGCAAGCCCGAGCAGCAGGTCATCGCCCGCGAGACCGTTGATGATCTCTTCACCGTCCGTGCCGGTGAGTGTGTCGGAGGTCTCCTGCCCCGTCAAAACACGGGGCGACCAGCTATCGGGGATCTGGAACATGATCTGCTGCGCACTCGTCTTCTATTTTCCGAAAACGAAGAACCTCAAAATCGCGGCATAATTAAGTCATGGTTAACCGGATTTTTCATGCATCGACAGCCACTGTGGCCACGGTGTCACAAACACCACGTCACAAGCACCACGTCACAAGCACCGTGTCACAAGCACCGTGTGATAGCTCCGGGTCGGGTAGCCCGGCGGCGGAACAGGCCCGACCGGGCCCCCGCGATCCTGTTTCACCCCGTGCAGGAGATTTCCACCCGCCGGTTCAGTGACCGGCCCGCCTCGTCCGCGTTGCTGGCAATCGGTGCGTCCTCCCCCCGCCCCGAGGCGGAGAGGCGCGCGGCATCGAGACCCAGCGCCACCAACGCAGCCACAACCGATTGTGCCCGGCGTTCGGACAGGGCACGATTGTACGCCGCGTCCCCCTCGCTGGAGGAGTGTCCGATAATCTCGATCCGGGTCGCATCGTTTGCCCGCAATCCTGCATGAAGATCGGCAAGGATCTGGTTCGATTCCGGCCGGATGGCGGCGCTGTCGAAGTCAAAGCCGATCCCGTGCACGACGGAGCCACATCCCAGGGTCGGAACCTCTGGCTCCAGACATTTGGGTGGCTGCTCGGAGCGTGTGCCATCATAGGGTTTGAACGGAGCGCCATTGCTGGACCGCAAACCGCGGAATCCGCCTTCGGCATCGGCAATCAGGATGAATTGCGACGGCACCCCGGCGCTGTCCGCCCCCAAGGCACGCAGAATCGGCCCCGTAACCGTGCCGGTCAGCGTGGCGTTGCCATCATAACAACCGCTGACCGTGGCGCCATTCTGTGCAAGTTCCATTTTCACGCCGCGCCCGCCCCACACACCGCCAAACGTCTCGGACAGGGGGGCCGCGCGCTGGGTTCCGGTCCCGATGATCTCGGAAAACTCCATGAATGTCTGGTCGCGCTGGATGTCGATCCCGCCCCGCAACCGAAGGCGCACCCATTGCACCTCAGGCCTTTCAGAACGCATCTCGAGCGCGGTGAACTGCCCCTTCTCGTCATGGGTCGCGAGCACTGCACCGGCCAACGGAACAAACGGCCCCTCCGGCCCCTCGGAGGCACCCAACACCGTGACCTCCCGGAAAAAGGTCTGAGAGGGACTGGGGGTTTCCAGAATGTTGGGCACCGCGAACCCGTCAAACACGGTGGGGGCCGGCAACGAGACGGTGATCTCCAGCACGTCCTCCGGCGTGGCGGGTTTGCGCAGCGCCACAAAGCCGGAATGGTCCCCGTCGATCATGGCAAGGGCCTGATCCATCCCGACGCGCATATCCGTCCCGGTGGAGGTGATCGCAATGGGAAGCGCGCCTTGCGCAAATGACAAAAGATCGGCCCGCGTTTCGTCCTGGGCCGACGCGCTGTTCGAGCCCCCCAGGACAGCGAGGGCAATGGCGAGGCTCGCAAAAATAGTCCGAGAACGGTGCGGCATGTAATCCTCCGCGATAGGCATGAATGCGGTCAGGGTAACGCAAATCGGTGCCTTCTGTCACCTGTCCACACAAATGGCACGCCGCACCGCCTGCGCGGCCGCCGCCATGCGCGGGAGTATCAGCCATGACAGGATGTCGAATGTCGGCGAGACCGGGGACCGAACAGAGCCGCTCCACCCTGCTCGGGTCAGAAAAATACGCTGCCCCGCCGGCGCAGCACCGCCTGCAACACCACGCCGAGATAGAGCATGTTGAGCACCACCAGCAAAAGCCAAGGGCGGGTAAAGAGCAGTCCGATCACGATCACCGTGGCACAGAGGATCAGGACCGCGAGCCTGCGCGGAACCTTGATGGCCCGTGGCGACGGTGTCCGCAGACGCGAAATCATCAACACGCCGACAAAGCACAGCCAGACCATCACGCCAAACGGTGCCGATCCGGCCTCGAAAACACCGGCAAGTGTCAGGAACACCGGCAAGAGCGCCAAAGACGCACCCGACGGCGCAGGCACGCCGACAAAATACATTTTCGGGGCGGGTTCGCGATCGGCTTCGCCCTTGGCGACGTTGAAGCGCGCCAGCCGCAAACAGGCGGCGGCCGAGAAGAGCAGCACAGTCACCCAGCCAATCCCGGATCCCTGCGAAAGATGCATCTGGTAGACGACAAGGGCGGGTGCCACACCAAAGCAAAGGAAATCCGAAAGCGAATCGAGCTGCGCGCCCATCGGCGATTCCGCACCAAGCCGCCGCGCCACCAGACCGTCGAGCCCATCGACAAGCGCGGCGAGCAATATCAGAAAGACAGCCAGTGCAAAGCGCCCCTCGATGGCAAACCGAATGGCGGTCAGCCCGAGACTCATGCCAAGCAGCGTCACCATGTTCGGCAAGAGCAGGAGCAGCGAAACCGATCGATGCTCCGAACCGATCTCCGTGTCGCGCGGCTCTTGCGTCATGCTTACGCCTCGTTCTGCTGGCCGGAGAGGTCGGCAATCACCGTTTCGCCGGCAACCATCGTCTGGCCGATGCGCACCGTGGTCGTCGCGCCGTCAGGCAAATAGACATCGAGCCGCGAGCCAAAGCGGATCAGGCCAAAACGCTCTCCCCGCGACAGGGTTTGCCCCGCCTCGGACCAGCACAGGATCCGGCGTGCGACCAGCCCGGCGATCTGAACGACGCCGTAGTTTCGCCCGTCAGGCAGGACCACATGAAGGCCATTGCGCTCGTTGTCTTCGGAAGCCTTGTCGAGCGACGCGTTGAGGAATTTGCCCGGACGGTAGGCCACGGTCTCGATCCGGCCCTCGGTGGGCAGGCGGTTCACATGGCAGTTGAAGACCGACATGAAGACCGAGATGCGCAAGCGCGGCTCCGGCCCAAGCCCGAGCTCTGCCGGCGGCACGGCGGGTTCCAGAAGCGAGACCACCCCGTCAGCGGGCGACACCATCACATCGGCACGGGTCGGCGAGACCCGTTCTGGATCGCGGAAGAAGTAATAGACCCAGACCGTCAGGCCTGCGCCCAGCCAGCCCAGCGGCTCCCAGACCCAGAACAGGGCAAGGGTCAACACGGCAGCAATGGCAACGAAACGCCGACCCTCGGGATGCATGGGTTTGACGAAGGTGGAAAGCATTGAAACGGACATGGGACCTCGGAGCAGGAAAACAGCACTGTAGTAAACGAGCGTGGCGCGGATGCAATGCTCACGGCCCGTCACCTTCTGTCACACGCTCGCCCCTTGCCGGAGCCCGCGGCACGGCTCGCGCCTGAAAGCCGGGCAGTGCCGATGCGCCTCGGTCACGGGATACGCGGCGCCCATGGCTTCGGGTTCGGCAAAAAAGGAGATGGGCGCTGGGACAGCGAACAGCCCCATGCCTGGCGGGGTCTGCCACACACGACCGACAGCACAGCCGCGATCCCATGCTGGACAATTGCATGGCGGGCTGGCACATCCAGCCAAAGTGGCCCGGCAGCGCCCGCGTGACCCACCGGGCGACGCCGCATTCCGACGACGGCGCGCGATGAACGCGGTCACGCATGGCCCGTCCCGCAGAGGCCCGCCGAACGCCGGGCGCATGGGGACGCGGGCCCGGACATGCAGACGGCCACCCCGGCCACAGTCGTTTTGATCGAGGATAACAGCGCTTGAAAAAGGTCCTTATCACCGGCACGGCCGGCTTCATCGGTTTCCACCTTGCGCGGCAACTCCTGCGCGATGGCTTTTCCGTGCACGGTTTCGACGGGATGACAGACTACTACGATGTCCGTCTCAAACAGCGCCGCACCCAGATCCTGCTGCAATCCGAAGGGTTTGCATTCACCGAAGGCATGCTTGAGGATGACGCGCTCCTGCGCCGTGTGGCGGACGACGTCCAGCCGGACATGATCGTGCATCTCGCCGCGCAGGCCGGGGTTCGGTACTCTTTGGAGAACCCGCGCGCCTATATCGACAGCAACGTGGTCGGCACCTTCAACGTCATGGAAATCGCGCGCGAATACGCGGTCCAGCATCTGCTGATGGCGTCGACCTCCTCCGTCTACGGCGCGAACGAGCAGATGCCCTTCCGGGAGACAGACAAGGCAGATGCGCAGCTGACGATCTATGCCGCCACCAAAAAGGCGAATGAGAGCATGGCGCATTCCTATGCGCATCTGTGGGATATCCCGACGACGATGTTCCGCTTCTTCACGGTCTATGGAAGCTGGGGGCGGCCTGATCTTGCGCTGTTCAAATTCGTCGATGCGATCCTCGAAGGCAGGCCAATCGATATCTACAACCATGGCGAGATGTATCGCGATTTCACCCATATCGACGACCTTGTGCGCGGCATTCGCCTGCTGATGGATGCGGTGCCCGAGCGCCCGGCCTCGCCCGACAACATCGCCGAGAACGACACGCTGTCCCCGGTGGCCCCGTTCCGCGTGGTCAATATCGGCAATTCGGAGAAGGTGCGGCTGCTCGATTTCGTCGAGGCGATCGAGGCGGAGCTGGGGATCGAGGCAAAGCGCAACTACATGGATATGCAACCCGGCGATGTGCCTGCGACCTGGGCCGATACAAGCCTGCTGCAATCGCTCACCGGGTATCGCCCCTCGACGAATGTGCGCGACGGGATTGCTGAATTCGTCGCTTGGTTCCGGGACTATTACGGCAAGTGATCCGGCCCGACGGGCGCCATCTGGCGCGGAAGCGGCGCAAAGCTGAGCCGCCGACCGATGCGCCCCGGCGACGCAGGTCCCGCAGATCTTGAAGCGGCAAAGCCTGTCACATCCGAGGCGGCGCCAGGTCCAGTGCCCGCAGTTTGAGCGCCTGACGGTCCGCAAGCGCGTCAATCTCTGCCATGGCCGCCCGCGATAGCCCGGCACCGGGTTTGCGCAGCGTCGGATGGGCAATAACCCCCTGCCGCGCAAGCGAATACTTCCGGATCGCCAGACCGAGACCGGGCTGCGCCTCGTAGCGGATCATGGGCATGTACGCGTCGAAAACGTCACGCGCGCGGGTTTCTTCGCCCGCGGTGTAAGCCTGCACAACCTGCGCCATCATCTCCGGATACCCGAAACCGGTCATCGCCCCATCGGCGCCGCGCATCAGCTCTTCGAGCAGATACAGGCCCCCGTTGCCGCACAGGATCGAGATCCGGCGCGCACCGTCGTTGGAAGCTGCGCGCAAGGTCGAGATTTTCTCCAGCCCCGGCCAGTCTTCATGCTTGAGCATCACGCAAGTCGGGCAATCCTCGACGATCTTGAGGATGACCGACGGCGCGATCTGCACCCCCGTGGCCAAGGGGAAGTCCTGTAACACGAAGGGCACCGGCCCCAGCGTTTCGGCAGTGTCGTGGTAGTAGGAGAGGATCTGCGCATCGGTCTTCAGGCCGGAGGGCGGCGCCACCATCACTCCCGCGGCCCCTACGTCCATCGCAGCGGCGCTGAGCGCGCGCATGGCCGCAAATCCCGGCGCGGATACCCCGACCACCACCGGAACCGTGGCGCGCGCGGTCACCCGGCGCACAACAGCCACCGCCTCATCTGCCGAGAGCTTGCCGGCTTCTCCCATCATGCCCAGAATGGTCAGTCCCGTGGCGCCGCGCGCGCCATAGGCATCCACCATACGGTCGATGCTGTCGAAATCGAGCGCCCCGTCGGGCAGGAACGGCGTCACCGCGATGGTAAAGACGCCCTTGGCGGTTTCATCAAGCATCGTTGTTCCTTTCCGTGCGGTGCGACAGCCCGGTTGCCATCAGGCTCAGCGCCTGCCCGACGGCCGCCTGACAAGGCTCGACCACCGGCAAACCGATCGCGTCTTCAAGCCGGTCACGGAAATGCGCCATCCCGGCACAGCCCATGATCAGCACATTGGCGCCGTCCTCATCGCGCAGGCGCTTGCCGGTCGCGATCATTGCGGCCAGGCTCCTCTCCGCATCCGCAAGCGCGGCAACCGGCAGTCCAAGCGCGCGATCCCCGGCCAGCCGATCGCGCACCCCCATCGCTCCGAATGCCCGCAAATGCCGTGGGATGGACGCGGCAAGGATCGCAATGACACCGAACCGCTGGCCCAGCGTCAGGGCGGTCATCACCGCCGCCTCCTGAATGCCCACCACCGGCAGCCGCGTCTGATCGCGCAGCGCGTGCAGCCCCGGATCCCCGAAACAGGCGATGACGTAGCCCCCCGCATCGGTCTGGTCCGCCGCCAGCCGCAGCATCGGCGCAATGGTCAGATCCGCCTGTTTCTGGCTCTCGATCCCCGGCGGCCCCTCGGCCAGCGTCAGACAACGCAACGGCACGCCGAAACGCTCGAAGGGTGCAATGGAGGCCGCGATCCCGTCGGTCACGGTCTGCGATGAGTTGGGATTGAGGATCACCAGCGGCTTCATGCGCCCGGCCTCGTCGCGGACTGGATCTCGATCTGATAGCCCTCCGGGTCGTTGAACACAAAAGCGCGGATCCCGATCGCCTCGTTCACGAAGAGCTCCGACAGCGCATCCAGCCCGCGCTCCTTGGCATAGGCATGCCATGCATCCACATCCGGCACGCGGATGCACAGCTGCACGGGTTTGACGGCGGCCCATTTGTGCATGCCATGCGCCTCGTCCACCAGCCCCACATGAGCCCCGTCACAGATGGCATAGATCTTGCACCACCCCTGATCGATGGCGAGTGTCAGCCCCAGAACATCCTCGTAAAAGCGCATCGCCCGGTCGAGGTCACGGCAATAGAAGAACGTGATGGCAAGCTGGTTGCCCAAAGCAGGACGGCTCATGCGCGGGCCTCCGGTGGCTGCGGGCGGGCGGGCGCTTCGGCACGCGGGACCCACCGGCCCTGCCCCGGCCTGCCGTGGAACGCACCCTCGGCCATGATCGTTTCTCCGCGCAGAATAACCTGCGCGGGCCAGCCGACGACTGTCCGCCCCTCCCAGGGGTTGTAGCCGACATTGTCATGCAGATCGTTCGGGCCGTATCTCACCTCCCGGTCCGGATCCCAGATCACAAGATCTGCATCCATACCCGGCGCGATCGCGCCCTTGCCCGAGAGACCGTATATGGCGGCGGGTTGCGTGGCCGTCAGCGCCGCGAAGGCCTCCGGCCCCGCCCCGCCCGGCCGACTGACCATGGCGTCAAAAAGCACCGGCAGGCGTGTCTCCAATCCTGGCAAGCCGTTTGCAATCTCCGGAAATCCCGGCGTCGGTCCGGCGGCGAGTTTGCCGGTCTCATCGAAGCGATAAGGCGCATGATCGGAGGAGACGAGGTGCAGCACCCCGTCAGACAGCGCCTGCCACAGCGCCCCCTGGTCGGCGCGTGTGCGTTGCGGCGGCGAGCACATCCATTTCGCGCCCGCCATCCCCGGCTGATCAAGAATGTCCTCTGTCATCAGAAGGTAATGCGGACAGGTCTCTGCCCAGACCGGAACGCGACGCGCCTGCGCCGCCCGGATCACCGCCACGGCCTCCGCTGTCGAGATGTGGAAAAGCATGATCGGTTGATCGAGATACTCGGCAAAATGGCACAGGCGGGTGACGGCTTCGATCTCTGCCTCGCGCGGTCGGGAGCGGGCGTGATCGCGCGGGCTCAGACGCCCCTCTGCGATGAGCGCCGCGCGCGCATGGGCGATGATCGCGTCGTTTTCCGCATGCACGCACATCAAGGCGCCATGCGCGCGCGCGGCCCCCAGAACCCGCAGCAAATCCGCATCGTCGAGTTGGATGTTGTAGGTCGTGAAAACCTTGAGCGATCGATGACCCGAGGCGATGAGCCGCGCAAGATCCGCTTCGAACTCTGCCACAGACGTGTCGGTGATCGTGATATGGAACGCGTGGTCGATCATCGCGCCGCGTTGCGCCCGCGCGGTGTAGTCGGCCACCGCGTCGCCAAGCGACTGCCCGCTGGCTTGCGCGGCAAAGGAGATCACCGTGGTGGTTCCTCCCATGGCGGCGGAACGGGTGGCCGTCTCGAACGTGTCGGCGTTCCAGAGCCCCATGCCCGACATCTGTTCGATATGGGCATGGGTGTCCACACCACCGGGCATGACCCAGCGGCCCTGCGCGGCGATCTCCGTGACAGCGATGGTGCCCACCGCGCCGAGTGCGACGATCTTCCCGTCGCGGATGCCGAGATCGCCGGTGACGATACCCTCGGGCGTCACGATCCGGCCGCCGCGAATGGCCATGTCGAGCGTTTCTGTCATGCCGCGCACCTTGCCCTGTTTTCCGGATTGCCCCGGACAGGATGCGCGGTTTTCGCTGTCATGCAAGGGCTTGGCGCGGGAAAGGCGCGTGCCGCGACGGGTCGCCCCCGTGCGGGCGCTGAAGAGATCGGGGCGCCTTGCGCAGACCCAGGCCGCTCCGCACCCCCGCAATTCCGCTCAGATCCGCCTCAGGCGTCGGACACACCCGCTTCGGCAAAGGTCGCCATACCATTGTGACAGGCAAGCGCCGCACGCAGCACGCCGAGCGCGAGCGCAGCCCCCGACCCTTCGCCCAGCGCCATGTCCAGCGACAGGATCGGGTCCATCTGCATGGCCTCGACCAGCTTCTGATGGCCCGGCTCGCGGCTGGCATGGCCGACCACACAGTGAAACAGCGCCGTGGGATCGGCATCTTGCAGCGGCGCCACAGCGGCGGTGCAGATGAACCCATCAAGGATCACGGGGATGCGCCGCGCGCGCGCCTCGAGCACGGCGCCACAGATCGCCGCCTGTTCGCGCCCACCCAACGCCGCGAGCATCTCCAGGCCGCGGCGCCCTTCGGCCCGCGCGACCGCGCGCGCAACCACATCGGCCTTGCGCGCCACACCCGCATCATCGGATCCGGTGCCCCGACCGACCCAGTCGGCGGCCGTGCCGCCAAAGGCTGCAAGCCCCAGCGCGGCCGCGATGGTGGAATTGCCGATCCCCATCTCGCCCAACACAATGACCTGCGCCGTGGGCGATACCGCCTCGGCCCCCCGGCGCATCGCGTCGAGCGTGTCTTCGGCAGACATGGCATCGGCCTCGGTGATATCGGCGGTCGGCCTGTCGAGATCCAGCGCGATGACGGACAAGGCTGCACCGGACACCGCGCAGAGCTGGTTGATGGCGGCACCGCCCGCTTCGAAATTGGCCACCATCTGGGCCGTCACCGCCTGTGGAAACGGGTTCACGCCCTGGGCGCAAACGCCGTGGTTTCCCGCAAAGACGAGCGCCTGCGCCTCCGTGATCTGCGGCCGGTCCGTGCCCTGCCAGGACGCCATGAACACGGCGAGGTCTTCGAGGCGCCCCAATGCGCCGGGCGGTTTGGTCAGGCTCATCTGGCGGTCGGTGGCCGCCTGGGCAGCCTGCATGTCCGCAGCGGGCAAGGACGCCGTCAGCGCGGCCACATCCGCCAGAGAGGTGCAATCAGAAAGAAGGGTCATCGGGTTTCACCTTGAGAGGATGGCCAGCCACCGCGAGCCAGATTTCGTCACAACGGGCGCCAACGGTCTGGTTCATCCATCCCGCCGCATCCCGGAATTCACGGGCAAGCCGGTTCTCCGGCACGATCCCGGAACCGACCTCGTTCGTCACAAAAAGCACCAGACTGTTCTGCGCCGCCAGCGTGGTCAAAAGCCGCTCGGTTTCGGCGCGCCAGTCCTGATCCGCCAGCATGAGATTTGTCAGCCACAGAGTTAGGCAATCAACCAGCCGCGGGTCTCCCTCGTCCGTCGCGTTCAGCGCGCCACTGAGATCGATCGGCGCGGCCACGCTGCGCCATTCCGGTCCTCGCCGCGCCTGATGGGCGGCAATCCGGTTGGTCATCTCGGGGTCGGTGCCGTAATCCTGCGCCGTTGCGATATATACCGCACGTCCCGTCGCCCGAAGCGCTCTGCGTTCGGCAAGCGCGGACTTGCCTGACCGCGCGCCCCCGGTGATGAGTATCGACTTTACCATTGCCATGTGGGAGACCATTTTCTGCCGGGAAAGAAAAGTGGAAAGCGAAGCGAATGTCGCCAAAAAGGTCGTCTAATCAGCGTGATGCGGCTCCTTGCCGCGCCCGGATTTCCGCGCGCGATGTGCGATGAGCCTCCCCTTCCCGCGCCCCGCCAGCGGACCGCGCGCCGCGTGATGCCGCAAAAACGCAGGCTAGAAACGCAGCCCCCAAGGCCCAGACGCCCGTTCGCGCTCGCAAGCGCCGGGCACCGCCAAGCACAGCCGAACGTGGGGCGGCCCCATATGCACCTATCGCGCGACGCGGCGCGAACGGCGCTGCGACCGACGCGGCGGGGTCGGTCATCATGAACTTCGCTCTGGTGATGCTGGGGGCCGCCTGTCTCGATGGGGTGATCGGCTGGCCCTCCCGGCTCTATGCGCGGATCGGCCATCCCGTTACGTGGATCGGCGCCCTGATCGCGGGGCTGGAGCGGCGCTGGAACCACGGATCGCGACGCGCGCGCCTCATAGGCGGTGCGGCCACGACGCTGGTTGTGCTGGCCACGGCGCTGCTGCCGCTTTGGGCGATACAGAGCGTGTTGCCAAGCACCTGGACAGGGCATGTGCTGGCCATCATCCTGGCCTGGCCGCTCATCGCAGTGCGCGCGATGCATGACCACGTGGCCGCGGTCGCCAAACCGCTGATGGCAGGAGATCTGCCGGCGGCGCGGCACGCGGTGAGCATGATCGTGGGGCGCGATCCTGCCCGGCTCGACGATGCCGGTGTCGCCCGCGCGGCCATCGAAAGCCTCGCCGAGAATACCTCCGACGGCATCATCGCGCCGCTTTTCTGGGGCGTCGTGGCGGGGTTGCCGGGCTTGGCCGGGTACAAGGCGATCAACACGCTCGATTCGATGATCGGTCACCGCTCGGACCGCTATGAGGCGTTCGGAAAAGCCGCGGCCCGGCTCGACGATCTTGCCAACTGGCTGCCCGCGCGCCTGACCGGTCTGCTTTTTGCACTCGCCTCGGGGCGCAGGATGCGCCACGCGGTCACGGTCATGCGCCGGGACGCGCCGCGACATCGCTCCCCCAATGCGGGCTGGCCGGAAGGCGCGATGGCCGCAGGGCTCGGCATCCGCCTTTCCGGGCCCCGGCTTTATGGCGATACGATCGCCAACGAGCCATGGCTTCACGGTGAGGCGCCCGACCCCAAGCCACGCGATATTGACCGGGCGCTGGCGCTTTACCGGCGCACAATGGCGATTTGTGCCCTTGCGCTGGCCGCGCTCGCGTTGTTCTAAACCGCCATGACAACCATGGAAAAAGATCACGGCGGCAATCTCGACGAGGCGATGCAGCGCTATGGCGGCACCGCGGCGGACTGGCTGGACCTGTCGACCGGCATCAACCCGCAGCCCTATCCCGTGCCCGAGATCCCGCAGAGCGCATGGGCAGATCTGCCAACAAGAACCGCCATGGCCGGGCTGATCGACGCCGCCCGCCGCGCTTACCGCACCAAGGCCGCGATTGTTGCCACCCATGGCGCGCAAGGCGCGATCCAGATGGTGCCCTTCCTGCGCCCGGCAACCGGGCGTGCGGTTGTGCTTGGACCCACCTACAACGAGCATGCCGCCTGTCTGCGCATGGCAGGATGGCCGGTTGACGAGGTGGCGCAGCCCGATGCCTGCGCCGGAGCGGAGATCGCGGTGATTGTGACGCCGAACAATCCCGATGGCCGGCTCTACACGGCCGATGCGCTGCGCAGGCTGGCGGCGACGGTGGGGCTGCTGGTGGTGGACGAGAGTTTCATGGACCCGACCGAGCCGCACTCGCTTGCGCCTTTGCTCGGAGACGCATTGCCCAACGTGGTCGTGCTGCGCTCCTTCGGAAAATTCTACGGGCTTGCCGGGGTCCGGCTCGGTTTCGCGCTGGCGCGACCGGCGCTTGCGGACCGGCTCGCGGGGCTTGCCGGACCGTGGCCCGTCTCGGGACCGGCTATCGCGATTGCGCAGCATGCACTTGCAGATGGCGATTGGCAGCGCGCCACCATCGCGCGGCTGGAGCGCGACAGCGCCCGTCTGGATGCGCTGGCAGAGGCGTGCGGGTGGCGGCTCGTGGGCGGCACGACGCTCTTTCGCACCTATGACACGCCCGACGCCGCCGCAGCACAGGACGCGTTGGCGCATGGGCGCGTCTGGAGCCGGATCTTCCCCTATTCGACCAGCTGGATCCGCCTTGGCATGCCGCCGTCAGACCGCTGGCCACAGCTCGTCGACGCGATGTCGGCGCGGTGAGCGATCAGCGCGCGACAGAGAGGATGCCCGCAACGTCGAGATGCGTCTCCAGATGGTCCGCCAGCGCATCCAGGGCGGTCTCGACACCAACCTCATAGGCCAAGTCGGAGACCGGCGCGCGCATCTGCGTCAGCCACGCGGTGCGAAAGCGGTCATCCGCGAACATGCCGTGCAGGTAGCTCCCAGCGACGCGCCCATCGGGCGAAACCGCGCCATCGGCGGCGTCGCCAACAAAGGCAAAGGGGCGCGCGCAATCGGGTCCGGTCGTGCGCCCGATATGGATTTCATACCCCTCAAAAGGGCAATCGAGCCCGACATGACGGGCGGCCACCGCGCGCAGGCTCTTGTCTCCGCCCATGACGGTGGCGACATCAAGCAACCCAAGCCCCGCGGTCTCTCCAGCCGGGCCCTCGATCCCCTCCGGGTCGGCAACGGAGGTGCCAAGCATCTGATACCCCCCGCAGATTCCCAAAACACGCCCGCCGCGCCGATGATGGGCCAAGAGGTCGATATCCCAGCCCTGCGCGCGCAAGAACGCCAGATCCCCCCGCGTGGATTTGGAGCCCGGCAGGATCACGAGATCCGCATCGGCGGGGATTGGGTGGCCGGGGGCGAGCATCGTCACGCGCAGGCCCGGCTCTTGAGCGAGCGGATCGAGATCGTCGAAATTCGCGATCCGCGACAGGCGCAGACAGACGATGTGGAACGCCCCACGATTCGGGCCGGTGGCGATGTCGAGCGCGTCTTCGGCGGGCAACCGCCAGGCATCTGCGAACCACGGGGCGACGCCGAATCCGGGCCAGCCGGTTCTGGCCTCGATCATCTTGTAGCCATCATCAAAGAGTGTGGGATCGCCACGGAACTTATTGATCAGAAAACCTTTTATCCGCGCAGCATCATCGGGCGGGAGCACCGCCTGGGTGCCGACGATCTGCGCAATGACCCCGCCGCGGTCGATGTCACCACACAGGATCACAGGCACATTCGCGGCCTCCGCAAAGCCCATATTGGCAATGTCGCCCGCGCGCAGATTGACCTCGGCCGGGCTGCCCGCGCCTTCGACGATCACCAGATCATGGCGTGATTTCAAGCGGTTGAAGCTTTCCAGAACTGCGCCCATGAGTGTGGGTTTGAGCCGCGCATACTCGCGCGCGCGCACGGTCGCCAGACGCTTGCCCTGCACCACAACCTGCGAGCCGATATCGGTTTCGGGCTTGAGCAGGATCGGGTTCATGTCCACATTCGGCGCAAGGCCGCAGGCACGCGCCTGAAGCGCCTGCGCGCGGCCGATCTCGGCGCCGTCGGGGGTGACGGCGGCGTTGTTCGACATGTTCTGTGGCTTGAACGGCGCGACCGACAGTCCCCGCCGCCGCACCGCCCGACAGAGCCCGGCGACGAGCATGGATTTGCCCACATTGGAGCCTGTGCCCTGAAGCATCACCGCGCGACTCATGGGGTGCTCCTCTTGTGGAAATTTGTGAACGCGTGCACTGAAGCGCAGCTCAAAGCGGCTTCTTGTGCAAAAATGCGGATGCACAAATCATGCACATTCCATGCACAACCCATGCGCATGCGCGATGCAAAAGGGATGCGGCGGCTCACGTCTGCGCCTCCGCCGCGCCGACCGCCGACCCGGCGATGTCCAGCAGCGTGATTTCAGGCGGGCGACCGATCCGCACCGGAATATCGGTGTAGCCCAGACCGCCGGACACGACCATCTGCCGCGTGCCGGACACAAACCGCCCATACGCGTAGCGCGTGCCGAACCGCGACGGCACCACGAGCGGTTTGCCAAATGGCGCGATCTGGCCGCCATGGGTATGGCCGCAGACGGTGAGGTCCACATGACCGGGCAGTTCGGGGAAAATGTCGGGCTCATGCGCCATCAGAAGGGTGAAGCGCTCCGGATCAAGCGCGGCGGCAACCGCCGGCAGATCGTCGGCCCCGGTCCATTCCTTGCCCCAGAACGGCTTGGCGACGCGCTGGCTGTCAAGACCGGCGAGGGTGAAGGGGATGCCGTCATGCGTGAGCGCCGTGGTGGCATTGTTCAGCGTGGCAATCCCCGCCGCGTCAAAAGCGGAATGCCAGACGGTCGGGCTGAGCGTTGCAATCGCGCCGGGGTCGTCACGCCAGTCGTGATTGCCGAAAACTGCGAACACCCCCGAAGGGGCGGTGAGCCGGGCCAGCCGCGCGGCCACATCCGCAGGCTCCAGCGGTTTGCACCCGAAGAGATGCCCGGAATAGTCCCCCAACAGCAAGATCATATCCGCGCCGAGCGCGTTGGTCTGGTCCACCAGCGCGTCGATGCGCGGCCCTTCCATGACGCGGGTGCAGGCGTGCAGATCGGTGAACAGCGCGATACGCAAGCGCGGCACAGCCACTGCGCGGCGCGGAGTGATGCGGTAGGTGACGAGGGTTGCGGGTTGCGACGGCTTACTCATCGGACCCGTCTTCGACTGATGAACACAAGGGCAGCGCAAGCCAATACCACAAGCTCCACCAGAAAGGTCCAGTGGAACAGGAACGACAGAATCCAGTGATTCTGGGTGGCAGGCACAATGACAAGCGGCCATGTCGCATCGGAGATCGGCCAGGCCCAAGCGATTTCACCGACGATGCTGTCGAGCAGCAAATGGAAGAGAGCGCCGACGCCCGCGCCCGCAATAAAGCGGTTGCGCGTCACCACTCCGGCCAGCAGCACAAACAACCAGAATGCAGGACGGTGGGTGATGTATCCGTGATGGTGCGACGCGCCCTGATCGACGAAAAAGAACCACAGCATATCCAGATCGGGCGCGATGCTTCCAAAAAGAACACCCCAGAACGCAAGGGTCGCGACGCGGCCATCAAGCCCAGTGGCAAGGAGATACCCGGCGGGGAGATGTGCAATCATCATGGAGCTGTCCGGTTTTTCGGCTTGGTCTTGCGCAACATAGGGCGGGTCAGCTGCGGCGGTTCGGGGTGGCAGGGGCGCGGGTCATGTGGGTCATGAGGGGTCCTTGTCCGGATCGGCGTCGCCGGGCAGCGGAAGACGCGCGAGGTGGTATTCGCGCGCGAAGCGCGAGGCCGGGCGCGCGGCGAAGAACACGGAGCCGATGAGGAAGAACCACGTGGCCGGGATCTGGAGGCTTTCATAAAAGAACATCCAAGAGCCGACCACGAAACAGAGGGCTGCGACAAGGTCGATCGCCGTGTAGAGCTTCTCGTAGAAACCGTAGACTTCGCGGTGACGCTCCGTCGCCGCATTCAGGTCGGCGTTGAACATCACATCTCGACCCCTTTCTGGGCCTTGATTCCGTCGCGGAACGGGTGCTTGATCAGCGTCATCTCGGTCACGAGATCGGCGGCTTCGATCAGCTCGGGCTTGGCGTTGCGCCCGGTCAGGCAGACATGGGTCATGGCCGGTTTCTGCGTCAGCAGGAAGTCCACCACCTCGTCGATATCGAGATAATCGTAGCGCAGCGCGATGTTGATCTCGTCGAGCAGCACGAACTGGATGTCCGGGTCGAGGATCTGTTCGCGGGCGATCTTCCAGCCGTTCTGCGCCGCGGCGATGTCGCGCTCGCGGTCTTGCGTCTCCCATGTGAAGCCTTCGCCGGACACGAAAAACCGGCATTCCTCGGCGAAACGGTCGCGCAGGAACATCTTTTCGCCCGTGACCCAGTTGCCCTTGATGAACTGCACCACCGCGCAGGGCATGCCATGGGCGATGCAGCGCATGATCATGCCGAAGCCGGAGGAGGATTTGCCCTTCCCCGATCCGGTATGCACCATGATGAGGCCTTTTTCCTCGGTCTTGGTTTCCATCATCTTGTCGCGCGCGGCCTTGATCTTGCGCATTTTCTCCGCGTGGCGGGCGTTGATATCCTCGGTCATGTGACATTCCTCTGTCTTGACAAGGTTTCGGATTTCGGACGAGGGTTTGCCCGAGCTGGTGCCTGTGTAAACAGGTGAAAAGGGAATGTGCAGCCGTGAATTCACGGTCAAGCGCAGCCGCCCCCGCGACCGTGACCGAAAAGGACGCTCAGGGCCACTGATCCAACCGGGTCGGGAAGGCAGGGCGGCCGCCGGGCATCCGCCCGAGATTCGGAAGCCGGGAGACCTGCCAGCGCGAGAGAAATGCGACCGGGCGGGGTGTCCCGGTGTCGGATTGCGCGCCGCGGGATGCGGCGTTGCCCCGCCATCGGACCCACGCGCCATGCCAGATGGGACCGAAGCCATGACCACCACCCGCGCGCCCGCGCAAGAGCAGACCGAGCTGTTGGTCTGTGTGAAATGCAGACGCGGACGCGAGATCCCCGAGGACGATCGCCGCCCCGGCGCGGCGCTTTACGAGGCGCTGACCGGGATCGGCACACCGGACGGTTTGCGGATCACGCCGGTGGAATGCCTGCAGAACTGCGATTTCGGGTGCACCGTAGCGCTGCGCGGCGGAGATCGGAAGTGGACCTATGTGTTCGCCAATGTGGACGAAACAGCGCATGCGCAGATGATCCTTGACGGCGCGGTGCAATACCATGACACCGCCGATGGCATCATCCCGTGGCGCCAGCGCCCGGAGCATTTCAAGCGCAATTGTGCGGCGCGGCTGCCGCCGGTCACCCCCCCTGCCCCCAACCTGTTCGAGGACTCCTGATATGAGCGATCTTGCCAAGCTTCCCGTCACCGTCGTCACCGGCTTTCTCGGCTCGGGCAAGACCACGCTGATCCGCCACCTGATGCAGAACCCCGGCGGCAAGCGGCTCGCGATCGTGGTCAACGAATTCGGCGATGTGGGCGTCGACGGGGAGATCCTCAAGAGCTGCGCGATCCCGGATTGCCCGGCGGAGAACATCATGGAGCTGGCCAATGGCTGCATCTGCTGCACGGTGGCGGATGATTTCATCCCGACCATCGAGGCGCTGATGGCGCTGGAGCCGCGCCCCGACCATATCCTGATCGAGACCTCGGGGCTGGCCCTGCCGAAGCCGCTGCTGAAGGCGTTCGACTGGCCCGATATCCGCTCGAAGATCACCGTCGATGGCGTGATCGCGCTGGCCGATGCCGAAGCGGTCGCGGCCGGGCGGTTTGCGCCGAACGTGGCGGCGGTGGATGCGCAGCGTCTGGCAGACGAGAGCCTCGATCACGAGACGCCGCTGTCGGAGGTGTTCGAGGACCAGATCAGCTGTGCCGATATCATCCTGCTCACCAAGCCCGACCTGGCGGGGCCGGAGGGCGTTGCCAAGGCGCGCTCGGTGATCGCCGCGGAAGCGCCGCGCCCGCTGCCGGTGGTGGAAGTGGCCGAAGGGATTGTGGATCCGCGCGTGATCCTCGGGCTGGAGGCCGCGGCGGAGGACGACATGGAGGCGCGTCCGAGCCACCATGACGGCCCGCATGACCACGATCACGAGGATTTCGAGAGCATCGTCGTCGACATTCCCGCGCTGGCGGATCCCGCCGATCTTGTGGCCGCGATCGAGCGGCTGGCCAATGAGCACAACATCCTGCGCGTGAAGGGCTACGCCGCCGTGCAGGGCAAGCCGATGCGGCTCCTGGTGCAGGCGGTCGGGGCGCGGGTGCGCCACCAGTTCGACCGGCTCTGGCAGCCTGACGAGCCGCGCCAAGGCCGTCTGGTGGTGATTGCCGAGCATGACGACATCGACACGCAGACCATCCGTGCGGTGCTTGGCGTGGTCGCGGAGGCGGCCGAGTAGACAGAGCGCAACACGCCGCGGCGCGTGCCCTTCGTGGCACCCGCGCCGCGGCCAGCCGGACCGGACCACGCTTATGCATGTGATCTTCCGCGAGAGCCACGGTCTGGACGAGACCGAGACCCCGACCGACCTCGGACAGAGTCCGGCGGATCTTGTGGTGCTGTCGTTTTCGGATAGCGATCTCGGGGCGTTTGGCGCGGGCTGGCACAGGGGGGGCGGGCCAGACGGGCGGATGCCGAGCCTGCGGCTGGCCAATCTTGCCGCGCTGCGCCATCCGTTATCCGTCGACACCTATGTGGAAAACACGCTCTCGGGCGCGAAGGGGATCCTGATCCGGTTGATCGGCGGGGTGCCTTACTGGGAGTACGGGTTGCAGCAGGTGCGGGCGCTGGCCGAGCGCAAGGGCATAGCGCTGGCGGTGCTGCCGGCGGACGGCCGGGCCGACACGCGGCTCGATGCGGTGTCGACCCTGCCGGTTTCGACACTGCGGCGGCTGGCGCATCTGTGTGACAATGGCGGGGCGGTGGCGGCACAAGGCGCGCTGGCCCAGATGGCCTTGGCCGCGGGGCTCTATGCCGCGCCGGTGCGCGGATCGAAAGCGCTTCCGGGCGTGGGCGCGTGGAGCCCCGTGCACGGGGTCTGTTGCCCGGCTGTGGCGCTTTGGTCGGCGATTGAGGAGGCCGCGGCGGCGCCCTGTGCCGAGGCCGGGTCACGCAAGGATCAACGGCCCGGCTGGGATGCGGCGCGCGCCCCGGCCCCGGGCAGCGGAGTCGCCGACGGCCCGGAGCACGGGCCTGCTGCGGCAGATGGGCATCGGAGCCGCCCGGGGCCGGAGCGTGACGCGGTCGGTGCCGGTCAGGAACACGGTGGGCTGCATGGTGCTGCGGCGCGCGCGGGTCAGGGCCGCGCAGGGCGCGCTCACGGCGCAGCTGACGCAGGTCACGACAGCGGGGGGCCTGCCCCTCATGCCGAAGGCGGGCGTTACGACAGCGGGGGGTTTGCCCGTCACGCCGAAGGCGGGTCTCAGCACAGCGGGGGGCCTGCCCGTCACGCCGAAGGCGGGTCTCAGCACAGCGGGGGG